>JAJBTC010000208.1 GCA_020861095.1 Bacteroides sp.
AAAACTTCTTCTATACTGTGCGCCTGACCTACACCTTACAGAACAACAAACAGCACAACCTGCGAAAGCTGATCGACTCGGTCAGGAAATACTCTCCCGGCTTTGTACAGATATTCCCCTGTAATACCGCGGAAGAAAAACGTCTTTTTGAACTGCTGAAAGCCGCCTATGTAGAAGGCCGCTACAATCCGAAATTTGTAGTTACCCCGGAAGATTGCGAAGTCCTTACCCAGAAGATAGAAGCATTAAGCAAACTGGTAGAACAGCTTTGTAAAAAGCGTCTGGACGAATACGGGCAGATGATCGAAAAGGAGAAGACCGAAAAGAAATAAAACCATCACCTTGGGTCCAATACACCTGTAGAGACGCATATTTGCGTCTCAGCACGCCGAATGAACACATATACCATGTTTTTATTGGACGTACATCGCGGAGACGCAAGTATGCGTCTCTACAGCTAACCCCTTGATCTATAGAGAAAGTAACAGAAGCTCATTTTGTGGTTATGCTTATAAACCAATCATATACCACATTTCTACTGGCTAACAGAATATGGATCGATAGTGATCTTCCAGGCAAAAGACCTTTTTTTGATACCACACATGAAAGCACCTGTCTGATCCTTCTCAGGGATAAGCCTCCGCAAATATTTCATTGTCCTCACCAATGCCCGCTACGGTCTGATCCAGCTCAGCGGGAGGCAGATCGTATCCGTACCAGGAAAAATAGCCGTCTGTCACGTACCACTCTCCTCCGATGCGGTCGAAGATCACCCGGAGAATAAGTTCCGACTCCTGGTAGCCGGCTTCGAACTCCTTGCGGTCGGGCTCATCTGTGAGGTAGCGCGCCACAAATACACTCCCGTCTTCCATTTCGATATGATCCGGGGTCAGCATTTCGATATCGAGCAATGCCCATTTCTCACGGGTGAAAGGATAGGTATGCTCCGTCTCCCCATCGTCGTCGAGCAAAACGATAGAAGTAACCAGCGGAAAGCGCACACGCTTGTACTGGAAAGCGGCACTGGTGGTGAACCGGTCTAAGAAAGCAGTAAAATCTTCCTGTTGCACAGCCTCCCCTTTTGCGCCACAGACAGAAAAAACGGTCAACAAACAAAGAAGTATATATTTTTTTAAATCCATAACGAATGGTTTCTTTAGTTAATCAGACAAAGGTAGTGATTAGTTTACTAAATAAATGATAACAAGGCCGGTGGGGTTGTTAAAAATAATGCGAAAAGGGTGTGTCAGGGATACAAAGCGATGAAACGGCGGTTTTCTTCGGCAATGCGCCGCTTAGCCTGCTCCATATCGGCCAGGGTACGTACGCCGCTGTAGTAACAATCGTTGTAGGCATCCGTCACATACCACTTATCGTCGTCGAGATATTCGAAAGTAAGTTCTATCAACGTCTCGGAGTCGGGATAGCCGCCGGTCAGCATCCTGCGATGTGCAGTTTCCTCGGTATATCGGATAAAATATCCGTCCGTACGCCCCGTGGTATCTATATAGTCGCGCCCGATCAGAAGCCACCTTTCCCGGGTATAGGGAAGATGGACCTCTTCCTCGTCTATATACAATAACAAGGGAGTTGCCAGCGGAAAACAGACGCGGCCATACTGAAACGAGGCACTACAGAGAAAAGAATCCATAAACTGAGGGAAAGGCTCCCGGATCTGTACAGAAACAGACGCGGGATTGGTCATCCGCACCGCCTTCTCTTCCATCATACGCGTGAAAGAGAGAGAACACAGCCCCCATACCCCCATCAAAACCCCTACAACGCCAGACATCTTTTTCATACCCTATACCTACTACCTTAGAAGATACTGTTTTATTTCATGGTGCCAACAAACAGACACACCAAAAGGTTTAAAGAGTATTTCAGATTCCGGAGGAGGAGGTGTCCCAGGGATCGTCGCGACGGATAAATTCATATCCGAACCGGCACGAGAGGCAGCTATCCCTGTCGCAGTACGTCTGTTGCAACTCCAGAATGGCCTGTGAAGCGGCTGCGTCCCTCACCTCCACACCGACCTCCTTCCAGCTACGCACCACGCGGTTGTCCTCCACAGGCAGAGACTCAAGAAAATACTGGGCACGGTCGCACAGGTGTTCTTCGCCGGTCTGCATGCCATAGGTATACAGAAAAGGCACCACTGTATTGATCACCAACAGATCCAGCGAACGGCTTCCCAATCGTTTGGTGCGCCGGGGGCTCTCTTTTCCGAATGTATAGTGTGTATCCCAATAGGACGAAGGTTGCACATCGAAGAGCGTCTTCACCTCTGCCAGGCTTTCCGTCTCCAGCACCCGGGAGAGCAGTCCACGCCGCTGGCGGCAAAGTACAGCCAGTTGCGCGATGCGGAGGTGCGGAAAATTCACCGGACGCAGACGCAGGAACTTCCAGTGAACCACCTGCATGGGCTGGCAGCGGAACTTATGACGTAGAAAACGATACTCTTTCTGTAGAAGACGGTAGTAGGCATCGTCTGCCTCCGGCTCTTTCTCCAGCAGTCCGGCCGTACCAAACAAAAGCGCCTCTACCTGCACCGGATCGTCCCGATGCTTATCTATCCCCTCGAAAGGGAGTTTACGTGCCCAGAGATCAAAGGCATCGCCATTGACACCGAAACCGAAATTACGCGCCAGATTCATCAGCAGCACATCTTCCCAGTGCCAGACCGTATCGTGAAGCCAATCCAGGATGCGAGTGGCTTTCCGCTCCAGCCGCAGCACCTGCAGGGTAGTGAACCAACCACGCATATCCAGAGAGGTGAGCCGATCCAGTACCGGCTGACAGCGGGGCCGGCGGTCGGCCTCCAGCAACGCCTGGTGATTGCGGCGGATATGTTCGGGAACAGAAAGCTCCAGTTGAAGGAGTTTCTGTCCCTTTTCACCGATAAAGATTTCACAATCGGCCTTCTCCACCACGTGCAGGATCACCGCGCGGTAGGCGGGATCGGAGGAATGCCGGTGACGTTTCCAGTCGGAAGAACGACAGTGAACCTCCACCGCGCCGGCCCAGGTGGTATCACCGATACGCACTCTGGCCTGCAGGAAATCAGGCCCCGCGTGAGGGTTGGAAAAACCGGGATGCAACACCTCGACCGGCTGGCCGCAGGTAGTACGAAGGGTAGAAACCGGAAACAACTTATGCTTCCATACATACTGTATCAGACTTTCCATAGCATAGTACATAATCAGGTTAATGATACCTCCGGTCTGCCTGGCCAGCGCACCTTTCACATACAACCAGCCACAGCCCCGGAACCGATCCCTACCCGCTTTCCTCCTTAAAAAATCATGATAAAATCAAACAGGCAATGAATCGTTTCCACAAATATAATAAAAATCTTATCTTTGCCGTTCAATGATAGACAAATAAAGAGATTTACGATTTACGATTTACGATTTACGATTTACGAGGTAAGAGGTAAGAGGTAAGAGGTAGGAGCTACAAAATATAGATGTACACAATGTAAATGTACAATGAAGAAGATCTACGTATCAGAAACATTCCTTCATGGTAAGCATGGAAACATGGGTCTTCGCAGCTACACGTAAAAAGCCTGTAACCCGACTGAAGATGGTCCAGACAACCGACGTTGAAAGAAATCAACCGACGTTCCGCCACCCCAGCGTAGTCACATACATCCGCAACACGCCTGGAACAGGCATACCGTCGCCTTTGGTCTTGCAGCGTAAACGAAGTGCAAATATACGGCGACAAAAGAGCAAATCTGTTTGAGCGAAACGAGTTTATCCTGCGAAAAGACGTAAATCATACGTTACACAAGGTGTTTTCAATCGTAAATCGTAAATCGTCCAATCGTAAATCCCTTCGTCTTTCTTTGCTTCGTTTCTTCGGCGGAGCAAAGAAATGAAGAAGAATAAATATTTAAAAATCAACAAAACAATGAAAATCGCACTGATAGGTTACGGTAAAATGGGCAAAGAGATCGAAAAGATCGCTCTGCGCCGCGGACACGAGATCGTTTGCATCATCGATGTCCACAATCCGGAGGATTTCGCCTCCGATGCGTTCCGCTCGGCGGACGTAGCCATTGAGTTTACCAACCCTACCGTAGCCTACATCAACTACCTGAGGGCATTCGATGCCGGGGTGAAAGTCGTATCCGGCAGCACAGGATGGATGGAAGAGCATGGAGAAGAGATCCGGCAGTTGTGTACCACAGGCGGAAAAACCCTGTTCTGGTCGTCCAACTTCAGTCTGGGAGTAGCCATCTTCTCAGCGGTAAACAGCTACCTGGCCGGGATCATGAACCCGTTTCCCGAATACGATGTAAGCATGAGTGAGACCCACCACATCCATAAGCTCGATGCTCCCAGCGGCACCGCCATCACCTTAGCCGAAGGCATCCTGGAACACATACAACGCAAGGAAAAGTGGGTGAATGAAAAGACCACCGACGTTGCCGAGCTGCCGATCGAATCGATCCGGGAAGGAGAAGTGACCGGTATCCATACCATCCGCTACGAATCCGAAGCAGATATCATCAGCATCACCCACGACGCCAAGAACCGCAGCGGTTTCGCGCTGGGAGCCGTACTGGCCGCGGAATACACGGCCAACAAAGAGGGTATGCTGGGAATGAGTGATCTGTTCCCGTTCTTACAATCCTAAATCCGTCCGAATCATGAGAAAAGCAACACGCGCGCAATGGATCAGATTTGTCCTTGTTACGGTTTTATACCTTCTCTTCCTGTTGTGGGTAAAGAGTTGGCTGGGACTCCTTGTACTTCCTTTCATCTTTGACATATACATCAGTAAGAAAATCCCGTGGACTTTCTGGAAACACTCAGAGAACCCGGTTGTACGCGGAGTCATGAGCTGGGTAGACGCCATCGTGTTTGCACTGGTGGCTGTCTACTTCGTCAATATCTTCGTGTTCCAGAACTACCAGATCCCCTCTTCCTCCATGGAAAAGACCATGCTGGTGGGCGACTTCCTGTACGTGAGCAAGCTGAGCTACGGACCCCGTGTGCCTCAGACCCCCCTCTCCATGCCGTTGGCCCAGCACACCCTGCCGGTAGTGAACACCAAATCGTATATCGAATGGCCCCGGTGGGACTACAAACGCGTACCCGGCCTTGGAAAAGTGAAGCGCAACGACATTGTGGTATTCAATTTCCCGGCCGGAGATACCGTAGCGCTGAATCACCAGGGGCGTGACTACCAGGGACTGGTATACGAAGAGGGAAAACGAATGTACAGCCAACAGATAGATATGGACAGCCTGACCCGTGCCCAGCAACGTACGGTATACGACCTGTATTATGCCGCGGGGCGCAACCTGATCCACTCCTATCCGCAAAACTACGGCAAGGTGGTGGTGCGTCCGGTAGACAGACGGGAGAACTACGTGAAACGCTGCGTGGGACTGCCGGGAGACACGCTGGAGATACGGGATACACAACTCTACATCAACAACCGGATCTCTGAAAATCCGGAAGGGGTGCAATTCTCCTATCTGGTACAGACCACCGGAGCACAGATCCCGGAGCAGCTTCTGGACGACCTGGGTATCAGTAAGTCGGAACGCTACCTGGTGGGTCGTTCCGCGGGACCCTCCCTGGCACCGCTGGGACTTGATGCTAAAAATGACAAAGGGGAGTATTGCCCCATCTACCAGCTGCCCCTGACAGCGGAAATGCACCGTGACCTGAGTGGCCGCAGTGCCCTGATCGCCCACATTATCCTGACACCCCAGATAGCAGGAGAAATGTTTCCACTCAATCTCCATACACACTGGGATGGCAACAACTACGGCCCGGTGTGGATACCGTATAAAGGGGCCACCATCAGCCTGACCGAAGACAACCTGCCTTTTTACGAACGCTGTATACAAGCCTACGAAGGCAATAAGTTGGAAGTGAAACAGGACGGTATCTATATCAACGATGTAAAGACCGACACCTATACCTTCGGGATGGACTATTACTGGATGATGGGCGACAACCGCAACAACTCCCTCGACTCACGTTACTGGGGATTTGTTCCGGAAGACCATATCGTAGGAAAACCCATCGTGGTATGGCTGTCACTCAATCAGGAAAAGGGATGGTTCGACGGAAAAATACGCTGGAACCGGATCTTTAAGAAAATGAAATGATTTACGATGTACTGATGTACGATGTACGATTGAAGTCAGAGACAAAATCTATAAGGTGTACTTTCGTTACTGATCAATCAGACAGAAGCCATTTCTTTATATAGAGAATACAGACTGCTACCATCGTAAGCAGCTTTGCCAACCGTTGGTTGACAGCTCAGGCAGTTGGTTGGCTACGCCGATCTTCGATTGACTGCGTCGACCGTTGGTACGTTCGTAAATCGGTTCATAGTTCCGCGATAAAAAGCCGGAATTAAGATCAGATGTTGTTCTATATCACCTGTTTTTCATTATCTTTATCCGATCCTTATTCACAAAAAGCATAAGCATACCCATTTCCTATGATATGAGAAGTAATACAAATCGTAAATCGTAAATCCGTAAATCGTAAATCCCTTCATGTTTCGTTCCGGAGTAAAGTGGTTGATCGTAGTCGGAGTGGCAGTAGGCGTAGCCCTGTTGCTGAATGGGTTCGTAGGTTCTTCCTGTCTGATCCCCTACTCCGGTATGGAAAACACGCTCTACCCCGGCGACCGGATCGTGGTGAACAAATGGAGCTATGGCCTGCGATTGCCTTTGATGAAATATTTCCCTTACCGTCGCTGGAAAGAGCGCGCCGTGCGCAACGGAGAGATCGTGGTCTTCAACAATCCGGCAGACCTCAAACACCCGGTCATCGACCAGCGTGCCCTTTTCATCGGTCGTTGTGTAGGAAGTCCGGGCGATACGGTACTGTTAGATTCGCTTTTCTTTGTAGTCACCTCCCCTTCGGTAACCGGACCCGACCAGAAAGCCCTGTATACCTATCCGCGGGAAAAAGAGTCCCGGTTAGACTCCCTGCTCACCCGGCTCTCTATCGACAACAGCGAACGCATGGGCGAAGATGACAGCCTGTATGTACGCAGCCTGAGCCGGTACGAATACTACCTGATCTGCCAGGAACTGCAACCGGAAGCATGGATCACTCCTCTACAGACGCAGGAAGAGATCGCCTACCACCTGATGGTACCCGGAAAGGGAAAAACCATCAAAATATACCCCTGGAACATGGAACTGATGCGCAATACACTGAAAGTACATGAGAATCGCGACGCGGAGATACGTGGCGATACGCTTTATGTAGATGGAGTGGCCTCTCCCTACTGTTGCTTCACCCGTGATTATTACTGGATTGCCTCCAACCACGCGGCCAACCTCACCGACTCGCGCCTGTTTGGTTTTGTGCCGGAAGATCACCTCATCGGCAAGCCGGCATTCGTGTGGTTTTCCAAAGAACCGGCAACCGGACCGTTGGGCGGATACCGCTGGAAACGGATACTTACCCGCGTCAACTGATACATTATTTCAAACCCAATCCCCGACACAACAGATGCCACCCCGTTTTCCCCAACATACCGCCTACCTCAGTTCGGCCTACATGGCACCGGTCTCCTGGTACAGCAAGCTCTATCACTACGGACACATCCGCATAGAGCAATACGATCATTACCTGAAGCAGACCTACCGCAACCGCTGTACGCTGGCCGGCCCCAACGGAACACTGGCACTCACCGTACCTATTGTGAAGCCCGATACGCTCAAATGCCCGATGAAGGACATACGCATCTCGGATCATGGCCACTGGCGGCATCAGCATTGGAACGCCATTGAATCTGCTTACAACAGCACACCTTTCTTTGAGTATTACCGGGAGGACCTGCAACCGTTTTACGAACAGAAGTTTGAATTTCTCACCGATTTCAACGAAAGCCTTTGCCATTCGATCTGCGAGCTGATCGATCTGCAACCGGATATGCGGCGCACCGGAGAGTACCGGAAAGCATTCGGACCGCGGGAGAGAGACCTACGGGAGGCCATTCATCCGAAGAAAGGAAACGATCCGGAGTTTACGATCGTACCCTATTACCAGGTGTTTGAAGACCGACACGGTTTCTTGTCCGACCTCAGTATCCTGGACCTCCTTTTCAATATGGGACCGGAAAGCCTGCTGGTGTTGCAGCGGAGTTGAAAACGACAGGTAGTATAGTAAAATAGTGAAAACAAGACGTTACTGAGAAAAGATACCACCTGTTATTCCACATCCACATACATCTCCCGGAAATTAAAGATCAGCTTATCGTAGTGTCCGAATACATCCTGTCCCAGATTACCGTCATACGGATCAGCAAAAACATACTCTCCATCTATTATGGATACCTCAGAGAGTGTTCCACTGCTACTTCCCAACGTATAAGGAAAATCTTTCCATACATATTTCCGGACCTGTTCCATACCTCCGGCTCCTCCGCGCTGCCCTTGGGTAAGTTCCGCATTTTCTTTGATATACTCTTCATGCTCTCTGTAATATTTCCCGTACAGTTCACTATGAGCCGCACCTGTATCTAAGGTAAACAACAGACTCTCTCCACCCGAATAAAGCCTTACTATCGGATGAAGATGATCCAGAAAAAGATTGTTCAATTCCCTGTCCTCTCTCCTGGCCGGAACTCCTAACTCTCCATTCTTATACAGATGCACCTCTTCCATCTGATACATGACCGGAAAACCAATGATTCCTTTTACATAAAAATCTATCGGTTCAATGTACAGCACCTCATCCGGCATCACCAGGAACACCACATTCTCTACCAGCAGGTGACCCAGCCAGAGACTATCCGCCACCCCCAGACGGCTTTGTACCTTAATGGTAGTAGAGGTGGCTACCTCAATCTCCGTATCATAAAGCGTGAGTCCCACCTGTGTTGCAATCGATTCACTGACGGTCGACAGATTGGCTCCCGTATCGAAGATCAATTCTTCTGTCACGCCTCCACAGGTCACAGGTATGCGGTAATAATCCCCCTCCCTGATCAGACGGATCTTTACATCTTCTTTCTTTACCACCTGCTGCGGAAGCACATCCCGTATAGGCTGCCAGAGTGCCAGCACATTTCGATAAGCCTCTACTTCCGTACTATCTGCTACCTCAGCGTACTCATGAATCAGCTGAAAATACGTATCGGCAGCCTCCGCATACCTGAACAGGCGACTGTAGTTCTGAGCCTGTATTTCCAACAGTTCTTTCTTCAGGGTATCCGGGAGCAAATGACCGTATGTATCAAACAAGACGCGGATCTGTGCATTGGATGCGTCTTCCTTGCCAAAAGCATGGTTGCAATGTGCCTGATAAAAAAGCCATCTGTCGGGAGATAATTTATTCTTTGCCGGGACAAGCTCTTCCCGCAAACGGAAGAGATCCTTTTTTTCCAATAATTGAGACAACTGATGATTTACTACAGGATCTGAAACCTGTGGCCCGCAGGCCTGTATAGAAACCAGACATACAACGAACAAACAAACAGAGAAAAACGGATAACAACGCATGGTATCTTAGCTTTAAATGGGCTGCAAATATAAACAGGCTACGGCTGATGACCAAAACCTGTAACTTATTTAGTCTTAACAGCCTGCAAACATCCTGTATCTCTATTCCCGGAAAACATCCGTGTAAGTGGTTACCCGGAGATCCGGTGCAGGAACTCTGCCAGATTCTCCTTCTCAGCAAGTTTTAGTTTTTTACGCAGCCGGTACCTGCTGATCTCCACCCCACGTACCGACACATTGAGCAGCGGAGCAATCTCTTTGGAAAGCAGATCCATCCGTATGTAGGCACACAACATTTTATCTTTTTTGTTGAGATCCGGAAAACGCCGGTCCAGTGTACGGAAGAAATCCCGATGTACCGAATCAAAAGTAGTCTGGAACTGTGCCAGATCATTGTCGTGTTCAAGGTTGCTATCGATCTGACCGATCAACCGCAGTACTTTCCGGCGGATAGCAACCAGGTTTTCCTCTTTCACCGCTCCTGTGATGCCCACCGCTTCTTTACGTATGGCCTGCAACACTTCGTTCTTACGCATGATATTCAATGTAGTCCGTATCAGCTCATCGGCTTTATGCTGAAGTTCGAGCCGCAGGTTCTCGTCCCGCAGCAGATCGATCTTCTCATCTTTCAGAGCACTCTGTTCGCGAAACTCCTGCTGCTGGCGTATCATCTCCAGTTCCTTCTGTTGCAGGAGAAGTTTCCGGCTCCTTACCAGACGCCTGTACAGATAGCAGAAAAAGCCCATCCCTGCTACTGCATACAGGACATATGCCCACCAGGTACGATACCAGGGAGGCAATACAACAAACGAGAAAGAAGCCTGGACAGGCTCCACACCATCCTGTGTCATCAGTCTGACCAGGAAGGTATAGGTTCCCTCTCTGAGTCCCGTGTACTCCTTGCGTACATTCTCTGTCAGATCGCTCCATTCATCCGTTGTCGGTCCCGTAAGCCGATAGGTATACAGAGAAGCCTGGGAAGGGTCAAAATTGGCCGCACTGTATTCGATACGTAACGAATTATGCGTATAAGGGATAGTGACCGACTGTTCATCGTACTGATAATTGCGCCCATAGATCAGCGAGTCTTTCCCGCCACTCAGATATACCTTACGGATCTGCAGGTGCACGGGAGAATGCTTCCGGGAAGATTCACGGAAACGCAACAAAGAAAATCCATCCTCCGTACCTACTACAGCCTGATCTTCCTTCCACAAACGAATATCCTCGAAATATTCGATCATAGACCCCTTCAGGTAACTTTCATGGCCTTTCCGGACAAATTTACCTGTCTCCCGATCAAACCGGATCAGTTTCAGGGTACTTTCCACTACATACCAGATGTCACCGTAAGTATCCTGATGGATATAGGTACAAGGCTGATCTTCCTGGAGTAACTTTTCCAGCCATCCGTATCTCTCGATCTCATCACGGATCTGATCGTACCGATACAGCCCTGCATGGGTCACCAGCACGATCTCATCACCCATGCGGGTGATGTGAGAGTCATAAGACGGAGAGATCGGCGGATGACTGTAGTTCTTGATACGCAGGATCTGAGTCAGATCATCGGACAAAGTGATCCGGAAGATACCCTGTCCCTTATTGGCTACCCACACAACTCCAGGCGACTCTGCAAACAGCGTCTTACACGAATGCAGAAAGCCATCGATCCGATGCGATACCTGCCACTGCCCCTGGGTGTTTTTCAATACATACAACCCACTGTAACTTCCTGCCAGCAACACATCCTCCCGATGATCGAAAGCAACCACAGACCAGATACCACGCGTACCCGGGATCTGTGTACTCCGGCGGTCATCAATGATAAAAAGGCCATTGTCTGCCGCACAGAACAACTTATCATCATATACCTCCAGGGACCAGACCTGCCCTGACGTACCCGGGACAAAGATCATTTCGCTCTCCGGTTCGTTGCTGTCGGGCAAAGGCATATGATAAAGTCCCTGATTGGTACCCAGATACATACGCCTCTGATAAGGTATGGAAGCATATCCCGAACCGATCACCGCTGTATTGCCATAGAGAGAAAAAAGAGAAGAGGTCAGTTGCACACAATCCAGCCCGTTGTCGAGCCCCAGCCACAGGTCTCCTTCCCGATCGAAAGCCATACCCAGCACAGTCTTGTTCTGAAGTCCGCGATCAATAGAGATCTTTTCTGTTTTTCCACCTGCCATATCCATGATCAGCACCCCATCCTGCACAGACCCCAACGCCAGCAGAGAATCTCTGACAGCAGCGCAAAAGAGGGGATTGGCCCGGAGGAAAGGATCTGCTGCACTCCGGTAAGGCTTCAGTGAAGAATCCTTGTAGACAAACAATCCGTCTCTGGCTGTTACGACCAGAAGATCTTCCCCCAGCGGAAACAGTCCGACGATCTTATAAGAAGCGGTAGAGGAAGTATTCACCTGCAGGGAGAATGTATCTCCATTAAGCAGGCAGATACCCTCCGCATTAGCAATATAGAACCGGTTGTTGAAGACCGCCGAATGCCTGATCTCCGAAGGAGAAGGTATGAAAGTGACATCACTTCCATCCCAGCGAAACAGGGTACGCTCCGACTGGAAATAGACCACATCACCTACCTGATGAATGTTCCAGATGATACCGATATAACGATGACGGGAAATACTGTCGGAAAGATTCGTATACGTGAGCCCACCCAGCGCATTGGGAGTAAAATAACCAAATTCGCCCATTCCACCGATATATACCTTTCCATCACTGCCCACTTGTACCGATCTGCTCTTTACATTTCCCATCGGATACCGGTTCCAGCTCACCCCGTCATATTCCAGCAACCCCTTATTGTTGGCTACATAAATCCATCCATTGTCGTGCTGAGAGATCATCCAGTTTTGAGTACCCCCCTGATAGTCTTTCCGGGAATGGTTGATCACCGGATGTTGCCAGTGTGCCGAAACAGAGGGGAAACATACAAATAACAGTAAGAAAGGTAGTAGTTTGTGCAAGTGTTTCATACGATCAGATCTTAATAGGTCTTCAAAGATAGACAATAACCCCGAAAGTAACTTCCTGTTGCCCGATTATTTAATACATCATTTCCCGGAATATACATGTTACCATCCTGTAACTTTTATCAAAATAGCCTGCTAATTATCAAGTCATTATAATATAGATGAGAAACTCCTGATGTAACCGGAAAAGATTTCAGTAGTACTTATGTTGTAATCGGAATTGATGCAGAAAATCAAACATATGAATAAGTTTGCCGGACACTTCACAATTGTATGTAATAAAATCTATGTATTATGAAAAAAGACCGATTCTTACAAAAGATGACACGGCGACTTTTCTGGTGCGGTTTGCTTTTTCTGCTGAGTGCAAACCTACAGGCACAAAGTAGCACACAGATCAGGGGTCAGGTTGTCGACGAACGCACACAGGAACCTCTGATCGGGGTATCTGTACTTGAAAAGGGAACTACCAACGGGGTAATCTCGGATATGGACGGGAACTATTCCCTGCAGGTACATCCACAGGCTACTGTTATCTTCTCTTATGTTGGATATGTGACCCGGGAACTGAACGTTTCCCAGGCCCAGGGGGACATTGTACTCAAAGAGGACGCACAGACCCTGCAGGAAATTGTGATCATTGGCTACGGCACACAGAAAAAGGTGAACCTGACCGGTGCTGTGGCACAGGTAGACGGGGACAAACTGGCTGCCCGTACCTCTGCGAATCTCCTGGGTTCGCTGCAGGGAGAACTGCCGGGAGTCACGATCACCCGCAGCAGCGGAAAACCGGGCGACGAAGGATACAGCCTGAATGTCCATGGAAAGACTTCTGTCAACAATACCTCCACGCTGGTACTGATCGACGGGATCGAAGGCGATATGACCCTGCTGAACCCCAGTGACATCGAGACAGTGACCGTACTGAAAGATGCCGCGGCAGCTTCTATCTACGGGGCCAAAGCAGCCGCCGGTGTAGTACTGGTCACTACCAAAAAAGGACAGGAAGGCAAAGTACGTATCAACTACAACGGATACTACGCGATCTCCACGCCGGGCAATATGCCCAAACGCCTCAACTCCTGGGAAGAACAGATCATCAACAACATTGCCCGCCTCAATGCCAGCGGAAACGCGGAATATACCGAAGAACAGGTGGAATGGCTCAAAAACCCCAACTTCAACTATCGCCCGAACATCAGCGGGCAGGATCGCTGGGACTACTACGACAATGTCAACTACATCAAAGAGGGAACCAACCGCACCAGCAGCATGCAGAGTCATGCCGTATCCATCAGCGGTGGCTCTCAGAGACTCAACTACCTGGCTTCCGCAGGATACTACAAACGCAACGGTATACTCAGGTACGGACCCGACGGGAACGAGCGTTACAACCTGCGCTTCAATCTCAACTCGGAAGTAAACAAATACGTGTCCCTGTCGTTCAATGCAAGCTACAACGGTTCGTTTGTAGAAGAGAACTCGGCAGGCACGGGACTGATCTTAGACAAGCTCTACCGCATCCGCACCCGCCAGCCGATCTATACACCGGACGAAGACACGACCAGCAATCCCTACAACGGAGATTTGCAGGTGAATCCGATCGATATGATGAAGAACGCGGGTATCACGAAGAAAGATTACGAAGCCTTCAACGGAAAAGGCGAGATCATCATCAAAGACCTGGTACCGGGACTGGTGATCAACGCCTCTGTGGCGCGCAAGCAGGATTACTATTCTTACTATTCCGAAAAACGGACCATCAAATGGTACGGACGCACGGAAGACACGGTACGGGATCAGATCAATGCTTCCAATTCGCTGACCAAAACGAAGAACGGTGCCTACCACAATACGTACGAAGCACGGGCCACCTACGAATTCAGCCTGGCCAACGCACACAACTTCAAGGTGCTGGCAGGAACCCAGTTCGAAGAGTACAGAAAAGACGAGATGTCTGCCACGGTGAACGGATTGCTGAAAAACGACTTTTTCAGTCTCAACTATCCGGGTGGAGAGAATCCCTATACAGCCTCGGATAAGGTAGAGACCTGGGCCATGATGTCTTACTTCGGACGTCTGAATTATAACTTCAAAGAACGGTACCTGTTCGAAGCCAACATCCGCTACGACGGCAGTTCGCGGCTGGACCCGGATCACCGCTGGAAAGCGTTCCCGTCTTTCTCTGCCGGCTGGCGCATCAGTGAAGAACCGTTCTTCAAAGACAAAGTAGATCTGTTTGACAACCTGAAACTCCGCGCTTCCTGGGGACAACTGGGCAACGGAGCGGTACTCGACTTCTACGACTACATCGCCCTGATCAGCAAAGGAAATCAACTGGCTTTCAACGACGAACTCAACAATTACTTCTGGCAGGACAAACTGGCGTCGAAGTCAAAAACCTGGGAAACCATCGAGACCTTTGACATCGGGTTAGATCTGGGACTGCTCAACAACCGTCTGAACCTCACAGCAGACTATTTTGTGAAACGCAACAAAGATATGCTTTCTACACTGCCTCAGCCCCATATCCTGGGGATCGGCACTTCGGCCAGCAACATCGGCGAACTGAAGACCTGGGGATGGGAGATCGACATCAAATGGAAAGACCGCATCGGTCAGGTAGATTACTGGGCCGGATTCTCCCTGGCAGATGACCGGAACAAATTAGTGAAGTACCAGGGAGAGAATACGATCCGGGAAGGAGTGGTATCTACCCTGGAAGGATACGCGCTGAATACCATCTGGGGTTATAAGACAGATGGCTATTTCACCAGCCGGGAAGAGTACGAAGCCTACGGGGTAGAGCAATTCAACCATGCGAAAGTACAGGGCGGGGATATCAAATACCTGGACCTGGACGGAAGCGGAAAGATCGACGCCGGTGAGGGCACGCCGGAAAATCCGGGCGACCTGATCTACCTGGGTACCACAGACCCGCGCTATTCGTACGGTATCTCCCTGGGAGCTGCCTGGAAAGGATTCGACCTCTCGCTCTTCTTCCAGGGCGTGGGCAAACGCAGCTTCCTGATCAAAACGGAAACGCTGGCCCCTATGCTCAATACCTACAACCTGCCGTGGTCTATCCACCAGGACTACTGGACGGAGGAGAACCCCAACGCCTTCTGGCCCCGCCTCTATCAGGGCAATGACTACAACTACAAAGCCTCTGATAAATGGGTACAGAACGCGCGCTACGTCCGCCTGAAAAACATCCAGCTGGGATACAATGTACCCATCCACAAAAAGATCATAGAGAAACTAAGGGTATATGTTTCGGGAGACGATGTGTGGGAACACTCTAAAGTACTGAAGGTATTTGACCCGGAATCGCCCAACGACGCGAGTTCACAAATGTATCCTTTCTTCCGTACCGTGACATTCGGAGTGAATCTAACTTTCTAAAATGGGATTATCATGAAAAAAATATATTATCCGATCTTTGCAAGCGTCCTGCTTTTCCTGATGGCCGGATGCGATCTGGACAGATATCCGGAGACCACGCTGGCCGATACCAACTTCTGGAAATCGGAGTCCGACCTGAAAGGGGCATGCAACCGTCTCTACAACCTGCTGGCGGGTTTTGAGATCGACACCCGTGCCGACGACCTCTACAACGGCAACAACGACATCAGTAGCGGAAACCGCACCGTACCCAACGAAAGCGGCAACTGGACAGACCCTTACTACCGCATACAGACAGCCAATATCATCCTGGAGAAAAGTGCGGATATGGACCTGAGCGAAGAGATACTCAACCGCTACCATGCGGAAGCACGCTTCTTCCGGGCCTACCACTACTTCGACCTGGTGAAAAAATACGGCGATGTGCCTCTGGTACTGAAAGCTTTCCAGGACATCAACGACCCGGACATCAAAATGGGACGTTCGCCCCGGGCCGATGTCCTGGAACAGGTGTACAGAGACCTGGACTTTGCCGCGGAATGGTTGCCTGCGCACAATCAGCTCAAAAGCAACGAGTGGGGACGGGTGACACGCAGTTCAGCACTAGCCCTGAAAGCCCGGGTAGGGCTCTACGAAGGTACCCGCTCCAAATTCCACAACTACGGTACACCGGACACCCACCTGCAGATCGCGGTCAGAGCCGCGAAAGAGACCATGCAGGAAGGCCATACCCTGTATGGAAACTACGAACGTCTGTTCCTGTACGACGGACAGGGGGCAGCCAACACAGAGAATATCTTTGTGAAGATCTACGGAAAGACCTCTTCCGGTGCCAACATACAGACACACAACAACTCCCGTGACCTGGAAAACCGGTATGCGCCTACACGCAACCTGATCGATATCTACCTGTGTGCGGATGGGCTTCCGTATGGTATCTCTCCGCTGGTACCTACCAACGAGAGCCGGTACAACGAGGTGCTGGAAAACCGCGATCCCCGGCTCAACATGACCGTTTACAGTCTGGGAGAAGAGGCTTATAAGGGGATCTTCTCACAGGCCTACGCGTTCGGACGTACGGCCTACATCATGAAAAAAGGTTTTATCATGGAAGACTGGAACCATAACTCGGGGGCGGTGGTAGACAAAATCCTGATCCGGTATGCAGAAGTATTGCTGACGTACGCCGAAGCCACATACGAGCTCAACGGCTCCATCTCCGATGCCGATCTGGAACGGACCGTCAACGCGCTCAGGCAACGGGCCGGACTCACCGTGAAACTGACCAACGACTTTGTGAACCGCAACCAACTGGATATGCGGGAAGAGATCCGGCGCGAACGCACGGTGGAACTGGCCGGAGAGGGCTTTCGCTACGACGACCTGATCCGCTGGAAAACTGCCGAAGAGGTATTGCCCCGGGCCATCTACGGTGCCAAATATATCGAAGAAGATTGGGGAAGCACTTCCAAAGAGACCGTGCAGAACCTGCTCGACGAAAACGACCGCTTAGTGATGCAGCTGGCCCGTGACCGCAGGTTTGATGCCCGGCGCGATTATCTCTATCCGGTACCTCTCAATGAGATCTCCCTGAGCGGAGGCCATGTGACACAGAACCCTTATTGGTCATCTAATACTGAAGAAGAATGAAAACAAAACTGAGTATAGCCCTTGTGGCCCTTTGTGCGTTGCTGTTCACTGCCTGTGAACACCGTGGGTATCCCGACGGATTGCCCGAATTCGAGCACTATTATTACGCGGGGTTCATTCCCTGGAACAACGATACTGTAACGGTGGAAAGGGAGGAAACGGAACTGATCAAACTCCCTGTACAATTCCACTGCGAGTATATACGCACATACGATGTACAGGTCCGGTACTTCCTGAAAACTTCCGGCATCGACCATCCGGCCCGGGAAGGGGTAGACTTTGAGATCGTAGACAGGAATGGGAACAAGATACCGGCTGCTTCCGCGGGTGTATATGAAATCACCTTCCCGCAAGCCCGCAAAGGCTATGATACAATCTATGTGAAACCTCTTGCGGTGAATGCCACAGATACCCGGGTGATCCGTATCGAACTGTGCGAAGGGGATAATATCAATGCTTCGGAAAGTGAGAGCCGTATCAACCATGTGACGAAGGATTATACCGTAGCTACCTTCACACAGGCCTATTGTCGTCCGCTGAAATTCAACTAAATAGTTTTCAATAGTTTCCATAAGCGAATGAGATTGTAACAGGAAGAAGAAGGAAGCAGATCCGGCCGCAACCTGCGGATCGGATCTGCATGCCTTACACCTGAATTTATTTATACTCATGGTCTGTGTCTAAGATCTTCCCGCTGGTACAAACCCCAAAAATACACAGCCTGCAAACAAATATAACAGATCGTTGCACGTGAATTATCTGTCGCAAAGAGATAGTAGGAATAAGCACTCTGTTATAAAATCCACTACATCAGAGGAAAAATTTACCTGAAAGTACCACTATCAATTATTAAGATCATAAGCTCTAAGTATCAACCCCCTATCTTTTATCAGGGAAAGTCACGATGTAATCGAAAGAAGTTTCCATAGAGGTGGTGTTGTAGTGAATTTCCGCATTTCCGGAAATGTACCCTATACATTTGCCTGTACGACAGAGGTGCGGAAGAGCGCACCGCAATAACAAACAAAATCTATGTATGATGAAAAGAGAACTATTAGTATGGAAAACATGGCGACTTATCTGTATGGGTTGCGTCCTGCTCGTCACGGGCGGACTGCTTAACGCCCAGAACCACATCACCATCCAGGGACAGGTGGCAGATGCGCTGACTGCGGAACCACTGATCGGGGTATCCGTAGTGGAAAAAGGATCGGGAAACGGGACCATCACCGATTTCGACGGAAACTACTCTTTACAGGTAACATCTATGGAGTCTGCCATTATCCTCTCTTATGTAGGGTATGTAACTACGGAAATGAAAGCGGAACGTGCACGGGGAGTGATCCAGCTGAAAGAAGACTCACAGACCCTGGACGAGGTAGTGGTCATGGGCTTCGGCACGCAGAAGAAGGTGAACCTGACCGGAGCCGTGAGTACAGCATCTGCTAAAGACCTGGAAGCACGCCCGGTGAGCAATGCCGTACAGGCGCTACAAGGACTGATCCCGGGGCTTAACATCGCCAATGCCGGCAAGGGAGGTGAACTGAATGCTGCCAAATCCATCAACATCCGCGGAGAAGGTACCATCGGTACGGCTGCCGACGGAAGCAAGAGTTCGAACAGCTCGCCACTGATCCTGATCGATGGAATGGAGGGAGATCTCAGCACCCTCAATCCGCAGGACATCGAAAACATCTCGGTACTGAAAGATGCTGCCGCCTCTTCTATCTATGGATCCAGAGCTCCTTTCGGAGTGATCTTAGTGACTACCAAAAAGGGAAAACAAGGCCGCCCGGTGATCAACTACAACAACAGCTTCCGCTTCAACACACCCGTCATGATGCCAAAGATGATGAACGCGTGGGAATATGTCAACTTCTACGACGAGGCAATGTTCAACAACAACAACACCCATTACTACACAGAAGAGTATAAGCAGAAGGTGAAAGACTATGTAGACGGCAAACTGGAACCCTGGGATGTGGCCGAACCACAGGGAGACGGCAAATGGAACTACGACTATACCTGGGGCAATGTAGACTGGTTGCAGGAGTACTTCCGCCAGTGGGCCAGCTCGCAGGAGCATAACGCCAGTGTGAGTGGTGGTACAGAAAAACTGACCTACTATCTATCGACCAACTACATGGGACAAAGCGGGTTTATGCGCTACGGAACAGATCACTACAAGCGTTACAACCTGACCGGAAAGATCTCGGCACAGCTGACGGATTATGTTACTATTGACTACTCCACCCGTTACAACCGGATAGACTACGATCGCCCCGCTATGTTGCACGATAATTTCTACAACAACGTAATGCGTCGTTGCCGTCCGGTACGTCCAATCTACGACCCCAACGGCTATTACATGTCGGACATCAACTACATCGAAGCCCTGCAAAACGGCGGTCGCCACATCGAACAGAACGACGGATTGTCTCAGCAGATCCGTATTACCGTAACACCTCTCAAAGACTGGAACATCATCGGAGAGATGAACATACGTACCGACAACAACTGGACACACTGGGATCACAAAGTGATCTATTCCCACTATGCGGACGATCCGGACAGGACCTACCCGGCCACCATGACGGGTGCCAGCCAGGATCAGGTATCGGAAGAGTCGTACAAATCGACTTTCATCAATCCGAATATATATACCAACTATTCCAAACAACGGGGTAAGCACGGATGGGGTGTAACAGCGGGTTTCCAGAGCGAACAGCAGAAACACAGGAACGTACGCGCGCAGCGTGCGGATATGATCTCTACGGATATGCCAGTGCTCGACCTCACTACCAACAACACCAACTTCGCCATTGCAGGAGCAGTGAACGAATGGGCCAGTGCGGGATTCTTCGGTCGTATCAACTACGACTACGACGGACGTTACCTGGTGGAAGGAAACCTTCGCTACGACGGAAGCTCGCGTTTCCGTCGCGAAAACCGCTGGATATGGACTCCTTCTTTCTCTGTGGGCTGGAACATGGCCCGGGAGAGTTTCTGGGAAGGTCTGGCAGACTATGTTTCTACACTGAAGCTGCGGGGATCTTACGGTACACTGGCCAACCAGAACACCGTGAACCTCTATCCTACCTATCAGATCATTGCGGTGAATGCAGGCAACGGAAACTGGCCGATTGACGGCGCGCGCCCCAACACGGCAGAGGCGCCCAGGCTGGTATCTTCTTCACTGACCTGGGAAAAGATCAAATCAACCAATATCGGTCTGGACGTAGCCGCGTTCAACAACCGGCTTACCGGATCGTTTGACTACTTCATCCGGAAAACAGAAAATATGATGGGACCTGGTGTAGAACTTCCTGTGATCCTCGGTACCGATGTGCCCCGTACCAACAATACAGATATGAAGACCAGTGGTTGGGAATTGCAGATCGGCTGGCGCGACCAGATCTCTGAGTTCCGCTACGGTGTACGCCTGAGCATAGCCGACTCACAGACAAAGATACTCAAATACGGAAACCCGACCGGGTCTCTCTCTACTTATATCGAAGGACAGAAAGTAGGTACTATCTATGGATATACCACCCTGGGTATTGCCCAAACAGACGAAGAGATGCAGGCACACCTGGCCCATACGGATCAGAGCGGACTGGGCAGCAACTGGGGAGCCGGAGACATCATGTATAAAGACATCAGTAAAGATGGCAAGGTGAACAACGGAAGCTATACGATCCACGACATGGGAGACATGAAGAAGATTGGTAACCACACGCCACGCTTCCACACCGGGATCAACCTGGACGTGGCCTGGAAAGGATTTGATATGCAGATGTTCTGGCAGGGCGTACTCAAACGTGACTACTGGCCCGGAGACAACAACATGAGTTTCTGGGGAGTAACTACAGGCGAATGGTGGTCTACCTCTTTCAAAAAACACCTCGACTATTTCCGTACAGCGGACAATCCGCTCGGAGAGAATCTCAATTCCTACTATCCACGGCCTGCCTTCAACACCAAGAACAACAAGGTACAGACCCGCTACCTGCAGAACGCGGCCTATATGCGCCTGAAAAACCTGCAGTTCGGTTATACATTCCCCAGGAAATGGATGAACAGGATCCTGTTGCAGAACCTCCGTGTGTATGTGTCGGGAGAGAACCTGCTCACCTTCACCAAACTGAGCAAGACCATGGATCCGGAAACTGCTGGTATCGGCAATCAGGCCAACTCGGAAGCTAACGGTACGGTATACCCGCTGTCACGTACCTATTCATTCGGACTGAGTGTTAACTTTTAAATGAGAATGACGATGAAAACAACTATATTTTCTTCCCTGATGGGAAAACTGATCTTACTGTGTTCGCTGTTTGCCCTGACGGGATGCGACAATTTTCTGGATATCACCCCTCCTTCCCAGGTAGCTCCGGAGAACTATCTGCTGGAAGAATCGCAACTGGCAGCCTATACCATCCGTTATTATCAGGAAATGTTCCCTACCATCAACAACCTGTATGGAGGAGATATGGCTACCGACAATGCCACCACCAAAGGCAGCAACGACCGCTACCTACCCGGAAAATGGAAAACTCCGGCCAACGACGGAGAATGGGATTTCAAGCATATCTACGCCATGAACTATTACCTCGGAACTGTAGTGCCCCGCCTGGAAGAGGGCATCCTCACCGGGAACACGGCCAACCTGAAACATTATGTAGGAGAAGGCTATTTCCTGCGTGCCTATCAGTACTTCTACCGCTTGCGCAAACTGGGAGACTTTCCGATCGTCACTTCTGTATTGCCCGACGAACAGGAAGTACTCACAGAGGCATCTCAACGCAAGCCGCGCAACAAAGTGGCCCGTTTCATCCTGAAAGACCTGGATGAGGCCATCGAACTGCTGAGCAACAACCCTCCGGGAGGAAAAGCCCGCATCACACGCAACGCCGCTCTGGTCCTGAAAGCACGGGTGGCCCTGTTCGAAGCCACCTGGGAAAAGTACCACGCAGGCACGGCTATGGTGCCCAACGGTCCCGGATGGCCAGGTAAGGATAAGGACTACAACCAGTCCTACAACTTCCCGGGCGGTAGCCTGGAGGGAGAGATCCATTTCTTCTTAGAGGAGGCCATGAAAGCGGCAGAGCAGGTGGCAGATGCCATCCCCCTGGAAGAAAACAACGGGGTGATCCGCGAATCTCTTTCCGATCCGGTGAATACATACTACGATATGTTTGCCTCTACAGCTCCCGATGCCTATGCCGAGGTGCTGATGTATCGTCCGTATGCCCCCGAGCTGAATATCGGTTCGGACTACAACCACCATATCTACTACGGCTACCAGCGCGGATATACCCACCAGATGGAGCAGAGTTTTCTGATGAACAACGGTCTGCCGGTGTATGCTCCCGGAAGCGGATACGCGGGCGACGACTACATCGCGGATACCAAGATAGACCGGGACGACCGCTGGAGACTCTTTATGAAAGCTCCGGGAGAGGTAAAGACCTTCATCAACACCGGGAACATCGAATATTTCGACGAAGCTCCTATGGTATACTCGGCCGATATCAAATACTCTACCGCTACCGGCTATATGATCGGCAAAGGTTTCTCGCACGACCTGGCCAATCAGATCCTGAACAAAGATGCCACTGCTCCCATCCTGTTCCGCGCGGGTGAAGCCTATCTGGTGTACCTCGAAGCCTACTACGAAAAGAACGGAAAGGTGGAAGGAAAAGCCGATCTATACTGGCGTACCCTGCGTCGCCGGGCCGGTGTAGACCCGGACTACACCAAGACCATCGCTGCTACGGATATGGAGAAAGAAAAAGAGGTAGACTGGGGAAGCTACTCACACGGAAAGCTGGTAGACAAGACGCTGTACAACATCCGCCGCGAACGCCGTTGTGAATTCATCGGAGAAGGCTATCGCTACGACGACCTGATCCGCTGGAGAGCCATGGACCAGCTCGATGGCTTCCAGATCGAAGGCTTCAAACTGTTTGGACCGTCGCAAGCCCTGTACGATCCGGCAGACCTGATCTACGATGTAGACAACCAATCCAACACGGTGTCGTCTCCCACAAAAAGTCTCTACATACGCCCTTACCAGGTGTCTACCGGGAATGACTTCTACAACGGTCTCTTCTTTATTCAGGCTCACTACCTGAGCCCGATCGCGGTGAAGCATTTCCTGATTACAGCCTCCGACGGAGAGACCATCTCTACTTCCCCGATCTATCAGAATCCGGGATGGAGCACCGTGGCACAGGAAGGAGCACAATGAGCAAACTATATAGTAAAATAACAGATCAGGTATCTGGTTTTTTAAGCAGGAAAATACGGAGTCCCGGACGGAGACTGACCGGGATTTCGTACTTTTGAATTCACTTATTCGCATACACCATGAAAAGAATGGACCTACGGATCACAGGCAGGCCACTGAGTCTGCTTCTCTGGCTACTACTCCCCTGGATATCCCTGCATGCGCAACGGGAAGTATCTACTTTCAACGACGGATGGAGGTTCCTGCGGAGCGACACCGCGGAAGTAATGAATGTGTCTTACAACGACAGCGCCTGGGAAAGGATCTCCCTGCCCCACTCCTGGAATACGGACGCGTATACGGAAAAGGCGTATTATCAGGGAAAAGCCTGGTACCGCAAGCAATTTACCCTGCCTGCCGCTTATCAGGACAAACAACTCTATCTGAAATTTGAGGCAGCCAGCAAAGCGGCTACCATTTATATCAATGGTCAACGGGTCGGTGAGCACCGGGGAGGATATACAGCCTTTACGCTGGATATTACCCCCTATTGTTCGACATCCACTCCCCATACGATCGCCGTATGCGTAGACAATTCCCGGCAGGACATCCCTCCTATCTCCGGCGATTTCACCTTCTTCGGAGGAATATACCGGGATGTCTGGCTCATCGCCGTGCCCCGCCAGCATTTTGATCTGCTCAACCTCGGAAGCGACGGGATCTTCCTGCATACTCCCCGCGTATCGGCCGAAAAAAGTACGGTGGCTGTACGCTCCGAGATCCGGAATACCGCCTCCACCGGAAAAAAAGTAGAAATACAGCACCGCCTGCTGGCACCGGACGGAAGTGTACTGCATACCCTGAGTCGGAAGGTACAATTGGAAGCCGACGGAGCTTATAGCTACGAAGATACATTTCCCGAAGTAGTCTCTCCGCTGTTATGGACTCCCGAGACACCGCACCTCTATCAGGTAGAGAGCCTGTTGAAGGATACAAAGACCGGAGAGGTGACGGACCGGCTCTCCCACTATACGGGTTTCCGATGGTTCTCTTTCGATGGAAAGGAAGGATTTTTTCTCAACGGTATGCCCTATAAGCTCAACGGTGTCTGCCGCCACCAGGACCAGAAACCCATCGGACCCGCACTTTCCGACGAGATGCACCGCCGGGATATGCTGCTGATAAAAGAGATGGGAGCCAACTTCATACGCATCTCCCACTATCCGCAGGATCCGGCCATCCTGGAACAGTGTGACAAGCTCGGACTGCTCGTCTGGGAAGAGATACCGGTCATAGACATCGTACCGGACACAGAAGGGTACGGAGATGCCTGCGAACAGAACCTGCGGGAAATGATCCGCCAGCACTACAACCATCCGTCGGTGATCTCCTGGGGATACATGAACGAGATCTTGCTGGTGACACAGCGTCGCTACCAGACCGAAGAGGAACTGAAACCGGTACTGGAACGTACGCTGGCGCTGGCCAACCGCCTGGAAAAAGCACTGAAGGAAGAAGACCCCTACCGGGTGAGCTCCATGGCTTTCCACGGCAGCAACTCCTACAACGAATACGGTCTGGGCGATATCACGGATGTGGTAGGATGGAATCTCTATCAGGGATGGTACGGCGGGGAGTTCAGTGGCTTCGACCGCTTCTTAGCCGAACAGCACCAGCGCTATCCGGACCATCCGATCATCGTCAGCGAATACGGAGCCAACTCCGACCGCAGGGTACACTCCCTGGAGCCCCGCCGGTTCGACTTCAGCATGGAATACCAGCAACTCTACTTAGAACACTACCTGCCGGTGATCGCGCGGGAACCTTATATCGCGGGAGGTACACACTGGAACTTTATCGACTTCTCTTCGGCCCTGCGCGATGAGTCTATGCCCCGGATCAACAGCAAAGGTCTGGTATATGCCAACCGTACACCGAAGGATGTATATTACTATTTCCAGGCCATGTTCCGCAAAGACATTCCGGTGCTTCACATCGCTTCCCGCGACTGGTACAAGCGCTCCGGCATTCAGGAAGGAACGAACGAGGTGATCCAACCCGTGAAGATATATACCAACCTGCCGGAGGTAGAACTGTTTGTAAACGGCGTTTCCATCGGCAACAAAGGGACAGTCAATTGTACGGCGGTGTTTGATGTTCCTTTCCGTAAGGGAGATAATTTCCCGCGGGCCGTGTCGGCTACACCGACAGGAGAAGCCACGGAAGACGGAATGCAGATCCGGTTCACTCCCGTGCCGGACCGGCTGACCGCGGAGAACATACGTGACGTGGAACTGGCCGTCAACACAGGCAGTCACTGCTTCTACACCGGAGAGGAAAGCGGACTTACCTGGCTGCCAGACCGCCCGTATACGCCCGGTGGCTGGGGCTATCTCGAACATCCGGAGGCAGAGGTCAGAGATACGCAGACGGAGATCCGGGGTACGTTAGACAATCCGCTCTTTCAGACCCTGCGTATCCATCCTGGCGGATACAGGTTCGATGTGCCTCAGGGAATGTATGAAGTAGAACTCCTCTTCGCTGACATCTTCCGCCAACGCGAACAGCTGGCCTACCAGCTGGGAGGGGCTTCACAGACCGAAGAGCAGAGCAATGTATTCGATATCCGGATCAACGACCGGTGTGTGGAGAAAGCATTTTCTCCCTCACAGGTGGGTGGGCACTTCCATGCCCTGCGCAAACACTATCTGGTCTATTGTGGAGATGGCAAGCTGGAGATCACCCTTCCTGCCATACAGGGCGTAAGTCTGCTCAATGGCATCAAGATACGTAAACTATAACCCTTATAAAACCCATCAGAAAATGAAAATCCGTTCTTTTTTCCTGTGTATAATGCTGATCCGTATGGTTCTTCCGCTGACAGCCCAATCTATCTGGAACCGTTCTCATCTGGAGCAGGTGAAAGCCTCTGTGACGGCTCCTGCCTACGTGGCATCTTACGAAGCGCTGACACAAGAGGCCGACCAGCTGCTGGATGTACACCCCCTTTCGGTAATGATGAAAGAGAAGACACCGGCCAGCGGCAACAAACACGACTACATGAGCCAGGCGCGCTACTACTGGCCCGATCCCTCCCGGCCCGACGGCAGACCCTATGTGGAACGGGACGGTGTGTCCAACCCGGAACTGGAAAAGCTGGACCGGGTACGGCTGGGACAAACGGCCGACCGGGTGATCACGCTTTCCCTGGCCTGGTACTTCAGCGGAGAGGAAAAATACGCCGGCAAAGCCACGGAACTGTTGCGGGTATGGTTCCTCAACCAAGATACCCGGATGAATCCGAACCTGACCTACGCACAGGTGGCACCGGGACACAACAACGACCGGGGTCGCTGCTACGGCGTACTGGATGCCTACTCGTTTGTAGAAATGCTGGATGCCGTGCAACTATTGGAAGATTCCAGGTCTTTCACTTCGTCCGACGCGCGCCAGCTGAAAGCCTGGTTCGGGAAACTCCTCGACTGGATGCTTACCAGTGAGCAGGGGATAGACGAAGGCAGGCAGGCCAACAACCACAGCACGGCCTACGATGCCCAGGTAATAGCTTATGCCCTGTATACAGGCAAAAAGGAGGTGGCCATACGTGTACTGAACGAGTTTCCGGAAAAAAGGATCTTTACCCAGATCGAACCGGACGGCCGCCAGCCCCACGAACTCCGACGGACGCTGGCCTTCGGCTACTCGCAGTACAACCTGAGACACATGATCGATATCTTCGAAATGGGACATAAGACCGGCGTCTCTATCGAAAATTCCGTTTCCACCGACGGACGGAGTTTCTACAAAGCCATGGATTTCCTGGCACAGTATATGGGCAAAGAGGTGAATGAATGGCCTTACCAGCAGATCAGCGACTGGGACGGGAAACAACAGGAATTCGCTCAGGATCTCTACCGCACCTGGCTCTTCACTCCCGACCGGAAAGAGTATCTTCGTATGTACCGTGAAAACCGCCGGATCAACCGCAAAGACCGCTTCCATCTGCTCTATTTCCAACCCACTTCCGTGGACCACGCTTTTGCCTTTGCCGATGTTCAACTGCGGCTGGCTATGCAGCGTACAGAGCAGGCCAAAAAGGAATACACAGGCAACCGCCGTTTGGTAGAGCCGCGGACTATAGAAAAGGACGGCAGTCTGCGTCTGATAGGGGCTCACGACTGGTGTTCGGGATTCTTTCCGGGAGCACTCTGGCACATGTATGCTTATGCCAACGAAAACTACTGGCGCGAACAGGCCGTATCTTATACCTGGCCCCTGGAAGAGGTAAAATGGCACCGGGGCACACATGACCTGGGCTTCATGGTCTATTGTTCGTTCGGGAAAGCACACGAATTCACCGGGGAACAATCGTACCGGGATGTGGTGATGCAGGCGGCAAAAACCCTGAGCAGCCGCTACCATCCTCAGGTGAAAGCCATCCGCTCGTGGGATTTCAACCGACAGGTATGGCAGTATCCGGTGATCATCGATAATATGCTCAATCTGGAAATGCTTTTCCGCGCCACACAGATCTCAGGCGACTCTGTTTATCATCAGATAGCGGTGAACCATGCCAACACCACGATGCAACATCATTTCCGGAATGACTACTCCTCCTACCACGTAGTAGATTACGATACGCTGACCGGGGATGTACGTCTGAAAGGTACCCATCAGGGTCATGCGGATGACTCTTTCTGGAGCCGTGGACAGGCGTGGGGCATGTATGGCTACACGCTATGCTATCGGTTCACCCGGGACCCGGCCTACCTGCGTCAGGCAGAAGCCATCACCGACTTTTTCTATGGCCTATCGGATATGCCTGAGGACCAGATCCCTTATTGGGATATGAAAGACCCACAGATACCCAACGCGCCGCGCGATGCTTCGGCAGCAGCGATCTTTGCTTCCGGTCTGTACGAACTATCGACCTATGTGACCGGAGAAAAAGCGACCCGCTACCGCAAACTGGCCGACACGATTGTAGAAAATCTGTCCAATGACTATCAGGCGGAACCGGGAACTCATTACGGATTCCTTCTGCTCCATTCCACCGGACATCATCCGGGGGGGACGAGATCGATGTACCCATTGTATATGCAGATTATTACTACTTAGAAGCCCTGAGCCGTAAAGAGTGTCTGGACATGAAATAAGAGTTTTCTACTTAGAGTTTTTACATTTGTTGCCTTCACGCCTTCACACCTACAGACAAAAAATTGATTCTAAAAGTCTTAAGTGTGAAGGCAGACTGTTTTTTGTGCTTTCACCTTACTTTCACGCCTTCACCGTGTCTCGTCCTGGTTTTGGTTGTTCTTCTTCACTTTAGTTGAAAAAATAAAGGTTGAGCTATTATCTGTATGATCTGTTAAAAATTCCTGCAGGGATCACCCATACATTATACAATATACTAAATAAATAGATGCTCACCATTCATTGTATACCTGCTATTCCGGTAACTTGCAGAGACGAGAAAAGATTTACGATTGGACGATGTACGATGTACGATGTACGATTCAAAATAGATGATAGCACACAGTGGTAGAGACGCATAGTTGCGTCTCAGCACACCGAATGGGAAGGCATAGACTCATGCGGGATGTCTATTTTTTGTTAAACCCGCACCGCGGAGACGTACGCTCCGGGGTTGGACCTGCACCGTGAAGACGCACGCCGTGCGTCTCTACAGGTAATCCCCTTCTCTGTAGAGGGAATAAGAAAAAATCATCTTATGGACCACGTTTAGATACAGAGTATACCCTCTCTCTGCAACACGACCGGGCATGATACAGACAATGAGTCAGGCACACTTACTTATTTAAAATTATCTTACATACAATATAGTGTAAAGACACCTATAAAATTTGCCTGTTGAGGTTTTCGAACCTATACTTCCTCTATTTTCAATCGTAATTAGCTTTTCTGACCGTTGGTCGACGAAGTGAATCAACGGTTCGTACAGCCGTCAATCGTAAATCTCTTTGTGTCTACAGAGGATTTTATATAAACTCATTGGGAGCATTTATTTACATATCCGTCTTCTCCATCAAAAAACGGATTATTCTTTTATCATCTTTTCACTGCTCTGCCTTTCCGGAATATTTCATTAGAGATATATACCCGACCTTTTTCAGGTAAAGTAAATACAAACATCGTTGAATGACTGTCAACACACAGGAAACGATCTGCTCATATACGGATACGTTCATGATCCCACGCCGTGAAATGTGTTGTTTCACGGCATGGGATGTATGGTTTTACGTCGTGGGACGTGTCGTCCCACGACGTGGGATCGCGAACTTACCATTGACCAGACAATACCATGCCCTGCAAAGAGCATCCGGATATAGGAGAGCCCCGACCCGTACAGCATACTCGGACTAAGTCTTCAATCACGATGCCTGTTGGGTACCCTCTTTAGAGTGTAAAGCGTACGCCATACACACTTCTCTATCGTCTACAGCTTCGTGTGTTACTGCTCACTTACTGCATCGATCCCTGGTCCAGGAATCAGGAACGATAAGCTGGCCATCAAACTGATTTTCAACGAAAGGGAAGAAAAACCACCTATAACAGGATGAATCCATTGAACCAGTCAACCCAAACCAGGACGAGACAGGTGAAGGCATGAAAGCACGGTGAAGGCAGAAAAACAGTTCTGCCTTCACATGTAATTCAAACATTATCAATATAATATATCCTATGGTGAAGGCGTGAAGGCAAAAATGTGAAAAACTCTAAGTAAAAGATCAATCTACAAATTCCCTGATTCCATCGAAACCACTTACTCAGAAGATACACTATGCGGCACCCCACAGAGAAAGAAATTCTATGAATACCTCCTATTGTACGGATTTTATTAACCTTCCGGAACGTATAGACAATAAAATGGGACCTATTTTATAGAATTGTGCACCTTAACGTACCCGTTATTTGTTATCTTTGCTTCCACTTCCTTGTAAGTAAACCATCATTCATAACTTTAAATAACTGAATTACCATGGCAAATCTATTTGATGTAACCGGAAAGGTTGTTGTGATTACCGGGGGGACCGGTGTATTGGGAAAAGCCATTGCCTCTCATCTGGCCGAAGAAGGAGCCAGTGTCGTGATCCTCGGCCGCAAAGCGGAAGTGGGTAACGAGATCGTGGAAGAGATCCGTAAGAAAGGCGGTGAAGCTATGTTCTTAGTTACCGATGTACTCAACCGGAAAATCCTGGAACAGAATCTTGCTGATATTCTGAAGGCTTACGGCCGTGTGGATGCACTGCTCAACGCGGCAGGGGGCAATATGCCGGGAGCTACCATCGCTCCTACAGGGACTTTCTTCGATCTGAACATTGAAGATTTTCAGAAAGTACTGGATCTGAACCTGACCGGTACGGTATTGCCTACCCAGGTATTCCTGGCTCCTATGGTAGCGCAGAAACAGGGATGTATCGTGAACTTCTCTTCCATGGCGGCCTTCCGGCCGATGACACGTGTAGCCGGATATGCCGCGGCCAAAGCGGGGATCTCCAACTTCACCCGGTTCATGTCTACGGAGGTAGCCACCAAATTTGGCCCGGGTATCCGCGTGAACGCCATTGCCCCGGGATTCTTCCTGACGGAACAGAACCGCGCGTTGCTGACCCACCCGGACGGAACCTATACCGACCGTGGACAGAGTGTGATCCGGCAGACTCCTTTCGGACGTTTCGGATGTGCCGAAGAGCTTTGCGGTACCATCCAGTATCTCATCAGTGATGCCTCCAGTTTTGTAACGGGTACGGTAGCCGTAGTAGACGGTGGATTCGAATCTTTTGCCATGTAATCCGTCGGTCAAAAAAATCAGTTAAACAAATAACCCTACAGAGCAGCAAGGTCTCCACGGCTATGCTGTTCTTTACAAAATAGTAGACTTATGTATCTTTCTGAACAAACCTGGCGTTGGTACGGTCCCAATGACCCCGTGAGCCTGTGGGACATCCGGCAAGCCGGAGTCACCGGAGTAGTAACCGCGCTTCATCACATTCCCAACGGGGAAGTATGGACAGTGGAAGAGATCCTGAAACGAAAAGCAGAGCTAAAAGCTGCCGGACTGAAATGGTCTGTAGTGGAGAGTGTACCCGTACACGAATACATCAAAACACAAACCGGAGACTTCCAAACGTATATAGAGAACTACAAGCAGAGTATCCGTAACCTGGGTGCCTGCGATATCCGTACAGTGACGTACAATTTCATGCCCGTGCTGGACTGGACACGTACCGACCTGGCCTATGAACTACCCGACGGCTCACGCGCCCTGCGCTTCGAACGGGCTGCCTACGTAGCCTTCGACCTCTATCTGTTGAAACGTCCCGGTGCGGAAGCCGAATACAGCGATAAAGAGAAGGCCAGAGCCAAAGCCCGTCTCGACCGTATGACGGAACAGGAAAAAAACCGTCTGATACGCAATATGATCGCCGGACTGCCTGGCTCGGAAGAGAGTTTCACCCTGGAGCAATTTCAACGGGAACTGGATCGGTATAACGATATCACGGCAGATCGTCTGCGTCAGAACCTGATCTATTTTCTGAAAGAAGTAACTCCTGTGGCAGAAGAGGCCGGTGTACACCTGGTAATCCACCCCGACGACCCTCCTTATCCGATCCTGGGACTGCCCCGCATCCTGAGCAGAGAAGAGGACTTCCAGGCCTTGATCGAAGCCGTACCCAGTGCAGCCAACGGACTTTGCCTCTGTACCGGCTCTTTCGGGGTCTCCTCTGCCAATGACCTGACCGGGATGATGAGACGGTTTGCCGACCGCATCCATTTTGTCCACCTCCGCAGTACACAACGCGATGAAGAGGGAAATTTCTATGAAGCCAATCACCTCGAAGGAGATGTGGATATGTATGAAGTAATGAAAGCCTTTCTGGAATTGCAGCAAAAACGTCAGCAGTCTATACCGATGCGCCCCGACCATGGACATCAGATGGTAGACGACCTCAAGAAGCAGACCAATCCGGGGTACTCCTGTATCGGACGTCTGCGCGGAATAGCTGAGTTGCGCGGACTGGAGATGGGGATTGCGCGTTCTCTGAAATAAGCATTCCAAATGCCTGTTATACGAAAAAGGGTTGTTATATTTTTTATATCAACCCTTTAATTTCTTAAGAAGTTTGCTTATCTTCTATCACCACTTCTCATCCCATGTCTGGTAACCGTAGTTGCCATTTAAAATCCCTCTATATAGAAATACTTTTTTCTCAGTTTTCGCATTATAGTCTTTATTCACGACAATGGATTTGGAAGAGGCTCCCTGTACAAGACCATTATAAGATGTCAGTACAACAAATAAAGTATACTTTCCATGTGGAATATCTTCCAGGATGTGTGCGGATACAGAAGTCGGAGACTTGAAAAGATATTTCTCAGTACTTCCATCTGTATAGGTTATCAAATTTTCCCGATACACGGAACTTAGGCTTTTTGATGTATCTATTTGTTTGCTTGCATCATCAAATAAGTAAACATAGGATTTGGTTATCTCCGGGTTAGCCAACTCCTCCGCATCCTCCGGAGAATACTGAGTATATACATTTACAAAGAATGTTTCTTCTTTAGAATTGTCATCACTACTACAAGCGGTAAGTAACATAGCGAAAAGCATTAAAATAAATAGATTTGTTTTCATCATGATTTTGTTTTTGTAATAAAAATATATGATTAAGATAATAGTTTATTGGAAAAGTATTTATTATTCTATACTTCATAGTCGCAGGACATATCCTATTAGTTAAGCGAATGCAAATATAGTATATATTTTAACATATACAAAAAATAGATACATAAGACTAACATCTTGCATAAATTATTGTGTGACAACCTGAACAAATTTATTATTATCCTAATAAATCTGACGACTCTTTAGAGAGTATTCTTATATATACCTTTACTAAAAAGAAAAAGCCATCTCTTTACAAAGAAACAGCTTTCTCATGAACATTCATAATATCTATTGAAAGTAATGACCCACACACCTATATGTGGCATTTCCTTCCGTATAAATGGAAACTATGTATAGATATACATTATTCTTTTATATTCGGCTAAATACCCGGAAAATCAGGGTTGAAGGCCCAAGGCCTGAACATAGTTCTCCTGGATCACACAATTTTGGAACCGGCAAGCCTCGATGAAATCGGTCATTGCCTTTCTGACTATCTGCTGGTCGGGACGGGCATCACGTATTTCTTTATACGTTCCGCGAGGTGCTTCCGCAAATTCCATGATCACGGTCCAGTTTTCCGGAGGAGTGATCCCGATGAAAGAAGAGCCATCCATCTTTTTATAGGGCCAGAAGGTCCAGCCGATATTGTTTTCTTCCATGGCCTGACAGAAAGCGTTCATCCATTCGTCGGTATTGTGTCCGATCTCTCCCATGTACATAGGCAGATTGACACTGTCGCGGAATTCGATAAAATCCCGGATTGCATCCGCGGTAGGTTCGCCTCCGTAGCGGTGGCAGGTATACATGATCTTATCGTCGTTGAAAGGTTTGTTGCGCAAAGGATTGAAATTCCCATTCCACTGCGAACCTCCCAACAGAATGATGTGGTTGTTATCTACTTCACGGATAGCGTCTATACCGAGCTGATATACGTGTGCCAGTTTCCCATTCAACTCTTCCATATTCTCGAAATAGGGAGCGATAGGCTCATTAAATAGCTCATAACCCAGGATGATGGGTTCATCCCTGTAATAGGCCGCGATCTTCTTCCAGATATCGCAGTATAGTTGCTGACTGGTTTCGCTTTCGAACAACCAGGGATAGCCGTAACTGTCGTCGATATTGTCACCGGTCTGTCCACCCGGAGCATCGTGCATATCTAAGATCAGATACAGTCCCTCTTCCCGACACCAGTTTACGACTGAATCCACACGGGCAAATCCATCCTGATTGGCTGTAAGTCCCATATAATCTTCATCCGTAAATAACTTGTAATGGAAAGGAAGACGCACGGTATTGCTGCCTGTACGTTTGATAAAACGAAGGTCTTCCCGGGTAATGTAGTTGTCTTTGAAAGCACGCCAGAATTCGGCAGTAAAATCCGGGCCCACCATTTCACAGAACATATCATTGATAAAACGATACGAGTTGGCTTTGTTGAAGCGGAACATATATCCTTCCGGATTGAGCCAGTTGCCCAGGTTGGTGCCTTTAATGAAGAATGGACTACCGTCGGACAGCATCAAATCCGGTCCGTTGACCGTAATAAAGCCTGTGACCCGGGGTTCTGTTTCCTGTTTTTCAGACGTACAGGAAATTACAACAGAGCAGAAAAGCAATAAAATACCATACCAAAGGTTTTTCATCGTGGTAAAATTTAAGTAATTGAAATAAACGAACTGAATCAGGTATTTGTGTTAACCTTCTCAAAATTAACGATAACCTATACTTATGTAAAGAGGAAGGAAGAGAATAGTAGTTAGAATTAAAAGTAATCTGCTAATAATAAATATTTTATCCGATACAAACTATTTAAAAAAGTAGTAAGGAAAGAATGGTGTATTTTTGTAGTAATATGGCATACAGACCATATATAAAGCTGTTTGCGCTTTCTATATTTGTCTGTATGCCTTAATATATAATTAATTATTATTTTTCAGTAACAGTCAAAACAGCATTATGTATTCCATTAGAAACATCCAGTGTAAATACATAGGGTTTATAAGAAGTCAAAGTCTTTTCTTCTATAATTCCCAGATTACCATCACCACGTCCATTTATATGATCACCTAATCCGATGAAAACGATATCACTATCAGTAGTCAGGTCACTACCGGTAAATTCCTGGTTGTTACCCCAGCCTTTCTGATAATAAAATTTAAAGTTGATACTATGAGCCATGATATTTTCTCCTGGTACTAATGTAATCTGATATTTCTTCGGAGAATGTTGTGCCATACACAAACCTCTTTCCGGTCCCCAATCTATAGCATTATCCATAGATGGTTTACCAATTTCCTCATCTCCAATAATCCAGATAGCTCCTGTACCATCCGATTGCAATGTAGCCAATTCATCACCATCCATGGCTTCAACCCTAAAGTAATTCCAGACAGTATTAGCTGTCACTCTGTATGTACCATCCAGCGGTAAGAAGGTCAGCTTGCCATCAGAGCCTTTTGTAAAGAAGTCCGGATCAATCCACCAACTATCAAAATCAGTATTACCTTCTACGGAAATTACCTGTCCCTGGGTAAATTCTTTCTCTATTTTATAGTTGTCCGCATCTACAGCTTCCATTTTATCACCGTCGAAATAGGCTTCCAAAGCTGGTAATTCTACTTCACCGGTCTTAGTTACAGTCAATACTGCACTATTGATTCCATTCGTAACATCCACCTGGATCACGTATATACCTCCCAGATCAAAGGATTCATCTTCTGCCAATACGATATTACCACTGTCTATATCATTCCCTTTCTCATCATCCGTTTTGTTACCAATCACAATATTGGTGTTTGGTGTAGTCAGTCGGGTATGACCAAATTCGTCTCCCCACCCTTTCTGGTCAAAGAACTTGAAGTTGATACTGGTAGCATGTATGGACTGTCCGCCTACGACCGTTGTCTGATAAATACCCTCAGATACTTCTGCCATACACAGTCCTTTTTCCGTAGTCCATCCTACTGCGTTGGTGCTTGCGGAAGGTTTACCTATACCTTCTCCGATGATCCAGATTGCTCCGCTACCATCCGCCTGCAACGTAGCGAAGTTGTCACCATTCATTCTGTCTACAAGGATATATTCATGTTTCAGATTGGCAGTGATACGATAGTCACCTTTCAGAGGTAAAAACTTCAGCGTAGTTTCATTTACCTTTTCAAAGAAGTCGACATCCAGCCACCAGGAATCAAAGCCGACAAATCCTTCAAATTCCAGTTCATCCCCCGGCGATAAGCTCAGATCCATCTGATAATTATCATCATCCACTCTTTCCATTTCCACGCCATTGAGCATATATTTCGCAAACGGAGAGGCTTCGTAAGAAAGTGTATTGAAAGAGATGGTATAGGTACTGGTAACCCCGGAGAAAGTAATATAATCTGTAATTCCCTCCACGATCTTTCCATTCTCCAGACCGAAAACCAGTTCATTGCCATGTTCCGAAGTAGGGGATGTCCGGATATACGCCTTTTGTTTGAGCTCAAATTTATCTGTTACCGCGTATTGGTACTTCTCTATACGATCCATCCGGTATTCCTCCCCTTCTTCCGTGACCAGAGTCAGATAGGAAAAATCGGGACGGGATACATTCAGATCATATTCTTTTTCTGTGACGGTAAAGTTTATATTCTGCAATACCAGTTTCAGCACCGCAGTTCCATCCGCTATATCCGGATAATAGGGAATAAAGATCTTTCCGCTGTATTCACCGTCTGTTTGGGTACGGATCACGGTTTCCGAAACCAGATCTTCCGTGAAATAGAGCTGTGCTTTCAGTGTAGAAAGAGGTACATCCGAATCGGACACACTCACTGTAAAAGAGAGGCTATCCCCGTACATCGCACTGCCGAATTCGGTCCTGGGATTCATCTGTGGATTACCCTTTGCCAGATCATCGTCGTTACAGGCATACAAAGCAAATATACCTGCCAGACCAAAAAGTAATTTCTTATATAATTTCATACGTGGTTTTTTTAATCGTTTACTGCAATGATCGCAGGGAAACAGGACTTTTGCCCTATATCCGGTCAGAAAGATCCCTTCCCTGCGAACATATACCTGTATTATTTACCCCAACGGAACGAAGCAACGGAACTGACAGGCACTTCATATACAAAATGGCGTTGTCCATCGCTGATGGTGATCTGCTGATGATCTCCACTCTCGTTCAGTACCACCACTGCATAGGAACCATCTGTATTCCTGAAAGCGGCATACGTCACCCCTTCTACATCGTATCCACCCGCACCGATACGTACGGCATCCGGTTTTACGACTGCGGAAAGATGTCCGACAATGTAGTAGTGAGAATTGCGACGCATCGTTCTATAGTCTGCTTTATCAATATCTACCGCACCGTAACAGGTCTGGCATCCGCCGTCGCGGTTGGGACCTCTTTCGCTATCCAGCATCAGGTTCCATACGATGACACCGCGGCACCAGTTGTTGACCGTACCCAGTGCAACCTCCCGCATGTCTTCGATCAGGCGGGTGTTCAGGTTACGACCATCGTTCCAGGTACCGATAGAAGTCTCGGTAAACACCAGTTCTTTATCCGGACGCAACTCGTGTATCTTGTTCAACTCACTGCGATGACCGCCGTAGTTGTGGTAAGCTGTTCCCGCGAAATACTGAGCAGCCTCTTCATCCGCGAAAAGTTTGATCGGATAATTCTTCTGATCGTCCATATCGTCGTAGTTATAGTTGTGGTCAAACGCATAGATCTTGGTAGACAGACCTGCTGACTTCATTTTGGGTCCCAACGCATCCCTTACGAACTCCTGTTGTTCATCCCAGTACATCAGCAGGGAAGCCGAATTGCCCGGATTCAGCGGTTCGTTCTGCGGAGTGATCGAGTAGATAGAGATCCCTTCGTTCTGGAACGCCTGGATCCACTTCACAAAATAAGTAGCATAGTCATCGTAATAAGCCGGGTTCAGATGTCCGTCGGTCCAGGAATCAAAGGGGTTCAGATCTGTCAGGTTGTCTACCTTCATCCATTTCGGACAGGTCCAGGGTGAACCCATGATGCGGATCTCCGGATTGATGGCCAGGATCTCTTTGAGAACAGGGATCACATACTCCTTCTCTTCACTCTGCAAAGCGAAATTCTCAATACCCTCTTCGTCACAACAGGTATACTCACTCAGGGAGAAGTCGGAACACCCGATAGCGATACGGATGTAGCTGTATCCCAGACCGGTCTCGTGCGAGAAGGTTTCCCGCAGGAAGCGGGTACGATCTTCCTGGGACATCTGCATCAGGTTGTAACACGTGGAACCGGTCACAGCAGCACCAAAACCGTCCATGGTCTGGTATTCCGTACCCGGGTCCAGCGTAATACAATTCGGAGAGAGATTGTCCCGTGTGTTATAAGAAACTCCTGTCCGGAGCAGGTCCTGTATCCGGTTATTGGTAGTTACCAATACCTTTACATCCCCCTCTATCGTTTCCCAGCTTTCCCATTCCTGTACAGGACTTTCTCCCGGAGAATCATTGCCACAGGCTACTGATACAAAAGCCCACGCGGTCATTGCGAAAAATATATTTCTGATATTCATACGATGTGTAGTTTTTAAATACGAATAAATAATAGGTTTGATTAATATCCCGGATTCTGAACGATCTTATCGTTTTCGTCCAGTATCAACTGCGGGATAGGCAGACGATAAGAATATTCCGTATAAGGATTTACCAGCGGCAGACGACCGCTGTCTCTTCTATTGAGGTCGTTCATCACCTCTTCTACCAGGTTGTGACGACACAGGTCGAACCAGCGCTCTCCTTCGAAAGCAAGTTCCAGACGACGCTCTTTCAATACCGCCTCTAGCATGCTCTCTCTGGAAGCAGAAGCCGAAGAGGACAGATTGCCCAACCCCACCCGGTTGCGCACCTGATTGACAATAGCGGCGGCGGCGGCCAGATCCGGAGACTCTTTGAGTACCAGGGCTTCGGCTTTGAGAAGCAGAATATCCGCCATACGGAGCTTAATGATGGAGTTTACTCCCGAACGACATTTATAGACAAACGGATAATTATTGGAAGGATAATAGTTGCTCCAGCCACAATCGTAATATACGATCGATTCGTTTTTACGGATCTCATCTCCTTCATTATCAAACGCACGGATCAGATCGCGGGAAGGCGTTACCCATTTGGCCCAGCTAAACTGATAGTCCCAGTTGAGGATGTCCCGTCCGTACATCCAGGCCACCCAGTTCCCACTTCCGGAAGTATATTGCAGTTCCAGTATAGACTCTACGGTATTCCGCATCTTGGCATCCGTACCTAAGGCATTCATACCAAACAGGTCGTCGTAATGATCTGCCAGCCGGAATCCTTCGGCAGTCAGTTCATCGGCATATTGGATCACCTTGCTGTAATCCCGCAAAGGTTTTTCGGCATAGAGTTTGGCCAGTACGGCACGCGCTACCGATTTGCTCAGACGGGTCTTGTTGCCATTGTTATCCGGCGCGTATTCCAGGGCTTCCAGCAGATCTTGCTCCGCCTGTTCGTAAGCCTCCAGCTCCGTATTCTGCTCAGGGAAATACTGCGGGTATACCTCTTCGATATTTTCCGCAGTAATGTCTCCGGCCACTCCGGTAACCACAGGAATATCTCCCCAGATACGTGCCATGGTAAACAGGATCAACCCCCGGTAGATTTTGGCTTCCGCTTTCCATTGTTCACGTTCGGTCTTAGAGAACGTAGCATCCGGTACATCATCAATGTAACAAATGATGCGGTTGGCGGTAGCAATATCTGTCAGATAACGATTCCAATCACGTTCTATTATTTCATTACCACCATCTATGGTGTTATTTTCAAAAGGAACAACTTGCGCTCCCGTAGTCCCTCCATAGGCGTTGTCCGAATGGGTATCTCCCAGAAGAGCTACATCTAGGCACCAGTGTCCCTGGTTGTCTCTCATCCGGTTGTACATACTCAGATATTGAGAATACATTTCCGCCCGGTTTTTAAAGGGGATCTCATCTCCGGACTCATCCGTACCTCCGACAGTTACATCGGAATATTCACTTACCGGATCATAGTCGAGCGAACAGGCACTCAGGAGCACCACACATGCCGAAAGTATTCCGGTGATATATTTTATCTTCATAGATTTTCCTCCTGTCAATTAAAATTCAACATTGATACCAAATACAAACGATTTACTGTGCGGATAGGTACCCCAGTCGATTCCCTGTACAGCACCGTTGTTTCCCCACTGGTTCACTTCCGGGTCCATACCGGAGTAGTTGGTCCAGGTAAGCAGGTTGGTAGCCGTGAAATAGGGTTGCAGGCGACTGATGCCCCACTTCTTCAGCAATTGTCCTCGTACGTTATAGGAAAGAGAAATATCCTTCACACGCAGATAGCTACCGTCTTCGATGAAATAGGTCGAATTCTTCATATCAAAATTGGCCTTAGGCACATCGGTGATCTGTCCGGGTATCTGCCAACGCTTCAGTACGCGGATAGATTGGTTCTTTCCATCGTACATACCCTCTGTCTCCATACGGGAAGCATTGAAAATATCGTTTCCATACGATCCCTGCAAGAGAACGTTCAGCGTAAATCCTTTCCAGCTGAATGTATTGGTCAGCCCGAACGTAAAATCCGGATTGGGATCTCCGATATACGTACGGTCACTGGTAGAGATGATGCCATCGTCATTCAGGTCCCGGTACATCAACTCACCGGTTTCCGGGTTCACTCCGTCACTGATATATCCATAGAACCCTCCCAGCGGACGACCCACCATGTTGCGCACCGCATATTCTCCTACATTTTCACTGGTTTTCGCATCGTAATATACCTGCTTCAATGCCAGCTTGGTGAGTTTATTGCGGTTGAAAGAGATATTAAAGTCGGTGGTCCATTCGAATTTACCGGTCATATTCAGTGAATTGATCGTAAGTTCAAAACCCTTATTCACCATTTCACCTTCGTTTCTGGTGATCTCATTCGCTACCGCCGCACCCGCGGGCAGACTCACCTTCATCAGCATATTGGTCGTCTTTTTGTAGTAATAATCCATATAGATATTCAATCTGCTGTTGAGAAGAGAAAAGTCCAGTCCGATATTACTCTGGGTAGTGGTTTCCCACTTCAGGTCTTTGGTACGCAGATTGGCTACACTGATGGTAGGTACAGGGTTTTTATTCACGTTTTCGTCCTCATCATCAAAATCGAACCACTGGATACGCTGGATGTTGTATCTCTGCAGGTACGCATAATCACCCAACCCCGATTGGTTTCCGGTCTGTCCCCAGCCTCCACGCAATTTCAGGTCGTTGATCCAGGTAACATCTTCCATAAAGGCTTCGGAAGAGATACGCCATGCGGCAGATACGGAAGGAAAATATCCCCACCGGTGATCCGGATGCAGTTTGGAAGATCCGTCGGCACGCATATTGGCAGTCACCATGTATTTGCTGTCGTAGTTGTAGGCCACACGTCCGAAGTAAGACATAATAGCCCATTCCGACGCAGTGGTATTTGTATCAGTCCAGGAAATTTTATTGGCGGCATTCAATGTTTTGATGTCATCGCTCAGGAAGTGTGAACCTGATATATAACTTTGCGACCAACCGGAGCGGGTATAAGAAGATCCGGCCATCGCTTCTATACTATGTTTACCCCTGCTTTTAGTGTAAGTCAACACATTGTCCAGAACAATGACAGAACTCAGCGATCGTCTGTCTGATGCTGTCCCATAGGTATCACGTCCGTAACTGGTCTTCACCGGATCGAGAAAATTGGTATCGTGTTGCGCGTCCCGGTCTAAGGTGAACGTAGAGTTGAGTTTCAAGTCTTTGAAAAAATCGATCTGCATCTTCCCTGTAGCTAACAAACGATTGGCCTTGTTCTTATTATTCTCACTGCGAGCCATATTCTCCAGGGGATGAGTGACATTTACTCCGTAGAAATTGTTGTAGTACTGATCCGGATTATCCACATCCCAGACAGGAGCATACGTGGGAGTATTGATCACCGACAGGATTACACCTGCGCGGTTGGCCCCTGTTCCGGAAATAATACCGTTGCTGGCATAATCGGAATAAGCCACATTGGCACCTACATTCAGCCAGGGACGGATCTGGTTGTCGATATTCACACGGAAGTTGTAGCGTTTGTAGAAAGCGACCTTGATGACTCCGTCTTCTCCTGTATACCCTCCGGAGATGAAATATTTCATTTTATCATTTCCATTGGATACAGAGGCCTGATAGTTCTGGGTAACCCCTGTACGGTATGTCTCTTTGAACCAGTCGGTCTGGTCCGTGAGTCCGTCAGGCAATTTCACCAGTCCGATCTCATCCATCAGGTCTTTGTACTGGGCTGCATTCAGCGACTTGATCTTATTGGCCACTTTGGTAACCCCTGCATGCGCGTTGAAAGTCACTTTAGCAATGCCGGCAGCCCCCTGCTTGGTCGTGATCATAATGACCCCGTTGGCAGCACGCGAACCATAGATAGCTGCTGACGAGGCATCTTTCAGGATCTGCATACTTTCAATGTCATTGGCAGCAAGGAATTTGATATCCGTCATAGGTACTCCGTCCACCACATAAAGCGGATCATTGCTACCGTTTACAGAAGTGGTACCACGTACACGGATAGACAATCCTGCGCCGGGTTCTCCATTGGGCTGTACGACCGAAATACCCGCCGCTTTCCCCTGAATGGCCTGAGCAGCCGATACAATGGGACGCTGGTCCAGGTCCTTGGTGGAAACGCTGGAAATCGCGGTTGTCACGTCTTTCCGCTTGACCGAACCGTAACCGATCACTACGACTTCATCCAGCAATTCACTGTCTTCCTGCAGGACGATCTTCATGGTAGGTGTAGCCCTGACCTCCTGAGTCACAAACCCCACATAGGATATGACCAGGGTAGCTCCTTCACTCACCTGAATGGTGAAATTCCCATCAAAATCTGTGATCAATCCATTCGTTGTGCCTTTTTCCAGGACACTGGCTCCGATGACACTGTCTCCATACGGATCGGACACCGTTCCATGGACCGTGAGGGTTTGTGCGAACGCACTCCATGAAATACATGCGACAAGTAAAGTCAGGAGAATCTTCCGATTCCCGAATAGGAACTTTTTCCTGTTCTTCTTCATACGTATTAATTTAAAAGTTAATTTAGATACAACAGGCTATCCGGTATTCAAATGTATCGGATACATCCATTACCGGTAAGCGTGTGTCAAAAGTATAGATTAAGGCAAGCTCTCTGACTTCAAGGGGGAATTTGGTGGAAGCATACAAAGGTTAAAAACCTAATAATTAACTTAGTAAATTAAGAAATCTATATTAAAAAAGTGGAAGATTTATAAGGAAGAACAACAACCAAACAGGTAGCTGTAAGTGGTAAATGGAAACCATACGTCTCAATAAACAGCTTATACAAAGACACATTGAATGAGTAACATGAATGAAAAGAAGGAAGTATATAGTTGATAAAAAGTGAACTTAGGATACTGTCTTAAGAACAGATCTCCGGATTCTTACACGATATTTACCCAACCGATCCTTTATCTCTTTGTGGTATATAGATTATTTAAAGGATCCTGTCAGAAAAGTCATTTTTTACCCTTCGGAATGTTGCCCGCAGGAAAGGATCTCTCCTGACTGATCCATCTAAAAACAGTTTGTAAGTATCTATCCGAAGAAAAAGGCCTGCGGTATTTTCTGAAAACAACTCTCCGCCGGATGAAAAGCTATCGGATCTGCTTCACCCGATCTTCGAACTCATCCCGGGAACCGGCTGCTTTGTTTTTGACCTTAGCACGGTAGTTATAGATCGTATTCACCGAATAGCGCAGGAATTCCGCGATCTGGGAGCTGTCTTCAATACCTAACCGGATCAGTGCAAATATGCGAAGTTCGGTATTCAGCAGTTCTCCTTTCTTAAGTTGTATCTCTTCACCGGGCTGTAACAATCCGTTGAATTCACGGACAAAATCCGGGAACAGGTGCAGGAAAGCAGTATCAAAATTGGTATACAGTTCTTCCAGTTCGCTATCCAGCGATTCGGGAGAACGTGTGATGCGTACCAGTTCAGCCGTCTGCCCCCCCGGTGATCTTCTTATGTACCATACGCCGATAGGCATCCAATTTATCTATATACGTCGAACAGAGTTTGATGAACCGGGCAATGTATTCCTCTTTGATCTGGTTCGATTCGGAAAGATCTTCATTGGTGGTCTGGAGACAGACATTCACTTGCAGCAGTTCTTCATTGAGAGCTTTCAGTTGACTATTGGCTGTTTGCAGATGATTACGTGCCCATGCCAGGCGCTGCATCTGTCTGTAAATATAGAGCATCGCAGCGATCAACAAGAGAGACAGAGCGCTAATCAGGATCAAATAAGACTGCAAGGTACGATTCTGACGTTCGCTCATGGCCTGATAGGTAAGGTCTATCAGGGAAAGAATACCGGCACTCTGCAGGCTACGCAGTTTGGCGTTATAAAAATGGGTCTCGCTCCACGAAAAGCGGATATAGCGATAGGCACGCTCCAGATCGCCCTCTTCATAGAGTATCATGGCGAGCGTCCACAACGAAGCATGATCTTTGGTAGAGGAACGGATATCGGAAATGGCCGAAAGGGTCAGGTAATATTTTTGTCCTTCGGTATCCCCCGCTGCTTTACAGATGAGAGAACGTTGAAACGCCACCAACGCATAGGCCGGTGTATCCGGGACCACTTCTTTCATATGTTCGTCATTGATCTCCCAGGCTTTCTCCATCGGACCATGGTCACGATAAACGGTCTCCGTGATCTCCATACGTAGCGGATGTTTCTGGGGAAGGATCCTGAAAAGAGTGTCTTTATACCGATCGGATACCTGACGATACCGGACCGCACTGGCCGGATCCTGGGTATAAGAAGAGAGTTCGCCGTAGACATGATCATAAGCCGCCAGGTAATCCGGGTACAGATCAGACGACAGGCCCACCCGATCTATATTTCCCAGCATATCCACGGCCTCTTTATACATGCCGCAGGACCCCAACAGGTAAGCCAGCCGGATCTTACTCTCCTCCAGCAGACGGGATTCGCTCAACTCTGTAGAGGCAAGTTCTATGTTGGCATGCAGATAGTAAATGGCAGAATCACACAGGTAAGAGTAATATTCCTCTACAAGCAGGGAGTGCAGCCCATATTTCTCGGGAGCCGTCAGTTGCTCATTCCCTAACCGGCTTCTGATGCCCCGGATACGGTCTTCTTTCCCGCGGTTGTATTGAGTATACTCTTCCATAGTCCGGTCCAAGATACGATACAAAGAATCCAGATCGCCCGCTATGGAAACAACAGGGATAAAAAAACACAGTAATAGAAACAGGTTACTCTTTATATACATTCGGTTTGTCAGGCTATATACGTGCACTTATTCAGGTTCGTTACCACAAAGATATAAAGAAAAAAGTTATCTTTGCCGGTATAACCCCCAAATAACTTAACACACCATGAAAACACTTACTTCCCAACGCGTGGCGGCTGTAGATGTCTTCCGCGCGCTCACGATGTTCCTGATGCTCTTTGTGAACGACATTCCCGGTCTGAAAAACATTCCCCACTGGCTGGAACATGCTGCATTTGACGAAGATATGCTTGGATTCTCAGACACCATCTTCCCGGCTTTCCTTTTCTGTATGGGAATGTCCATCTCTTTCGCCGTACAAAACCGTTTCCGCAAAGGAGACAGCCTGTTGCAGGTGATCAGCCATATTTTCTGGCGCACGGTGGCACTGGTAGCCATGGGACTTTTCTCCCTCAACAGTGGCGGGGTACCGGGGCTTTCGCACCCATGGTTCTCCATCCTGATGGTGATCGGCTTCTTCCTGACCTGGGGCGTATATCCGCAGGTGGAAGGAACTAAAAAGTACCTTTTCACCGCGATGAAGGCTGCGGGTATGGCTATTCTGGCTTTTCTGGTCATCTACAAATATATACAGGGAGTTCCCTTCCAGAAAAGCTGGTGGGGCATTCTGGGACTGATCGGCTGGACCTATGTGATCTGTGCCGCCGTGTATTTGTTTACCCGGGAAAGCCTGGTGAAAAACATGGCAGCCTGGTTGATCTTTGTGGTACTGATGCTGTTGAATCACAGCGGAAAGCTGCCACTTCCCTTCATTCCCAGTGATATGACACTCCATGCGTTTGGTATGTCGGGTGTGCTCACTTCACTGATCATGCAGAAATATGCCAACCGGGAACGTCCGCAAAGGTTCATCGGTATCCTGTGTGGCCTGGGAGTGGTGATGGTGTTAGCCGCTCTGGCTTCTCATCCCGTATGGATCATCTCCAAGATACAGGCTACTCCCAGTTGGTTCTTCTATTGTACAGCAGCCTTCTTCCCCTTGTTCGGCTTCTTCTACTGGCTGACCGATGTAAGAGGAAAGACCCATTGGTTCGATATCATCAAACCGGCCGGAACAGCTACGCTGACCTGCTATACTATCCCTTATGCCTGGTATGCCGTTCAGCGGTTATCAGGTCTGCACTACCCTGCGGTATGGGGAAGTGGTATACCGGGATTGCTGAAATCCGTGGTATTCTCCCTGGTGATCGTGGCCCTGACCGGTATCCTGGTACGGTTCAGGATCAAGCTCAAAGTATAAAGGGATTTACGATTTACTGATTTACGATTTACGATTGAAGTTACATATTTATACTTTCTTTACACCGGACCTGAAGTTGATGCTGACAGATGCAGGTCCGGTGTAGTTTTTTCATATAAGAACCCTGTTATAGTTTTCTGATCTTACTTACTGTTCATGCTCTTACAGGAAGTACAAAATGTTATATCTCTTATTAGTAGGCTGTTTGATTTGGAAATTCCGGAAAAATGATTATCTTTGAGAAAGTACAGAGTCTGCCCGGGAATACCGGGAAAAGATATCTGGAAGGTGATAAGAACAAACAGTATTCCTTAAAACCGCAGCCTTATGAAATCCCTGTCTTTCTTCTCAACAGTTGTTCTGTTCCTGGCGGTCTGTATGCTATCTCCGACAGTGCTCATGGCTCAGGAGTCGGAAAATTTAATTGTAATCAGTGGAGTGGTAAAAGATGCGCGCAACAAACGCACCCTGGAATATGTGAATGTAACCGTTCCGGGCAGCAATGTAGGAACCATAACCAACTCCGACGATGCTTTTACGCTGAAGATCCGTCCCGACATTCAAAAGGGCTCGATCGAGTTCTCTCACCTCGGTTATCAGACCCGTACCCTGGTAATCCCTGCCCCAGGCAAAGGAGATCAGGTATTTCTGCTCACACCCAATTCCGTCGTACTGAAGGAAGTGGTAGTATCGCCGGTGGATCCCCGCAAACTGGTGGAGCAGGCCATGCGAAAAAAAACGACCAACTACAACGGTCATCCTGCGATGCATACCGGATTCTACCGGGAAACGGCACAGAAACGGAGAAAATACATCTCTATTTCAGAAGCCATAGTAGATGTGTATAAAACTCCGTATGCGGATGATATTTCCAAAGACCGTGTACGGGTATTCAAAGGCCGTCGCCTGCTCAGTCCCCGCCTGTCAGATACATTGGCGATCAAGCTGGTAGGAGGCCCTACCCAGGCATTGGTGATGGACATGGTGAAGAATCCGGACGTATTGCTCAGTCAGGAATACATGCCGTTTTATGAATACGCGTTGGCAGATTATGTCACCATAGACGATCGCCTCCATTATGCCATACGGTTTACACCCCGCGTCAAACTGGAAGAGCCTCTCTACGAAGGCACTCTTTATATTGACAGGGAGACACTTGCTATCACCCGTTGCGAATTTAATCTGGATATGCGCGACAAAAACAAGGTAACTCAGATGATCCTCCGCAGCAAACCGCCCGGATTGGTATTCAAACCTTCCCATCTATCGTATCTGGTCACCTACCGTCAGGCAGACGGCAAGACCTATCTGAACTACATGCGGACGGAGATCAAATTCCGGTGTGACTGGAAGAAAAAATTCCTTTCTACCAGCTACACCGTGCTATCGGAAGTGGTATTGACAGACCGAACGGACAATCCGTTAGCCACTATACCTACCCGGGAAGCTTTCCGGATGCATCATGTCCTATCGGATCGCGTCATGGACTTCTACGACGAGGATTTCTGGGAAGATTACAACATCATCGAACCTACAGAATCTTTGGAAAGTGCGGTGAAAAGGCTGAAAAAAGTGAATCTTTGACCACAGATCCTATCGGCGGAAATATCCGGGATAAATTTACTGGTAGATCAGTGTAGACAGATAATCCTCTGCAAACATCTCATTGGCTACCTCCCAGACCTCCTGGGGAGTAATGGCATCGATGCGCTTGAAAACCGCTTCGGGAGTTTCAAACTTATGGTAGTGCAAGAAAGTCTTGGCCATTCCCAGGGCATTGTTTTCGTTGTTATCGGAAGCCACTCCGATCTGTCCGATCAGTTGCTTTCTGGCAGCTGCCAGCTGCACAGGGGTCAGCGGTTTCTCTCTCAGACGACGCAATTCCCGGTAGACGAGACGGAGACAAAGATCCACATCCCCGGGAGCGGTCCCGAAATAGATGCAGAAAGCCCCGGTATCGGTATAAGAGGTCAGATTGGATTCTACATTGTAGACCAATCCGCGTCGTTCGCGTAGTTCCACATTCAGCCGACTGTTCATCCCCGGCCCTCCCAGAATATTATTGAGCAGATAGAGCGTAGTCCGTTTATCTTCATACGCACTGTATCCCCGGCTACCGATCATCGTATGTGCCTGATGGGTATCTTTCCGCAGTATCTGTTTCTGAGGAATATATACTCCGGGAGCGGTACGCTGATAACTGATTTTCCCTTCCGGCAGATCGGAAAGGTATTTCTCTGCCAGCCGTACAATGCGCCGGAAATCCAGATCGCCCCACACAAAGAAGATGGCATTGGCCGGCCGGTAAAAACGTCGGGTAAACGCCAGCACATCTTCACTGCAGAAAGACTTTAATAGTCCAGGCTTTCCCAGGATATTCCTTCCCAGGGCATGTGCCGGGAAAATGAGCTCTTCAAAATCATCAAAGATCAGTTCGGCCGGATTGTCTTCATAGGAAGAGATCTCATCAATTACCACCTCTATTTCTTTCTCTAATTCATTTTGCGGGAAAACCGAATGAAATACAATGTCTGAAAGCAACTCAAAAGCCCGGTCGAAATGCTCTTTCAGAAAAGCCGAATAGACCACCGTCTCCTCTTTGTTGGTGTATGCGTTCAGATCGCCTCCCACATGTTCCATGCGGTTCAGGATATGCCAGGCCCGGCGCCTGGAAGTACCTTTAAAAACCATATGTTCCACCAGATGAGCCATTCCCTGTTCCTGTTCTTCTTCATCCCGCGTACCGGCATCTATGGCAAATCCGCAGTAAGCGACTTTAGAAGAAGAAGGACGGTGGATAATTCTCATTCCGTTGGGTAAGGTATGTATCTGGCAATGCATGCTTTTTCCGATCTTTGAATAATTTTCAGGATGCAAAAGTACAATATTTAAATGACTTACCACGCATCGTCGACCAAAGGTTATCCGGGAGAAACAAATTCTCCGGGTTTTTGAAATCCATTCCTGCTTAGCTGAAAAAGAGACCCTGAAAAGGAGGAATTGTATTTTTGAGTAAATTTCATACAACCTTTTATTGCCATTTATAGAAAATTGCAGATATTTGTCTGGTGTAACACAAGTATTGGTATGAGATCCATTGGTATTTTCTGCTCCGCCTCGGAAGGCATTGACAAATTGTATGTTGACGCGACCCTCCTGCTGGGCCAATGGATCGGGTCTGAAGGGCTACGCTTAGTCTATGGAGGAGCCAATCTGGGACTTATGGAATGCATCGCACAAGCTACCCGTCAAACGGGTGGTCAGGTGCTGGGAGTAATCCCCACTCTTCTGGAAGAAAAAGGACGGGTGAGTCGTTGCTGCCACCAGATCATTCATACGAACGATCTGAGCGACCGGAAGGATATCCTGCTGCGTGAATCGGATGTCCTGGTAGCTCTGCCGGGTGGGCTGGGAACACTGGATGAGATTTTTCATGTGCTGGCCTCCGCGACGTTGGGATATCACAGCAAACGGCTGGTATTTTACAACATACACGGATTTTACGACAAACTGCTGGCTGCCCTGGACGAAATGCGGGAGCGTTCTTTTGCCCGTAAACCCCTGTCAGACTATTACGATGTAGCACACACCTTCGAAGAACTTATATTGTTATTGAAACAACCTAATTGAACGCGAACAAATGATTGACTCGATTCGAGAACTCCTCCGCAAGGAGGCGGAAGCAGTAATGAATATCCCTGTCAACGATGGATATGAGAAAGCTGTAAACCTGATTGTGGAACAGATACACCGGAAAAAGGGGAAATTAGTTACCTCAGGTATGGGAAAAGCCGGACAGATTGCAATGAACATTGCTACCACTTTCTGCTCCACAGGCATACCTGCCGTATTCCTGCATCCCAGTGAAGCGCAACACGGTGATCTGGGTGTCCTTCAGGAAAATGATGTCTTACTCCTTATCTCCAACTCCGGAAAAACGCGCGAGATCGTGGAGCTGACCCAACTGGCGCGAAACCTGAATTTCGATCTGAAATTCATCGTGATCACCGGCAATCCGGACAGCCCGCTTGCCCATGAGGCCAGTGTATGCCTGAGCACCGGGAAACCCGCTGAGGTATGTCTGCTGGGACTGACCCCTACGACCTCTACTACTGCCATGACAGTGATCGGAGACATTCTGGTGGTACAGACCATGGAACAGACCGGATTTTCCATTGAAGAATATTCCAAACGCCACCACGGAGGCTATCTTGGACAGAAATCCAGAAAACTATGCGTAAAGTAATTGGTATCGGAGAAACCATTCTGGACATTATCTTTCAGAACGAACAACCCCTGGCCGCTGTGCCCGGAGGATCGGTCTTCAACGGCATGATCTCTCTGGGACGTATGGGCATAGATGTTTGCTTCATCAGCGAGACAGGTAACGACCGGGTAGGTGAAAAGACCCTGGAATTTATGTGGGAAAACCAGGTATCCACAGCATATATGAGTGTCTTCCCCGATGGGAAATCTCCCGTTTCCCTGGCCTTTCTGGATGATAGCAACAATGCGGATTATGTATTCTACAAAGACTATCCCAGTCAGCGACTGGATGTGAGTTTTCCGAAGATTGAAGAAGACGACATTGTGGTGATCGGTTCCTATTTCGCGTTAAATCCGGTATTGAGAGACAAAGTGCTGGAATTGCTGGAAAAAGCACGTGCCGGCAAAGCCATTATCTATTACGATCCTAATTTCCGTAGTTCTCATAAAAATGAAGCCATCCGCCTGGCCTCTACCATTATTGAGAACCTGGAGTATGCCGATATTGTCAGAGGATCGGTAGAAGACTTCTTCTATATGTACGGATTCCATGATATAGACGAGGTATATAAAGACAAGATAAAATTTTATTGTCCTGATTTTATTTGTACGGCCGGTTCGGAACAAATTGCGCTGCGCACACGTACAATAAGCAAAAACTATCCGATAGAAACCATAGAAACGGTAAGTACCATAGGCGCAGGAGATAATTTCAATGCCGGTCTCATCTATGGATTGTTGAAGTATGGTATACGTTACCGCGATCTGGCGAACCTGAATGAAGGGATCTGGGATAAGCTGGTGCAATGTGGAAAAGATTTTGCGGCAGACGTATGCAAAGGGTATAGTAACTCTGTATCCCCGGAATTCGTAGCAACCTACAAAGAGAGTAGGTAAGAGGAAGTCCTGTCAGGTAGGATGTTCTACATAAGGCTTATTTCTAAGTTGAAAACCATATAAAATAAACTCATCTTATTTTTTGAATAAAGCATATATCAGAATCAGGATGTTGTTGATGCAGGTATTGCATCAACAACATCCTGATATTTGATATTCCATAAAAAATGATTGCTTTTCCGGGACATTCTGCACCCCTGGCTTACAGTACTAAAAGATACTTTCATTTTTATATGCCGCGCCAGCCTCTTTGATAAACTCCTTTTTACTCATTTTAAAAGCTTCCCCGATAATTATCCTCTATTCTCCATAATTTTTCCATTTTCTATTCCTTCATCTTTTATATTCCTCTCCAGATCTTTGCTTTTATTTGTTCTTCAGACTCCTCTTTAAAGAATGATAATTTATTTTATCTGAGGAAATTATGAATAACTCACAACTTTATTGTATCTTTGCAGCCAATTATAAAGAGATACTACTATTTTGATGAAGAATTTTGAAGAGCTTGGCGTCTCTGTGGAGATACGCCGTGCAATTGAAGAAATGGGATATGAGAATCCCATGCCCGTACAGGAAGAGGTTATACCGTATTTATTAGGAGAGAACAACGACATTGTCGCCCTGGCACAGACAGGTACCGGAAAAACCGCTGCATTCGGCCTCCCGCTTATACAAAAGATCGATGTCAGGAACCGTGTTCCGCAATCCCTTATACTTTGTCCCACACGTGAACTTTGCCTGCAGATCGCAGGTGATCTGAGCGATTATTCCAAATATGTCGACGGCCTGAAGGTATTGCCTGTATATGGCGGATCTTCGATCGATAGCCAGATACGCAGCCTGAAACGGGGTGTACATATCATTGTAGCTACTCCGGGCCGCCTGATCGACCTGATGGAGCGTAAAACCGTATCCCTGGCCCAGGTGCACAACGTAGTACTGGATGAGGCGGACGAAATGCTGAATATGGGTTTTACAGACAGCATCAACGCCATCCTGGCGGGTGTACCTGAAGAGCGCAATACACTGCTCTTCTCGGCTACCATGAGCCCGGAGATTGCCCGCATCTCCAAGAACTATCTCAGAAATGCCAGAGAGATCACTATAGGACGTAAGAACGAGGGGAACAGCAATGTAAAGCATGTGGTCTATATGGTACATGCCAAAGACAAATATGCTGCCCTGAAACGTATTGCTGATTACTATCCGCAGATCTATGGGATCATCTTCTGCCGCACCCGCAAAGAGACCCAGGAGATTGCCGACAAGCTGATGCAGGACGGATACAATGCTGACTCGTTGCATGGAGAATTGTCCCAGGCACAACGTGACGCGGTGATGCAAAAGTTCCGTATCCGCAACATACGCATATTGGTAGCTACCGATGTAGCGGCCCGCGGACTGGATGTAGATGATCTGACCCATGTGATCAACTACGGTCTGCCCGATGATACGGAAAGTTATACCCACCGTAGCGGACGTACCGGACGCGCCGGAAAGATAGGGACTTCCATTGCTATCATCAACCTGCGGGAGAAAGGTAAACTGCGGGAGATCGAACGCATCATCGGTAAGAAATTCCTTCCCGGCGAGATGCCTACCAGCCAGCAGATCTGTCAGAAACAGCTGATCAAAGTGATCGATGATCTGGAAAAGGTGAAAGTAAATGAAGAAGAGATCAATGAGTTCATGCCGGAGATCTATCGCAAACTGGAATGGCTCAGCAAGGAAGACCTGATCAAACGGGTAGCTTCTGTAGAGTTTAATCGTTTTCTGGAATATTACAGAGACCGTGGAGACATTGAGACTCCAACTGATAGCCGGGAACGCAGAGGACGTGATGGTCGTGAGGATAGTCGCTCCCCCCCGGAAAGCACAGTCGGGATTTACGCGGCTGTTTATCAATCTGGGAAAGACTGATAACTTTTATCCGCAGGAGTTGATCGAACTCCTTAACCGTAACACCTCATGCCGGGTAGAACTGGGCAAGATCGACCTGATGAAAAGTTTCTCTTTCTTTGAAGTAGAGGAAAAACAGGCACAATCTGTAGTGAAAGCGCTCAATCAGGCCAAATTCAACAACCGCAAAGTAGTGGTGGAGATTGCAGGCGAAGAAATTAACGACAACCGCCCCCGGGGAAGAAAACCCTCTCCTACCAGCGGACGGAGCGGAAGCTACGGAAATTCCGCAGGCAAAAGCCGATATGCTTCTTCCGAAAAACCAGCCTCCACTTACCCTAAGTCCAAAGACAGTAAGAAAAAGCCCAGTCGCGAAGAGAGAGGATACACTACGGAAAGAGGTCCTAAAAAACAAAACGACTGGAAGCAGTTTTTCAATCAATCGGAACCGGATTTCAGTGAAGAAGGATGGGCACGCCGGAAACCTAAAAAGGGAAAATAAGAAAATTGCCCGCCAGCAATCTTTATAGAAGGATGGCAGAAAACCATAGGCTGTAGCCACATAGATTTTTACTTTTTAGAATCTAACCGTTTGCAACCTTTTTAAATGAATGAGAATATTTCCAGGTCTTTGGACGCGGTCGACCGGCAGTTCAGCACTTGAGAATATCCTCATTTTTATATATGGGAACCTCCTTTCCTGTTTATATCTGTTTTTCGTTTACTTCGTTCCGGAAATAATCCTGCTGAAAAAATTAGAAACCTCTTATATTGCCCTTACAGACTTGCTGCGTATTCCCCTCCCTGTATATGAAACGAAGTCTTGTATACTTCACGTATTTCCACACTCTTTTCCCATCAGAGGAAAATATTCTATTCTACAGATATTACCGGAATTTCAGAAGTTATTTATTTATTAAAAATAGATACACAATACGAGGATAATCCGATAGAAACCATCAAAAAGACAGTATGCTATCCTATTATTCTTCATTTTAACACATTCAAATAACTCTTCAAAGTCTCTCTGAAAAAGCAGGATTTACCTATTTATCTCCTACCCTCACTACTTTTCCTCTTTTTGATCCTTACTCAATCATTCCTGCAATAAATGTGATAAGGGAAATACAGGATACAGAATTCCTTCCGAAGGAAATAGAAAAAGAAACCATAAGAAAATGACAAGTGAACCGTGTCTTTAGAAAAACGTATCCAAGTAAATCTACCGGAAAATAACAATCTTTCCCGAAAAGCTGTACCTTTGCAGCCGTTTGAATGATAGGTATCCACATGAACAAAATAAACGGCTTTCTGTATGGGCTACTCTCTTCCGCCTGTTTTGGATTGATCCCGCTTTTTACCTTGCCTTTGATGCAAGCGGGAATGAGGTTTGAGTCTATCCTTCTCTACCGTTTTGTGTTCTCCTGCCTGGCATTGGGAGCAATAGCCCTACTCACCCGGCAAAATTTTCAAATAGCCCGCAAAGATATTCCTTCGTTATTAGTATTGGCCGGATTGTATGATATATCCGCTATTTTTCTGTTCTGGGGATACAAATTGATGTCCAGTGGAGTTGCCACCACCATTCATTTTATGTATCCAGTACTTACTACCTTATTGATGATGGTATTTTTCGGTGAAAAGAAATCTTCCCGGCGATTGATTGCCGTATCCCTGGCTGTCTTTGGTGTATGGACCCTCTCCCACGGAGAAGGAACAGGAGACATCTCTTTATCAGGAACACTCATTGTATTACTATCCGCACTGGCGTATGCGATGTATATCATTACAGTCAACCAGTTAAAGATCCGAAAACTACAGGGAGTAGTCCTCACATTCTATGTATTCTTGTTTGGCGGTATGTTACTGGGGTTGGGACTATTCACCTGGGGTGATCTCCAACCCATAGAAAACTGGAACACGGTGGGCAATCTTACCCTGTTGGCCCTGGTACCTACCGTGATCTCCAACCTGGCCCTGGTACAGGCAGTAAAAGGGATCGGCTCCACCCTCACTTCCGTATTAGGTGCGATGGAACCGGTCACAGCGGTTTGCGTAGGGATATTTATTTTCGATGAAGCCTTCACGCTTCACATCGGTAGTGGGATTGCTCTGATCATCGCTGCCGTACTGCTGATCATCTGGAAGCGTTGATCTTCAATTCCCCGATCAGATCACCTGCCTGTCCGTATTTCTCTATGATATATAGTATATAGCGCACATCCACCCCGATACAACGTTGCAGGGTAGGTTCAAAGATAAGGTCTCCACTCATGGCTTCCCAGTTGCCATCAAATGCCAGTCCCAGCAACTCGCCGTCGGCATTGAAAATGGCACTTCCGGAATTCCCCCCGGTAATATCGTTATTGGTGATGAAACAGACATTCAATTCTCCCTGCCGGTTGGCATAGCGTCCGAAATCGCCCTTTCCCAACAGGTGCAGGATCTCCGGCTGCACCGCAAAGTCCGGATCCCCTTCATGGCTACGCACCTTCTCAAAAATACCCTCCGTAGTCGTATAGTGCTCATACCAGGCTCCGTCAAAAGGAGTATATCCGGCTACCGTACCTATACTCAGACGCATGGTAAAGTTCGCGTCCGGATAAAAATTATGACCGGCATACATCCGACGCACCGCAGCGTTGAACAGCCGTTCTCCACGCTCTATTTCCATAGATGCCGCCTGTATCTCCTGATTCATATCGAAGTAGGTAATGATCAGATCGATCCCCAGCGAAACCGCCGGATCATCAAAGATATGGTACGTACTATCCTGTTGCAGAAAAAGTTGCAATCCGCGGGGAGTAGGGATCTCAGAGGTACGATAGAGCCAGTCTACATACGCCCTTTCATCGCCTCCGAACTCCTCTTCTATCGCTTTATAAGGCTCGGGCAGATAACGCTCGTCTACATGGCGGGGATACTCGCGCAACATAGCTACAAAGACCTCCTTATCGATATCCAGATCCAGATTGGCATACTTGTCTATCAGGTCCTTCATACGTGCCTCCACTCTCTCTTCCTCATCTCCGAAATCAAAATTCAGGATAGTCAGGGCCAGCTGTACCAGTTCCGGTCCGTTCAGGAAACTCTCTCCGAAATACGCCATAGCCCGGTTGGTTTCTCTGCGGTTCTTGTAATTCAACTCCAGGTCGGTAAAAAGATGGAGCAATTGTTCACGCTCGGCAGGCGTACGCTGGATCCACCCGCGCAGTGTATTTTCCATCTCACGTTTCTTCTCTACCACTCCGAGCTTACGTATGGCCCGGTTCATGCCGATGCTGTTTTTCCAATAATTGGAGCTTTCATCGTATTTGGATGCATACTTGATACGTATTTCATCGTCACGATCCATCTCCCGCTTCCAGATCTCCTGCTTCACTCCCCGGATATCTATCATGGCCTGATTCATACCATTCATCCGCTCCTCCACACCAAAAGAGGTAATGTAACGGTCTGTCATTCCCGGATAACCGATCGTCATCGCAAAAGAACCTTCCCGATATCCATCCAGGGAGACAGGCACCACGTAATCGGGACGATAAGGTACATTCTCCGGAGAATAGTCGGCCGGAAGGTTGTTGGTATCGGCATAGATACGAAAGACAGAGAAATCGCCTGTATGACGCGGCCACACCCAGTTGTCGGTATCCCAACCAAATTTTCCCACGGAAGAAGGCGGAGCAAAGACCAGGCGTACATCGTTGAAATCGCGGTAAACGGAAAGCCAGAATTCATTGCCACCATAAAAAACATCTATCGACGGTATCAGGGTAGAATCCATGGCCAGGACCTCCTCCCGGATCATTCTCATCAGTGAATCGATATGCTCTCCGCGCTCGGATTCAGACATTCGCGGGGTCACTCCTTTCAATACACGCCGGGTCACATCTTCGGTACGTACCAGAAAACGCACATACAGCTCCGGGTTGGGAAGTTCCTCTTTCCGCGTACGCGCCACAAACCCGTCACGGATCAGATCCTGCTCCACGGTACTGTGTTGCTGTATAGCACCGAATCCACAATGATGATTGGTAAAGACCAGGCCGTCTTCCGAAACTACCACCCCCGAACAAAACCCACCAAAACTCACGACTCCATCTTTCAGAGAAGGCTTTTTCGGATGATAGAGTTTATCAGCAGAGAGGTTCAGTCCCAACGATCTCATCGATTTTTGTGTTTGTTTGTTGAGGTTCCCCAGTATCCACATCCCTTCGTCGGCACGCAGACCGGAGGAGAAAAGAAAGACGGCCAGCAGCACGATCTGCCTGATTTTCATATTCATATATTATCTCTATTGTTAACTGTTATTCTATGATCAATTGTAGTTTGTCTGTCCCTATCCGTGCCTGTAACCACTCGGACAATTTATATCTTTCCGCCTCTTTCAACCGCCCTTCGTAACGGATCCATGCCAGTGTTATCGTATCGGTATATAAAGAATCTGTTTGTATCTGCACGGAGTGGGCCAGTGACAATGCTTTTGCCGCAGGATATAATACTTTCATTTCCGGAACGATCTGCTGACAGAGTTCATCATAACGTTGATAATGTTCCAGATGTAACTTTAGTTCTCCGATACGCTGTTCCTGTTCCAGAAGACGCTGCTCACTGTTTTTATAAAAATCTTCCATTACCAATGCACGGATAGAAGAGAGGTCCACCTCTTCTTTATTGAGCCCTTGTATCACTACCAGCTCTGCCTGACTCAGGTTATAATCCGGTAATTTGCCACGTGCCAGGGATATAGAAGCATCAGGCACCTCGTTTCCAATAAGAACTACCCGTATCTCACCGCCCTTTCCATGCCTCACAATACGCTTGTCCAGTACCTGTGTTCCTTCAAAACTCAACTGATCCTACACAAAACGCTTGGCCGCCCTTTCAAACACAGTGTCCTGAATGATATCTATAGTAAGATACGCGGCAGGCAACATGGTGATCACGACAATGGCAATGATGAGTTTACGCACGCTTCATTCTCTCTCCTGATCTACGAATTTTTTCGCCCGGAACTTCATGATACGCACTCCCAGAAAGGTAGCCACGCTGATAAATACGGAATTGATAAAATACAGATAAAAGGCTCCCAGGAAGTAGATCCAATTGCCGGTAGCCAGCCCAAAACCGGCTGTACACAAAGGCGGCATTAAAGCGGTAGCGATAGCTACCCCCGGGATCACATTTCCCTTTTCTTTCGTAGAAAGAGCCACTACACCTGCCGCCCCTCCGAAAAGAGCGATAAAGACGTCGTAAATGGTAGGTGAGGTACGGGCCAGAAGTTCAGATTGAGCCTCTGAAAAGGGGGAGAACACCAGAAAAAAGACAGTAGCCGTGATCACACTGAAAAAGGTAGCGATCAGATAGCTTTTGAAAGACCGCTTCAGTAAGTCCAGATCATTGATGCCCACAGAGAGACCGATCCCCATGATAGGACCCATTAAGGGAGAAATAAGCATAGCACCAATGATCACGGCCGTAGAGTTGACATTCAACCCCAGAGAGGCCATAAAGATAGCAAAGATCAGGATCCACAGGTTGGACCCTTTAAACTCCACACCTTTACAAATGGTATCTACAATAGTAAGTTCGTCGTCTTTATCTTTGTTCAGGTCGAGGTATTTACACAAAAACCCCTTTACTTTCAACAGATAATTTGGTGCGAATTTCATCGTGTTTCATTTTTTCTTTATAAACTTATTGATCACAGGAATATCCCTCAACGGAAGATCTTTTCGGATCACATACACCACAAACAGGCTTAGCAGCAACGTACGATATAGCATACGCCACCCCAGATCTTCTATATATATATATTCACCTGCTACATACAATATACCCGCCAGCCCCACATACATGCCAATGCCTTTCAGATCATAACGGATGGGATACTTTTTCTGTCCCACCACATAGGAGATCACCGTCACCACCGCATAACCGCAAAATCCGGCCCATGCCGAAGCGATATAACCGTACCGGGGTACAAATACCACATTCAGCGTAACAATGATCACCAATCCGATCAGTGAAAAGTAGGCTCCCCAGCGGGTCTCATCAATCAGCTTGTACCAGAAAGAAAGATTGAAATATATCCCGATGAATATTTCGGCAGCCATCGCGATCGGAACCACCTTCAGCCCTACCCAATATCCCTTGTTAGGTAGTATAAATTTCAGGATATCCAGGTAGAACATCACAGCCAGAAAACCCAGTAAAGCAAAAATAATAAAGAACTTCATGGCCCGCGCATACATCTGCCGATTGTCCTTTTCCTGACTTCTGCCAAAGACAAAGGGTTCGTACGCATAGCGGAATGCCTGTGTAAACATGGCCATGATCATCGCTACCTTAGCAGCTGCACCATAAATACCCAATTGTACCTGTGCTTCGGCCGGGTCATGAAAAAGGACCGGAAAGATGATCTTATCTATGGTCTGGTTCAGAATACCGGCTATACCCAGTATCATGATCGGGAACGAATAGGTCAACAACCGCTTCCACAACGCGACATCAAACACATAATGGAATCCATGCAATTCAGGAATAAACCAGAAAGTCTGACTGGCTGTAGCTATCAGATTGATCAGGAAGATATACATCACCCTGTCTTCGACGTGATACCATCCCATCAGATCCGGAAAATGGCTTTGCAGCCACGGAAATCCGATCAGTGCCAGCACATTCATAGCCAGTGTGAAAAAGATAAAATACATTTTCACCGCCATGAATTTCCACGGTCTTCTTTTGTAACGCAGGTAGGCAAAAGGGATGCTCTGGAAGGCATCCAGGGCCACTACGATCATCATCATAAAAAGATACTCCGGGTGGCCTGCATACCCAAAATAGGCAGAAAGAGGCTCGGAGAGCGGAAGAAAAAGCAACAGGAAGGCAACAGACGACACCGCCACCGAAATAAGTATGGTAGAATAGACCCGTTGCGGATCTTCCTCTTTTTTATTGGCAAACCGGAAAAAACCGGTTTCCATACCATAGGTAAGAAAGACCAACAACAGTGCCGTGATCGCGTACACGTTGGTAACAACTCCGTAATCGCCACTTTCAACGGGCATGACATAGGTATACAGCGGAACCAGCAGGTAGTTGAGAAAACGTCCTACAATACTACTCATTCCATAAATAGCGGTCTCCTTGGCAAGTGATTTAAGTTCGGCCATCCAACATATACATATTTTCCGAAACTGTTCCGGAGTTATCTTCTATCTGTATATATCCCTGTGTATGAGATGTCTCTCCATACGTACTCCTGCTCCTTCTGTCTATACAGCAAAAAGAGCCTCTTTGCCTTTTCAGAAAAAGCTTTTCCCGAAGGCAGCAGGTCCGGAACTAACCGAACAACGATGGCTGATCATCCAACCGGCTTCTTCCCAGATGTTTGTAAGCCAGTTCGGTCACTTCACGTCCACGGGGAGTACGCTTTAAAAAACCCTCTTTGATAAGGAAAGGTTCATACACCTCCTCAATCGTACCCGCGTCTTCACCCAACGCGGTAGCGATGGTGGTAAGTCCTACAGGACCACCACGGAACTTATCTATAATGGTACAGAGTATCTTATTATCTATCTCATCCAGTCCGTAACGGTCAATATTCAGCGCTTCCAACGAAAAACGGGCGATCTCCATATCAATGGAACCGTTGCCTTTGACCTGGGCAAAATCTCTCACCCGTCTCAGCAATGCGTTGGCGATACGCGGAGTACCCCGGCTGCGGGAAGCAATTTCACCGGCCGCTTCCGGCGTACAGGGTACCTGCAGAATACTGGCCGACCGGCGGATGATACCGCTCAGCACCACATCATCGTAATATTCCAGGTGCATATTGATTCCGAAACGCGCGCGCAGAGGCGCAGTCAGCAAACCGCTGCGCGTGGTAGCCCCCACCAGGGTAAAGGGACTCAGATCGATCTGTATGCTGCGGGCGGAAGGGCCCTTATCTATCATAATATCGATGCGATAATCTTCCATAGCGGAATAGAGGTATTCCTCCACCACCGGAGAAAGACGGTGTATCTCGTCGATGAAAAGGACGTCATTCGGCTCCAGACTGGTCAGTACACCGGCCAGATCGCCCGGCTTGTCCAGTACCGGACCCGAAGTTAACTTAAATCCGACTCCCAACTCATTGGCTATGATATTGGAGAGAGTGGTTTTTCCCAATCCCGGGGGACCGTGCAGCAACACATGGTCCAGCGCTTCTCCGCGCATACGGGCTGCTTTTACAAAAATGCGCAGGTTTTCTACTACTTTGTCCTGCCCACTGAAGTCTCCGAAGTTCAACGGACGCAGAGCGTTCTCAAAGTCGCGCTCCCGACTGTTCAACTGCGGATTACGTATATTGAATTCTTCTTCCATATTTGTTTCAGGTATTGAAGAACAAAGTTACAAAACATTACGCAGAATAGAGGGCGTTTTACAAAAAAACAACATTTCCGCTCTCCTACCTTCTCCGGATCTCATTCTTTCTTTATATTCCGGTTCCCTTCCAGTGAATATTCCGATCCCACTTTCCATCGATCTTTCCTGTACAAAGCAGATAGGTCTTTTCTGGCTTTTCCTCTTCTTCTAACACGGCCTTATCTTCCTACCCAACTGTCTAAAAGTCATAGGAAAGGCCTGTTATATGGAAAGTTATTACTATTTTTGCGACTTTGTCAACAAAAATACAAAACATGGTTCTGAATTATATATGGATAGGCTTTTTCGTGATCGCGTTCGTCGTAGCTGTTATTCGTCTGTTGTTCTGGGGAGATACGGAGATCTTCACAGAGATCATGCAGTCTACTTTCAGTTCCTCCAAAGCCACCTTTGAGCTATCCCTGGGTCTGACAGGCATACTTTCTCTCTGGCTGGGGATCATGAAGATCGGCGAGCAGAGTGGTCTGATCCATGCCCTGTCACGTTGGCTCAGTCCTGTATTCTGCAAACTGTTTCCCGACATTCCGAAAGGCCATCCGGCCATGGGATCTATTTTTATGAACCTTTCTGCGAACATGTTGGGACTTGACAATGCCGCTACCCCGATGGGACTGAAAGCCATGAAAGAATTGCAGGAACTCAATCCGGAAAAAGATACAGCGACCAATCCCATGATCATGTTCCTGGTACTGAATACTTCCGGACTGATCCTTATCCCGATCAGCCTCATGATGTACCGGGCTCAGCTGGAAGCCTCACAACCTACAGATGTATTTATTCCCATCCTGCTCACGACATTCATCTCGACGCTTACCGGAGTGATCATAGTCAGCATTTCTCAAAAAATCAATTTATTAAATAAATCAGCCTTACTGTTTATCGGTATTCTGGCATTGCTTTTCGGTTCTATTATATACCTTTCCACCGTAGTTTCAAAAGAAGTGATGGGTACTTACTCTACCCTGACTGCCAACATCCTCCTGTTTTCCGTTATTGTATTTTTTATTCTTACCGGAGTACGCAAAAAGATCAATACCTACGATGCGTTTGTAGAGGGAGCCAAAGAGGGATTCACCACCGCAGTTCGTATCATACCCTATCTGGTGGCTTTTCTGGTAGGTATTGCCGTATTTCGTACCTCCGGTGCCATGGATATGCTGGTAAACGGCATTGGGTATGTGATAGGAGCCCTGGGAATAAATACCGACTTTGTAGGTGCACTCCCCACCGCATTTATGAAATCCCTCAGCGGTAGCGGTGCCAACGGACTGATGATCGATACGATGAAGGAGTTTGGCGCGGATTCCTTTGTGGGCCGTACCAGCAGTGTGGTAAAGGGAGCTTCAGACACTACGTTCTACATCCTGGCTGTCTACTTCGGCAGTGTAGGGATCCGCAAAACGCGCAACGCTGTCACCTGTGGACTGCTTGCCGATCTTTCGGGAATCATCGCCGCTATCGCGATGAGTTACGTCTTTTTTATTAAATTTGCAGCGTATTTATTCTTATCAGAATTATGGCTGTAACCTACCATACCGAAGATGTACAGATGCCTTCCATCGCACGCCGAACGATCACTACCTGGATACGGGAAGTAGCTGCTTCTTATGGGAAAAAATGCGGTGAGATCGCTTATATTTTCTGTTCGGACGCGAAGATACTGGAGGTCAATCGGCGCTACCTCCAACACGACTACTATACAGATATCATCACGTTCGACTATACCGAAAAAGACCGCATCTCAGGAGATCTCTTTATCAGCCTCGATACCGTACAGAGCAATGCGCAACAGTACGGAACTTCGTATGAAGAGGAACTGCACCGTACCATCATTCACGGTATCCTCCATCTCTGCGGTATCAATGACAAAGGTCCCGGAGAAAGGGAGATCATGGAAGCCGCAGAAAACCAGACACTTGCCCTTTTAAAAAATCTGACCGGATGATCATTATTCACTTTTAAATATCACGACTATGAAAAGATTTATTTTAACCGCTCTGTTTTTAACCACGTTGTTGTTTTCTTTATCCCTTACCCACACTCATGCCCAGGAATGCAAACACCTTGTTTTTTATCGGTCTCGATGGGTGGGGATCCTACAGCCTCGAACGATCTTCAGGAACCGCCCTGCACCAATTGCTGCACCAGAGTACATATACCTTAGAAAAGCGAAGTGTACTCCCCTCTTCCAGTGCTGTCAATTGGGCCACCATGTTCATGGGAGTTTCTCCGGAAATACACGGGTACACCGAATGGGGATCACAAACTCCGGAGATCCCGTCCCGTGAGGTCAATCGCAACGGTATTTTTCCTTCCATTTTCAGTGTACTGCGTGAAGCCGAACCTGAGGCCGAGATCGGCTGTCTCTACGAACGGAACGGCATCAAATTCCTGATCGACACGCTTTCGGTCAGCTATCACGCGATAGCCCCGGCGTATACACAAAATCCAACGTTGCTCTGTGAGATGGCCGAACAGTATATCGTGGAGAAAAAACCACGCCTCACCGCTGTTATCTTCGACAATCCGGACCATATCGGCCACAAAGAGGGGCACGATACTTCTGCCTACTATACCAAACTGGAAGAGGTGGCCACCTATGTACAGCGCATTGTCGAAGCTACACGCCAGGCAGGGATCTACGATGAAACGGTATTTATATTGACTTCTGATCATGGCGGTATAGAGAAAGGGCATAGAGGGAAAACCCTGGAAGAACTCCGGACTCCTTTTCTTATGTGGGGAAAAGGCATACCCTCCAACTATCACATTCCGGGAAATATGGCTCAATACGATGTAGCTCCTACTATGGCTCTGTTATTGAAACTGACTCCCCCACAAGTATGGACAGGAAAAGCTTTCCGGAAATAAACCACGTACAGAAGCAGGTTGAAGAACTGTATTTCCTGAAAGAATGGGATCTGACTGTATCCGAAGTTCTCCTGCACAAATACAAAGAGGAACTTATATTCAAAGAACTTCATCTAATTAGTATGGGCGTTTTTGATCCATCGAATTTGATAGGTATACACCCTACCTACCCGCATAATAACGAATTTGGAAAGAAATATATCTTCCTGGGAATCAGACGAATTTAAGGTTATATTGTCAAATAATTTTGTTTTTATCTGAATAAAGGAGTAGAAAACCACTTAATCCGGATAAAACAGATTATCCAAAAAAGGTATATGGAAAATAAAGGAGAATATCGCTTTATTCACCACAAAACAGAAAAAATAGACGCGGACAATAGTAAGGCAGAAGGCTTTGCTTTGTTAATACCGTTACTGTTTGATTACTAATTAAATAGGAAAGATCTACCTGAAGAAAAAGGATTATATCAGATGTACACCGCAATTAAACCTATACATCTGCGGATCTTTACCGGAAGAATTCCGAATCCTTACTCATAGAACTTCCAATCTTTACTCGTGGACACCCGGGTCTCCATACCCTGGAGACCCGGGTGTCCAATGGGTGGAGACCCGGGTCTCCACCCATATAACTCCGCTTCCTTTTCAGTACAACTCCGGTGGGCTCTCGGTACAACTCCGGTGGGCTCCAGGCAAGGATCAGAAGTGTTACAAATTTTCTTTCTCCCGGAATATCCCTGATCTGTCTGTGTCTTTATCTCATTCCTACTGACGGATTATATTTTATTATCTTATACCCATTTCCTACTGTCTTATACGCTGATCCATTTCTTTCTGTAGGAATATGAAGGAGTGGTAAAAGCTATTAATACTTACTTTGATTCCCTGAATGCTATCATCTTTTTCGTACCTTTGCAAGGTTTTTCTTAACAGGAGTTATATGGATTTTAAATACGACATCATTGTGATTGGTGCTGGCCACGCCGGTTGTGAGGCCGCTGTGGCTGCTGCCCGCATGGGTTCAAAAACCTGTCTGATCACAATGGATATGAACAAGGTGGGACAGATGAGCTGCAACCCCGCTATCGGAGGTATAGCCAAAGGACAGATTGTCCGGGAGATCGACGCGCTGGGTGGCCAGATGGGACTTATTGCCGATAAGACTGCTATCCAATTTCGTATCCTCAACCGTTCCAAAGGACCCGCTATGTGGAGTCCACGCGCTCAATGTGACCGCAACAAATTTATCTGGGAATGGAGAGAAGTACTCGACCAGACACCAAACTTACATATCTGGCAGGATACCGTTACCGAACTCCGGGTGGAGAACGGAGAAGTGACCGGAGTAAGAACCCTCCTGGACGTAGATTTTCAGGCCAAATGTGTAGTTCTTACCGCAGGAACATTTTTGAATGGCCTGATGCATATTGGCAAAACCCAGATAGCGGGAGGACGCATGGCAGACCCTGCTTCCTATCGTCTGACCGAATCGATCACCCGCCACGGTGTCGCCCACGATCGGATGAAAACAGGTACTCCTGTACGTATAGATGGTCGTAGTGTACACTATGACCTGATGGATATACAAGAGGGAGAGCACGATTTCCATAAATTCTCTTTTATGGACAATGGGGTAAGACACCTGCGCCAACTTCAGTGCTGGACCTGCTATACCAACGAAGAAGTACATACAGTATTGCGCGATGGATTGGCCGATTCTCCTCTATACAACGGACAGATACAAAGTATTGGTCCCCGCTACTGTCCGAGTATAGAAACCAAGATCGTGACCTTTCCTGATAAAATTCAGCATCAGCTTTTCTTAGAACCGGAAGGAGAAACCACACAAGAACTGTATCTGAATGGATTTTCATCTTCGCTGCCTCTGGATATACAGATCGCAGCTCTGAAGAAGATACCGGCTTTCAGCGATCTGGTCATTTACCGCCCCGGCTATGCGATTGAATATGATTTCTTCGACCCTACTCAACTGAAACATTCGTTGGAATCGAAGGTTATACGCAATCTTTTCTTTGCCGGACAGGTCAATGGAACCACAGGATACGAAGAAGCGGGGGGCCAGGGATTGATCGCAGGTATAAATGCTCATATCAACAGTCATGGAGGAAAGCCGTTTGTGTTGGGGAGAGACGAAGCCTATATTGGCGTTTTGATCGACGATCTGGTCACCAAAGGAGTAGATGAACCGTATCGTATGTTTACTTCCCGGGCAGAATACCGGATCCTATTGCGCATGGATGATGCCGATATGCGTCTGACCGAAAAATCTTATCACCTCGGACTTGCCACTCCGGAACGTTACCATTTGTATCAAAGAAAAAACGAATCCATCGAAAATTTGATTCATTTCATCAAAGGATTTTCCATAAAATCGCATCTCATCAATCCTGTATTGGAATCTCTGGGAACTACCCCACTCCGCCACGGTTGTAAATTGATCGATCTTCTCAATCGCCCCCAGATCACCATTGAGGATCTGGCTCCTCACATCCATGCGTTGGAAGGAGAACTATCTAAGATCTCCGAACGCAAAGAGGAAATTATAGAAGCTACTGAGATACGGATCAAGTATCAAGGATATATAGACCGGGAAAGAATGATCGCTAACAAATTGTCTCGCCTGGAGAATATAAAGATCAAAGGAAAATTTGATTATAATTCTCTGCAATCTCTTTCTACGGAAGCCCGACAGAAACTAATAAAGATAGATCCTGAAACCATTGCACAAGCCAGTCGCATACCTGGAGTTTCTCCCAGTGATATCAATGTTCTGCTCGTACTTTGTGGAAGATAACCATAAAATGTTTCACGTGGAACAAAAACCATATAAAACCGTTATATACAATGGATAATAGAATAGAAAAATTAGTAGAGAATGTACGGAACATCCCGGATTTTCCCATCCCAGGAATACAATTTAAGGATGTTACAACCCTGTTCAAAGATGCGGAATGCCTGCAAATTCTTTCGGATATGTTGTACGAAATGTATAAAGACCGTGGCATAACCAAAGTAGTAGGAGTAGAGTCGCGTGGATTTATCATGGGGCCTATTCTGGCTACACGCCTGGGCGCAGGTTTTATTCCTATCCGCAAACCGGGTAAATTGCCTGCAGAAACGCTGGAAGAAAGCTACGACAAAGAGTATGGCACAGACACCGTACAAATCCACAAAGACGCCCTGAATGAAAATGATGTAGTGGTTTTGCATGATGATCTGTTGGCAACAGGAGGCACTATGGAAGCTGCCTGTAAACTTGTAAAGAAGATGCATCCGAAAAAAATATATGTCAACTTTATCATCGAGTTGAAAGACCTGAATGGCAGATCCGTATTTGATAAAGACGTAGAGGTAGAATCCATCCTTAATATGTGAAGAAATTTACGATGTACTGATGTACGATTGAAAATAGGAGTCAGTACATTTATTGAATCGCAAATTAAAAAACTATCTCTAAAAAAGTTATTTTAGTTCAGACAGTTAAGTTATGTAGTCATCAAAAGTAGGTAAAAGATTAATAGACTTTACAACAACCAGATGCAGCTATTCCCTATACAGCCTATCTTTCCAAAGATATTGGCTCGTTAGGGTCTTACACCATCAAGCAAAGTGAAGACATGAGCCGACCAAAAAGTAGGATCTGAATGAACGAAGCAAGTATTTGCTGTATATGGCTATACATGAAACCGCATTAGTGAATAGAGGGAAATGATACTTTATAAAAAGTAGTTTCATAGCGAGATCGTAAATCCGTCAATCGTACATCTTTGTTTCCTTTCTCTGGCGCAGCAAAGAGATGAAGCGTAAATAGCAACAGAATGCCGATAGAAAAAAAAGAGTCCAGATTCAACGAATATCTCCGGGGGATTGTAAGTAATCTGCCGGAGAAGCCCGGTGTATATCAATACATTAATTCCGAAGGAGTGATCATCTATGTAGGAAAAGCCAAAAACCTGAAAAAGCGGGTGTACTCTTACTTTTCCAAAGAACATACCGCTGGCAAGTTACGGGTCCTGGTCAGCAAAATAACCGATATACGTTACATTGTAGTAAATACCGAAGAAGACGCGCTCTTACTGGAAAATAACCTCATTAAGAAGCATCAACCCCGCTACAATGTGATGTTGAAAGACGACAAGACCTATCCTTCCCTGTGCCTGACCAACGAATATTTTCCCCGCCTTTTCAAGACCCGGAATATCGTCCGCAACGGATCCACCTATTTTGGTCCTTACAGCCATTTAGGTTCCTTAAATGCACTGCTCGATCTGATCAAACAACTCTATCCGCTTCGCACCTGTCATCTCAATCTGACACTGGACAATATACAAGCCGGAAAGTTCAATGTCTGTCTGGAGTATCATATCAAGAAGTGTAAAGGACCCTGCGTAGGAAAACAGACGCATGAAGAATATATGAGAAATGTGAAAGAAATACGTGAAATATTGAAAGGAAATATTCAGGATATCTCGCGTATTCTCCTGGAACAGATGAAACGATTTGCAGCGGAAATGAAGTTTGAACAGGCGCAGGAAGTAAAAGTAAAACACGATCTGTTGGAGAATTATCGGGCCAAATCGGAAGTAGTAAGTTCAGTATTGAACCAGCTGGACGTATTCTCCATCGAAGAAGACGAAGATAAAGCGGCCTATATCAACTATTTACACATCACACACGGGGTTATTAATCAAGCATTTACCTTCGAATACAAAAAACGGCTCAATGAAACCCGTGAAGAGTTGCTGCAACTGGGTATTATTGAGATGCGCGAACGCTACAAAAGTCGTTCGAAAGAGATCATCGTACCCTTTGAGGTAGACCTGGAACTGGAAGATGTGACCTTCACCATTCCGCAAAGAGGAGACAAAAAGAAGTTGCTGGATCTTTCACTGCTCAACGTCAAACAATACAAGGCAGACCGCATGAAACAGGCAGAAAAGCTAAATCCGGAACAACGGAACATGCGCCTGTTGAAAGAGATCCAGGAAGAACTGCACCTCGAAAAGCCTCCGATGCATATCGAGTGTTTTGATAACTCCAACATACAGGGAGCAGATGCAGTGGCCGCTTGTGTGGTGTTTAAAATGGGAAAACCCTCTAAAAAAGATTACCGGAAATACAACATCAAGACCGTGACCGGCGCAGATGATTACGCCTCCATGCGGGAAGTGGTGCACAGACGCTATCAGAGAGCCATAGAAGAAGAGTCTCCCCTACCCGATCTTATCATTACTGACGGGGGAAAAGGACAAATGGAAGCTGTGCGCCAAACCCTGGAAGAAATGGGTATTTCTATCCCCATCGCCGGATTGGCAAAAGACCGCAAACACCGCACTTCGGAATTATTGTATGGATTTCCGCAACAGACCATAGGGATGAAACAAGGTACACCCCTCTTCCGGTTAATGGAACAGATACAGAACGAGGTTCATCGGTTTGCTATTAATTTTCATCGGGACAAACGAAGCAAACGCCAAGTGGCTTCGGCACTGGACGAGATCAAAGGGATTGGCGAAAAAACCAAAACCATCTTACTGCAACACTTCAAGAGTGTGAAACGTATCCGGGAAGCCTCTTTAGAGGAGATCTCAGCCGTGATCGGACCAGCTAAAGCAGCATTGGTCAAAAGATCTCTGTAAAAGCTGAGAACGGTCTGAGAACAAGACTTATTTCAGGGGATAAAACAGAATAAGAACTTGTACAACCCACCTATTCACGGCATAGCCATCCGATTAAAAATGAATCAACAGACATTTACGCTGATGATCCGGAAGAGCTGAATACCCAGGGGAATAACCGGATTAAGGGGCTAAATAGCTGTTAGTTTCGTCTTAGCCTAACAGCTATACTATTCACCAGGTATAGCAAGTCATACCAGTTCATGGTAGATTATAGACTATCCTTTCCAGCGTAATTTGTCAATTCGTAAGTCGTAAATAAACCGGTGGTATAGGAGAAAGCAAATAAATTTGTAACTTTGTAATTCGCAACCATTCAAACAAACAGATTCATGAGAGTAGTGATCCAACGAGTTTCAAAAGCATCGGTAACGATCGAAGGAGTATGCAAATCGGCCATAGGGAACGGTATGTTGGTCCTCGTGGGAATAGAAGAAGCGGACGAACAGGAAGACAGTGAATGGCTCTGCCGCAAGATCGTACAGCTACGCATTTTTGATGATGAACAGGGAATAATGAACAGATCCATACAGGATATAGACGGTGAAATGCTGGTGATCAGTCAGTTTACCCTCCATGCATCTACCAAAAAAGGAAACCGGCCTTCCTACATACGCGCCGCACGCCCCGAACAGGCCATCCCTATGTACGAATGTTTTTGTAAACAGTTGTCGCAAACGCTGGGTAAAGAGGTCAGAACCGGAGAATTCGGTGCGGATATGAAAGTGGAACTGCTCAACGACGGACCGGTAACGATCTGCATGGATTCAAAAAACAAAGAATAATGACCATAGACGAGGCACAGAAAACGGTAGATCAGTGGATCAAGACCCACGGTGTACGCTATTTCAGTGAACTGACCAACCTGGCTGTCCTCACAGAAGAGGTAGGCGAACTGGCACGGATCATGGCGCGTACCTATGGAGATCAGTCTTTCAAGGCAGGCGAAAAAGAAGACCTGGGAGATGAAATGGCAGACGTGCTCTGGGTACTCCTGTGCTTAGCCAACCAGACCGGAGTGGACCTCACGGAAGCGCTGAAAAAAACCTGGAGAAAAAAAACAAAAAGAGATAAAGAGAGACATATCAACAATCCTAAATTAAAACAAGATGGAAATGAATGATGCCCATTCCAACAAGTACGAAGCCACGCTGGCTCTCTACAATACCGATCTGAACGACGAAGAAGTAAAAGCGAAAGTAGCCCGGCTGATCGAAACCAAAGTAGCGGCCAACGATACGGAAGAGATCAGAAAGCTCCTTTTCCATTGCATCGATCTGACTACCCTCAATACGACCGATAGCGCGGAAAGTGTAATGCGTTTTACTGAAAAAGTAAACCAGTTTGAGGAGGAGTTCGGAGAACTGGACAATGTGGCAGCTATTTGTGTATATCCCAACTTTGCAGAAGTAGTCAAAGATACACTGGATGTAGAAGGGGTGAACATTGCCTGTGTTTCGGCCGGATTCCCTTCTTCACAGACCTTTATTGAGGTAAAAGTAGCAGAAACCTCCCTGGCAATAGCAGACGGTGCCAACGAGATTGATATTGTATTGTCCGTGGGAACTTTCCTGAGCGGAGATTATCAGACGGTGTGCGAAGAGATACAAGAACTGAAAGCAGTCTGCAAGGAAGCGCACCTGAAAGTGATCCTGGAGACAGGCGCACTGGAGACAGCGGCCAACATCAAGAAAGCCTCTATCCTATCCATGTATGCAGGAGCTGATTTCATCAAAACCTCTACAGGAAAACAGCAGCCTGCCGCCACGCCGGAAGCAGCGTATGTAATGTGTGAGGCCATCAAAGAATACTACGACAAGACAGGTATAAAGATCGGTTTCAAGCCTGCGGGCGGGATCAATACCGTACACGATGCGTTGGTATACTATACCCTTGTGAAGGAATTACTCGGCGAAGAATGGCTCAACAACAAACTATTCCGTCTGGGAACAAGTCGTCTGGCCAATCTGCTGCTCTCCGATATTCAGGGAGAAGTAGTGAAGTTCTTCTAAAAGAAGAAACCATTTTACCAAACAGCCCTTATTTCCATGTATTCCGGAAGAAAGGGCTGTTTTTACAGAAAATATGTTGTATTCAGAATAAGCAGTAAACTATTTCTCCCTCTGGATCAGAAAGTTCAGATATCCGATCAGAGACCGCTTCACGGGTGTATCGGAGAAAGGATCCAATAACTTCTCAGCACGTTCCTTATATCGCTGCATGATCTGGTGGGAATATTCAATACCTCCATTCTCACGGGCAAACGCAATCAGGGATTCTATATCCGCGGAAGTAGCTTCACCGGTCCTGACCCGGACAGCCAATTCCTTCATTTCTTCACAATCATGCGTGTTCAACGCATACAGCAAAGGCAAGGTCAGCCGACCTTCCAGCATGTCATGACCCGTAGGTTTACCGATATCTGCTCCTTCGTAATAATCAAAAATATCGTCACGGATCTGGAAACACATACCGATACATTCGCCGAATTCACGGGCAAAGCGTATATCTTCCTCCTTTTCACTGACAGAGAGAATAGCGGTGGTCGTACAGGCAGAAAAAAGAGCGGCAGTCTTCTTGCGGATCACAGAGAAATAGGTCTCTTCTGAAAAACTCTTACTGGAAAGATTGGACAATTGCAGCAATTCTCCCTCGGAAAGATCCTGACCCAGGTGAGAGATCACCTCAAGGATCCGTTGATTCTTCGTCTTGGCAGCTTCCACCAGACAGGTGGCCAGCAGGTAATCCCCTACCAGCACAGCTACTCGGTTGTTGAAAAGAGCATTTACCGAAGGTTGTCCGCGTCTTTCCAGGCTTTCATCCACTACATCATCATGTACCAGACTGGCGGTATGCAGAAGTTCCAGAGAAACCGCAGCATAGAGAGCTTCACGGGGAACCTGACCATACAGCCGGGCAAGCAACAGCATCAGAACCGGACGCATCCGTTTTCCGTTTCTATGAAGAATATGAGAAATGACTTCCTGCAGCAAGGCATTGGAACTGGTAAGAGATTCCGAGAAAAGTCCGTTGAATTCTTCCAGTTCGTTACAGATGGGTGATTTGATAAGGGTCACAATTTCCATGCCTATGCAATTTGGGTACAAAAGTAGCAATAAAACAATTAATACGGTATTTTTTCGTATTTTTACCCTGTAAATTATCAAAAAAGATGAATAAAAATAACAAACTCTTTTTACTGGATGCCTATGCACTGATCTATAGAGCTTATTATGCATTGATCAGAAATCCACGGATCAATTCGAAAGGTTTTAATACCTCCGCTATCCTCGGATTTGTCAATACCCTGGAAGATGTACTCCGTAAAGAGAACCCCACGCATATCGGTATCGCGTTCGATCCACCGGGACCCACCTTCCGGCACGAAGCCTACGAGGCATACAAAGGTCAACGGGAAGAGACACCGGAAGCGATCCGCCTCTCCGTTCCTCTTATCAAAGAGATCATCGAAGCCTACCGCATCCCTATCCTGGAAGTTTCCGGTTTTGAAGCGGACGACGTGATCGGTACGCTGTCGCACCAGGCGAATGAGCAAGGGATCCTTACCTATATGATGACACCTGACAAAGATTATGGTCAGCTGGTGGATGAACATATCTTTATCTATCGTCCGAAGTACGGGGACAAAGAATACGAAGTGATGGGAGTGAAAGAGGTCAATGCGAAATACAACATCGACAACCCTTGTCAGGTGATAGATATTCTGGGACTGATGGGAGACGCGTCGGACAACATACCGGGATGTCCGGGGGTAGGAGAAAAGACTGCGCAGAAACTGATCTCGGAATTTGGCAGTGTGGAAAATCTGCTGGAACATACCCATGAACTCAAAGGTGCACTGAAGACCAAGATCGAATCGAACAAAGAAGGAATTCTCTTTTCGAAATTCCTGGCTACCATCAAAACCGATGTACCCATCCAACTGGATATGCCGGCACTGATCCGGGAAGAACGGGACGAAGAGGCGTTGCGGAAAATCTTCACCGAACTTGAATTCCGTACACTGATGGATCGGATCCTGAAAAGAGAATCCCCCTCTCCTTCCCTCTTCTCTACTTCCGGCCCGGCGGCAGAAAGTACTGCAAAAGGGGCTTTTCAAGGCGATTTGTTTGCGGAATTTCCGGCCGGATCCCCGGACGAACCGAAAAAATCGAATTTTTCGTGTTTAAATTCTTTAAAAACAGACTATCAACTTATTGATACAGAAGAAAAAAGACAGGAAATTATTCAAAAATTGTTGACAGTTGATTCTTTCGCTCTGGATACGGAAACCACCGCAATGGATCCGATAGACGCGGAATTGGTAGGAATGAGTTTCAGCTACCAGGAAAACCAGGCATTTTATGTACCTGTACCTGCCGACCGGGAAGAGGCAACAAAAATTGTAAAGGAATTTCTGCCGGTCTTCGAAAATGAGCATTCGCTGAAGATCGGTCAGAATCTGAAATACGATATGATCGTTCTGGAAAATTACGGAGCCGAACTGAAAGGAAAATTGTTCGATACCATGGTGGCTCACTATGTGCTTCAACCGGAGTTGCGTCACGGAATGGATTACCTGGCCGAAGTATATCTGAATTACCAGACCATTCCGATCGAAGAGCTGATAGGACCGCGCGGAAAAAACCAAAAGAATATGCGCGACCTCTCTCCCGGGCAGGTCTATCTCTATGCGTGTGAAGACGCGGATGTCACCCTGAAACTAAAGAACATCCTGGAGAAAAAACTGGAAGAGAACGGAGCAGATAAACTGTTCTACGAAATAGAAATGCCACTGGTGCCTGTACTGGTACGTATGGAGCGCAACGGAGTACGTATAGATACGCAGGCACTCAAAGAATCTTCGCAGCATCTGACAGAACGCCTGCTGGAAATAGAAAAAGAGATCTACACACTGGCAGGGATGTCTTTCAACATCTCCTCTCCCCGTCAGGTAGGGGAAGTGCTGTTTGACAGACTCCGGATCACCGATAAGGCCAAAAAGACAAAGACCGGACAATACGTTACTTCGGAAGATGTGCTGGAAAGCTACCGGCAAAAACACCCTGTGGTAGGAAAGATACTGGAATACCGCGGACTGAAAAAGCTGCTTACCACCTATGTAGATGCCCTGCCGCAACTGATCAATCCACGCACAGGCAGGATACATACCTCCTTCAATCAGACTGTGACGGCCACAGGCAGACTGAGCTCGAGCAACCCCAACCTGCAAAACATCCCTATCCGCGACGAAGACGGGAAAGAGATCCGGAAAGCATTTATTCCGGACGATGATTGTCTGTTCTTCTCGGCCGATTATTCTCAGATCGAACTCCGCATCATGGCGCACCTGAGTGAAGACAAGAATATGATCGATGCTTTTCTGAGCGGATACGATATCCATGCGGCTACAGCAGCCAGGATCTATAAGAAGGACATCCGGGAAGTCACTTCCGATATGCGTCGGAAAGCCAAAACAGCTAACTTCGGTATTATCTACGGCATCTCTGTGTTCGGACTTGCCGAACGTATGGGGGTAGACCGGAAAGAGGCGCGGGAACTCATCGACGGATATTTCGAAACCTATCCGCAGGTGAAGGCATACATGGACAAAAGCATTCAGGTAGCGCAGCAAAACTGCTATGTAGAAACCATATTTCACCGCAAACGCTTCTTGCCGGATATCAATTCGCGCAACGCGGTAGTACGCGGATATGCCGAACGAAATGCCATCAATGCTCCGATACAGGGAAGCGCGGCGGATATCATCAAAGTGGCTATGGCCCGGATCGACCAACAGTTCCGCGCGGAGAACCTACGCTCCAAAATGATCCTCCAGGTACACGACGAACTGAACTTCAGTGTATATCCCGACGAGAAAGAGCGTGTAGAGGAAATCGTGATCCGGGAAATGGAAAACGCCTACCGGATGCATGTTCCCCTGAAAGCAGACTGCGGATGGGGCAGGAACTGGCTTGAGGCGCATTGATACTTGCCTCGTTCTTCCCGGCTATTTATATTCAGGCCCTGTTTAAATTTTCTCCGTAACATTTAAACAGGGCCTGAATTATGCCTGCGTATAGTGGCAATAACGTTAATTAACTTTCTGCAGAAAGATCACAAAAATGACTTTCTTCTATCGGAGTGTCTGATAGGGATCCGGCAAATAATTTTCCGGATAATTTTTTTGTATTTTTCCTTACTTTATGAAAACTCTCACATCAATCCCACCCTAACAAATCGCTAAATATTCATTCAAAAAATATACATATTTGATTTAATTATCTATATTTGTCCAGGTAGAACAGGGAATAACCTGTCATTTTGATATATTACATCCAAACCATTGAATCGTATGAAAAAAGTTGTTTATTTAAAATCATTTTTACTTTTGTCTTTCTTCCTGCTGACGCATGTACTGGCCTATGCCGGTAGCCACGATGGTAACTACGTGTACAATACGGAAGAAAAAGATGGAGTATTGGTAGCGCAGACCGTATATAAGATGGAAAGCGGTGCCCTTGTCAATCATATCAAATACAATTATACCTATGACGATCGTCAGCGGATGACAGAGAATGAAACGCTGAAATGGAATTCCGCCAGACAACAGTGGGAAAAAGATACCTGCATCCGGTATACGTATGAAGGTAAACTGGTGACTACCACTTATTATAAATGGAATGCCAAACAGAAAGATTATCTGGAACTGCCGGAGTTGACAGTTATTATAGAAGCGACCTAATCCTGGACCTTAGGTAATTCTCTCTTTGGATTTACATGAAAAAAACGATAAATGCTTTACTCTAACAAAACAAAACACTAAAAGCCGGAATAAACTTCCGGCTTTCTTTTTTCAGTTGCCTTTCTATTATAAGGTATACTCTTTCTGAACTTCCTGCAACATGCAGAGATATACTCAGGCGGGTATCCGCTTTTATATACGCCTATAGGCTCATAAACCACAAAAAAAGATGGTTCTTCTTACTTCCGGAAGATTTGATTAACTTTGCCACCCGTTTAATTTACAGACTTCTTCCCCATGATAGATCCGGAACTCAAAAATTACATCGATAACGAAATCCTGCCTCTTTATCAGCATTTCGACAAGGCACATATGATGAGCCATGCAGAAACAGTGATCAGTGAAAGTCTGAAACTTGCCGCTATCTACAACGCCGATCCGCAAATGGCTTATACCATCGCTGCCTATCACGATACAGGACTGTGCAGAGACCGGGAGACCCATCACCTGATCTCCGGAGAGATCCTGCAATCGGACATACGCCTCCGGCAATGGTTCACCGAAGAGCAGATCCTGATCATGAAAGAGGCAGTAGAAGATCACCGCGCTTCTTCAGACCATGAACCACGCAGCCTGTACGGTAAGATCGTAGCCGAAGCAGACCGTATCATTGATCCGGAGATCACCTTACGCCGTACCGTACAATACGGTATCAGGAAACATCCGGACACCTCCGCGGAGTGGCAATATCAACGTTTTCGGGAACACCTGACAAAGAAATACGCCGAAGGCGGATACATGAAACTATGGCTGGAAGAGACAAAGAACAGTGAAAATCTAAAGCAGCTCCGGGAAATCCTGCGGGACGAAACGGCATTGAAAGAGACATTCTATCGGTTGCGCCAGGAAGAAACAGAGGATAATTAATTGTATATATAATGATCCATAGTGCTGGAAGGATGCAATATACCATTTATCTGTAAGCGTATCCAACAAATGAATTTCCATTACTTTGTCTACAGAGAAGGAAATTACTTGTATAGACGCACGACGTGCACTGGTATCCGGAATAAATCGTTAGTATTTGAGATAATGTGTTTTATTTCAATTATTTACATCTGATTTTTTACTTGGGTGATTTCGAGCTATTACTTTTCCAGAAGCTATCCCAATGATATTCATTCTCTCTGAAAGCCCGAAGTGGCTTTACTGTACATAACTCTCTCTGAAAGCTTGAAGTGACTTTACTGTATATAACTCTCTCTGAAAGCCTGAAGTGGCTTTACTGTATCTAACTCTCTTTGAAAGCCTGAAGGGCTTTAATGTGCATAACCCCCAGTGAAGCGCAGCATAGCGGAGCGACTGGGGGTATGGATCCGTCCTGTGTCTTCAACCCCGAGGTGGGTTGAATGATTCTATCCTAAATAAAACGACATCAAATCTTACTCATACTACATATAATAAAGTTTTTCTCTATTCAACCCACTTTGGGGTTGACTGTAGATACCTCAGATATACCCCCAGTCGCTTCGTTACGGGCTATGGCCCTTACTGCGCTTCACTGGGGGTTATTCACATTAAAGCCCTTCGGGCTTTCAAAGAAAATCAGGGTAAATCAGAGAGAATCGGAGGAAATCAGGGTAAATCGGGGTAAATCAGAGTAAATCAGAGAAAATCGGAGGAAATCAGTGTCATCCGGATAGTTCCGTAAATCTTAAACTATTTTTCCGGACACTACTGCACGACGTGCGTCTCCGCGATACAAGTACAACACAGTTCTGTGTCTTTCCACAATGTATTTCCAACAAAGAGGTGTGCGAAAGCAGCATGTCGAAAGGCTCCAGCCATTCATCCATTCCCTAATACACGGCATAGCATTCATCCGCCGTTATCCTGCCCTTCTCTATCCGCATAACCATTCAGGAGCCGACTGGTAAACGACTCCCCTTGTAAAGCCGAAAACACAGGTATTCCCCTACCTTTTTACCAGTTATCAAAAGATTGACTATCTTTGCATCGGAAAAACCGATCCTGACGAAAAATAAATAATTAAAACAAGATAAATGGCTTTACAATGTGGTATCGTCGGACTTCCGAACGTAGGGAAGTCGACCCTTTTCAACTGTCTGTCCAATGCAAAGGCACAGGCGGCCAACTTTCCCTTCTGCACCATCGAACCAAATGTAGGGGTGATCACCGTACCCGACGAAAGACTCAATAAACTGGCCGAACTGGTCAACCCCAAACGCATTGTGCCCACTACGGTAGAGATCGTAGATATCGCCGGACTGGTCAAAGGAGCCAGCAAAGGCGAAGGTCTGGGCAACAAATTCCTGGCCAACATCCGGGAAACAGATGCCATTATCCATGTCCTGCGCTGTTTTGACGATGAGAATGTGGCGCATGTAGACGGTTCCGTCAACCCGGTACGTGACAAAGAGATCATCGATTACGAATTGCAACTGAAAGACCTTGAAACGATCGAAGCGCGTATACAGAAAGTACAGAAACAGGCACAGACAGGCGGAGACAAAGTAGCTAAACAAACCTATGATATCCTGATACGCTACAAAGAGGCGCTGGAACAGGGCAAATCGGCCCGTACGGTGGAGTTTGACACCAAAGACGAACAGAAGATCGCCCGCGAGTTATTCCTGCTCACCAGCAAGCCGGTGATGTATGTTTGCAACGTGGATGAAAAGAGTGCTGTCAGTGGCAACAAATACGTGGATATGGTACGGGAAGCTGTACAGGACGAACAGGCACAGATCCTGATCGTAGCTGCCCGCACAGAGGCAGATATTGCCGAACTGGAGACTTACGAAGATCGACAGATGTTCCTGGAAGAGGTAGGACTGGAAGAGTCGGGTGTATCCCGTCTGATACAGGCAGCTTACAGACTGCTCGATCTGGAAACCTACTTCACCGCCGGAGAGGTAGAGGTACGTGCCTGGACCTTCCAAAAAGGATGGAAAACCCCTCAATGTGCGGGTGTCATCCATACCGACTTCGAAAAAGGATTTATCCGTGCCGAAGTGATCAAGTATGACGACTTCATCCGATACGGATCGGAAGCGGCGGTACGCGAAGCCGGAAAGCTGAATGTGGAGGGAAAAGAATATGTAGTACAGGATGGAGATATCATGCATTTCCGTTTCAATGTTTAACAGATCCGTATGAAGTATCTCATTGCAGGGACCGGAGGGGTAGGCGGCAGTATAGCCGGTTTTCTGGCACTGGCCGGGAAACAGGTGAGTTGCATTGCCCGGGGTGCGCACCTGGAAGCGATCCGCAACCGGGGACTGATCCTGCATTCCGATCTGAAAGGAGAGCATACACTCTCTGTGGATGCCTGCACAGCGGAAGAATTTTCCGGAAAAGCGGATGTGATCTTCGTATGTGTGAAAGGGTATTCGGTCAACTCCATTCCCGAACTGCTCCGGAAAGCAGCACATGAACATACCGTTGTCATACCGATCCTGAATGTGTACGGGACAGGACCCCACATCCAAGAACTGGTACCTGAGGTCACCGTATTAGACGGATGCATCTACATCGTAGGGTTTATCCCGGCACCGGGAGAGATCACACAGATGGGAAAGATATTCCGCGTGGTATTCGGTGCTCACCGCGGAACAAAAACGCCGGACGGACTGTTGGAAGCGGTACAACATGACCTGACGGAAAGTGGTATCAAAGCCGAACTCTCCGATGACATCAACCGGGACACCTTCATCAAATGGTCTTTCATCTCTGCCATGGCAGTCACAGGCGCCTACTACGATGTTCCGATGGGAGAAGTACAGAAGCCGGGAACCGTACGCGATACGTTTATCGGTCTTTCCCGGGAAAGTGCCGCGCTGGGACAAAAACTGGGCATAGCCTTCCCGGAAGACCTGGTTCAGTATAACCTGAAAGTGATCGATAAACTGGATCCCCAAAGCACCGCCTCTATGCAGAAAGACCTGGCACGCGGACACGAGTCGGAGATCCAGGGACTTCTTTTCGATATGATCCGGCTGGCCGAAGAACATCAGGTGGATGTACCCACCTATCGGAAGGTAGCCCCCAATTTAAAACCAACTAAAAGCATACGCTGATGAATACATTATTAGGTGTGATCAACTGGAATCCCGATCCGGAAATATTCAGTATATTCGGCATTCCTCTTCGTTACTACGGACTGTTGTGGGGAATAGGTATCATTCTGGGAACCTATATGGTACACTGCCAGTTCAAAGACAAAAAGATCGACGAGAAGAAATTCGACACCCTGTTTATCTATTGCTGCCTGGGGATCATCCTGGGAGCACGTCTGGGCCACTGCCTGTTCTACGAACCGGAATACTACCTGGCACATCTGCTGGAAATGATCCTGCCTGTCCGTTTCCTACCCGGCGGAGGATGGAAATTCACGGGATACGCAGGGTTGGCCAGTCACGGCGGTACATTGGGACTGATCATCGCGCTGTGGCTCTACTGTCGGAAAACGAAGATGAACTACTTAGATGTACTGGATATGATTGCCGTAGCCACTCCTATCGTAGCTTGTTGCATCCGTATAGCCAACCTGATGAACTCGGAGATCATCGGCAAACCGGCCGATGTACCCTGGGCATTTGTATTCCAACAGGTGGACATGTTGCCCCGGCATCCGGCCCAACTGTATGAAGCCATTGCCTATTTCATACTCTTCCTGATCATGGTCTATCTCTACAAATACCAGGACCGGAAACTGCACCGCGGATTCTATTTCGGATTCTGCCTCACCTATATCTTTACCTTCCGGTTCTTCATCGAACTGCTGAAAGAGAATCAGGTAGGTTTTGAAGACGGAATGACATTCAATATGGGTCAATGGCTCAGTATTCCGTTTGTTATCATCGGGGTACTCTGTATCATCTATGGAAAGAAATTCGACCGGATGGGAAATCCGACCGAAGTAAAAAGAAAATAAAAGAACCAAACCGATCCTCTTTTCTTCTTCTGTCACTCAACAACAGGCAATCAGAAGAGAGAGGATCGGCTTTCTCTCCCCGGACACGGCACGTTATTCGATCAAAATGAATCCCGCCCATTTATAAGGATCCTCCGGATATTTGTCCCGCATCTGTCTTTGGGCGTTGTCAAAAGCCTCTTTCACCGTAGTACCCGGTACCCATGCATTATAAAATGCCGAGATCAATTCTTCAGTCTCTTTATCGGGATCTCCCAGCGGCTTACAAGCATATTTTCTACTCCGGCCATCCGGAAAGCACGCTGTAATCCTAACACACCTTCCTTATGATCTATATCTCCCGCACCTGTACTACAGGCGGATAGTATGACTAAGCGAACCTGTGAAAGATCAAGTTGGGAGATATCATAGCCCGTAAGGATCCCGACTTCGCATTCATTGCTCATCTCCTGATTGGTCCAGGCCTGGTTGGCACCGGCAAAAAAAAGTCCGCATCTCATCAAAGGTTGGGTCGCGGCCCGAAAAACAGACTCTATCACAGAATATTTCTCAAAAAACCCCACAGGCAGTTTATTTCTATCTGACAAAGGAGGAAAATAAAATCCATGTGTAGAAATATGCAGAACATCCGGTGATAACGTTTCCACAGCAGAAAGAATTTGGTTTTTTGTCGCGTAGCGGTCTACATATACCGCGGTCTTCCACTGGTGCCGCGCAAGTATATCCGCTGCTTTACATACCTCTTTCACAGAACCCGGAAGATAGTCCAGACCTTGCGCACGCAGATGTTCGGGAATGGCCCTTATGGTATTTTCCTCTGTACTAACCTCTTCGTTATCGACTTTTATGAGCTGTATTTCAGACAGATCGAAATCCGCACCTCCCACAAAGAGAGCTTTTCCCGGTACTTCGGAAAGCAGGGGTTGCTGCGGCTTCTTTTTTTATCTATAATATCCCGGGTAGTCAACAGATGATGGATCACCCTACGATCCGTCACATACCCCTGATCGGCATCTTTTACAGCGGCAAAAGAGATAGCGTGCAAAAAACCTGCGGGAGCCATATAGATCGTATCTATACCGGAAAGGTAGGGGCTGAGTACACTCCATACCCAGTCAGCCAAACCATCCGCATCCGATATATGGAACCCGTCAAAGTCCGGGCCGGTGTGTTCGCGTACCAGATAAACAACCTGAGGAAAAGGAGAATCATGACGTACCAACAGCGCGGCATATAGCCTGAAGAGATCTGCTCTTCCTTGGATATTCTCATCCATGGAAATAATCTCCATAGCGACCTCATTCTCCGAAAGCACATCCCGGATATCTTTCCAGTTCACTTCCAGATCTATATCGGGTGCTCCTCTTTTTTTCAGTTCGTTCAACAACCGGCGTTCTTTCTCCAGATAGTCTTTCCAGGAATATACCAGTGAATCATTCTTTTCACGTAAAGTTTCTTCCAATTGTTTCAGCTGTTCGAAAACAACAGGCATCGTTTTTTCCAGCACAGCAAGTTTTGCTTTATATATACTATCCGTACGATAATATTCCGTAAATTCAGCGAAAGCCAATCCGCTCTCAAAAACCACTTTTTCCGCTTTCAATGTTTTCCAGGCGGCGATCAGTTGCGGATCTCCGCTATCGCGTACGAGTTGGTTCCTGTACCGGGACGCATGCAACTGGATACTTTTACTTAGTAACGTACAATCATAAGCCAACTCACTGAAAGAAGGATGATCCTGACTATAGTACAATGACATGCGGCGTACCCACTCCACCAACTCGTTCATTGCCTCCCACCACATATCATAGGCTTTTTCGGGAGAGACCGCGAACATCTCCATAGCTTCCTTTCTGCTATTCCGGAGAAAAGTATATAAGTTATTTTTGGCTTCCGGAAGTTCTTCTACACTATAAAGCAAATAACCCGTATCAGGCAAAGTGAGAACATCATTCCGGGGATGTGTCTGTGAAGATACACCTGATAAAAGAACGAACAGGTAACCTAAGGATAGTACTTTTCTGAACATACGACTCAATTTTTAACGGAACATCTTTTTACAAACGGCATCAGAACCATCTTTTTTTTCTGAAGCATATACCGTATATCTTTCGCGGGCCGGGCATATACATCCGTGTTTGTTTGATCCATTTTATCCCGGAGCAACCGTTCGGCCTCGTCTCTTTGCTCCAAAAGTATATGGGCCCATACCATCTGCCATTGAGCAGCTTCCTGGAATTCACATGCTTCGCAGAGTGCTAAAAGTTGCAACCGGGACAGGGCATTGGCAGGTTGTTTCAATTCCAGCAGACAAACCGATGAGTAGAACAGTATCTCTTCCGGTATATTCTCTTCCGGTAAAGTCTGAACGATCTTCTCAAATTCCAACGATGCCTGCCGGTAATTTTCCTTTTCATACAAGGAAACAGCTTCGGCCAGACACTCCTGTTGCCACTCATCCAGCGCACTCACTCCCCGGGTAGGGAACGTTTCATAAGGGGGTGCCACATAATAGGTCTGATATACCTGCGAAACAGTATACCGCGGCTGATACCCTATATACAGCAGCGCCAGCACAACAGCTACCGCTGTTACCGAATACCAGAATTTCCGTCTATATTTCTTTTTCTTCGTTGCAGCGGCACGGTTTTCCACCCGATCCAGCATTCGCTGCAACTCCTCTTCCGAAGAGATACTCCTGAGTTCTTCTATGACTGCAACTTCACCTTTGTGGTGGAAACCAGATACAATGTGACGCATAAGTTCCACTTCCTCACCCAGGGTAGGATCTTGTCTCAACACATTTTCAAATTCCTTTTTTTCTACATCCAAAAGTTCCCCGGAAAGATAGAGTTCTATCCATTCTTCTTTGCTATGTAAATGAGTATTCAGGTTCATACCAGATCCTCCTTTTTAAAATGTTCAAGTAACACGATCTTCAGTTTTTTTAGACAACTACCCTTTTTGTTCTTTGCCACCTGATCGTTTTTATATTGCAACGCGTCCGCTATCTCTTTCATACTTTTCCGGTGCCAGTAGTACAAGGTCAGTACCGTATGACATGGCTCTTCTAAGCTGGCAATTACCCGGTTGGCAATCTCCTGCTTACGCATCCATTCCGGATTTTCCGGTTCTTCTGTAGCATCTATAGGCAGATCGGCGGATCGGGTCAGATATTCTCCTTTTTTCTGTCTGCACTGCTTCAACAACAGATTCCTACCAATCCGGAACAGATAGGTTTTCAACGAACAGGTCAACTGGGTCAACTTGCGCTGTGCCACATTCCGGTACAGGGCCAGAAAACTCTCCTGATAGATATCTACTGCTTCGTCCTGACTCACGGAAAAGCCATGTATCGCAAAACGGATAAACTCTTCCCGATAAAGGTCATAGATGAAAGTGATGTCCGACTCCTTACCGGCACACAGAAGAGCTATCTTTTGCTCATCATTGTGTATGGAATCGGGAGAGTTGAAATATGATTTTTTTCATGTGTAGTTTCACAAAAAGGTGTTTGTTTTCTTTTACGTCCGGAAAACAGATGCAACATCTGCTTCTCCAATTCCCGGAAAAGTTCCGTATGCGTCAGTTTCTCTTCCTTTTCCCGCATAAGGCGACAAAAAGCATACGAGAGAGATCCGTAATAGCTTCCGTCTGCAGGATTTTTATATTCATAGTTCAATTCATCCGGCCTGCAGGCACTGATTACGGCCATGGGTGAGAACTTTTTATTGCTTTTTACCGTATACTGTACCTTCTCCGGATCGGGTTCGGGTATCTCCGCATTTTCCGGAGCAAAAATATACGTTGTACCCCGCACATACCTTTCACTGGTCTCCCGATCTGCAGTACCACTGTGGCAGGCATCCAAGACCACCACAAGATGACCCTGCGGACCGGCACGAAGTCGAATGCGATCCAGATACTGTCCGAATTCATCGTCCCGCAAATGGTTTTCCCCTTCATACTTTCCTGCAACGAATCTGCGACGCGCATCGTAAAGAACCAACGCTTCATCGAGTCTGTCAGGTTCATCTCCGTTATCGTCGATCATTTGCTGCCCGTGGCACGAAAAATGAATGTAGACATGATCTCCCCGACGTGTATCTCTCACCAACCTCTCCAGTTCCTTCACAACAGAAGATTTCGTCGCGTTCCTATTGGTAAGTACTACTATATTTTCTGTCGGATACCCTCTGTCGATCAGCATAGGCACTACCAATCGCAGATCATTTGTCGCGTGTATAGTTGCCCATCCACTGCCCGCCGGATATTCTTCAATAGCTACGACCAGTGCACGATTGGTCTGTGCAATTCCCAGAACGGCCAGAAGAAAAAGAAAAAAATAGCACACACTTCCGATACATACCTAACCAGATTTATAGACCTCCTTACAGGAAGGGGCAACATACAAACAGATCTTAATCGTTGCAAATATAAAGATTAAAAATTATTTTCAATCATCAAAAAAAATACCTATTTTGCGGTTACCTTTTGTCCGTAGCAGGTATAAAAGAACAAAAGTAACGGACAATGGGCCATTTTAATACAGAATCGGCAACAGCTCCCCGGAGAAGTTTGCGGAACATTTCGTTTTTTTTCATATATTTGTCAGGTCGAAAGACGGACATTGTGGGAATACGAAAGTGTTTATGTTTGTTCTCTCATGTAAAATCTGGTAAATTTTATACGGGCGGGAATAAGCAAACTTCTCACACTCATGTTATATATATGTGTGGGCTGTTGCTTATTTTAGCCCAAGGGTTTACCAGAGCCTACATGATAAAGTAAGATCAGCAGTCCCACACTTTTTTATGCCCATATTTTTTCATAGAAAAGATAATAACATAAAATAATATGAGTATGAAAAAAAGAAGTTTATGCCTGATACTGGCTATTTTCTCTATGCTAAGTATCACCGGTATGTATGGACAACAGGCCGTAGCCCGCGGAGAGATAGCTATTCCCGACGCGGCAAAAAGCTACTCCCTCTTTACCGGCCCGTGGAACGGCAACAAATCGGTCTCTCTGCCAGGTTCCGGTACCCAGCAAGATCCTTATGTAGTCTGTGCTGCTGTCCAACTGGGATACATAGCCCACAAAGTCAATAACGGAGAAAGCTACCGTGGAAAATATTTCTTACTGGCCATTGACATCGACCTGAGCAACCAGAAATCGCTCACCCCATCCGAAAATAACTGGATTCCTATAGGTAACAGCAAAGAAACACCCTTCGCCGGGCGGTTCTACGGCAACGGACATACGATACGCAATCTTTCTATCGTAAAACTGGAGAATAAAAAACAGGTGACACTTGGTGGTTTGTTCGGTTATATAGATAAAGAAGGGTGTGTCAAAGGAGTAAAAGTGGACAATTCCTGCACCATCCAGGCCGAAACAGCCGGTGGTATCGCAGCCGTGAACCAGGGTATCATCGAAGCGTGTGAATCCGATGCCAAGGTCGAAGGAACTACTGTAGGAGGTATCGCCGGGATCAATCAGGCTCTTATCAGAGGCTGCTTGTCTACCGCCCAGCTCGAACCCATATCCTACGGGGGAGGTATCGCCGCGCGTAGCAGCGGACTGGTAGAGGCATGCGGCTTCCGTGGAAAAATGAAGTTCTTCTCCCTGTCCAACTATTGTGGAGGTATCGTTGGTGAATTGCTCAAAGAAGGAAAGATCCGCGATTGCTACAACCGGGGAAACATCTCTGCCGATCTGGTAGCCGTTACTCCGTCCGTCGGAGGGATCACAGGTACCAAAAAACTGGAAGGTCTGGGAAGTGCCGAGATCACCAACAGCTACAACGCGGGAAAAGTGAAAGGAAATCATATCCTTCCTCAATACAGGAACAACATCAGTCAGGTGACCAATTGCTATTTCGACACAGATGTCAAATCCTTTACCAAAGCCGAAAAAAAAGAGAGCGATTTTTATATGGAGAACGGTGGTCGCTCTTCGTCGCAGATGAAAAGTGAAGAGATCCTGGCTGCTCTGAATGCCAACAGGCCGGAAGGAAGATGGATAGCAGATACACAAGGGATTAACAATGGATATCCTATTCTGAATGGGGTAGACAATGGAATGCCCGATTTTATTATTAAACCCGATCCGTACCTGATCACCAAAAATGGAATTGGAAATTTAAAATTCAGTGATAAAACTCCGGAAATGGGAAATGGCTTCACCACCATCCGTACGGTAGAAGAATATGGAGCGAATGAATATATTTCCTATATAGTACAAAACTCCGATAACGAGATGGTTATCCAGTGTTATCCGGGTGAAACGATGCGGGTATATTCTCCGGAATTCTATACCGAAGAAGGACTGCAGGTAGGAATGACACTACAGGAAGCACTGGAAATACTGAAAGGTAAACAAATAACCGTACTCTATGAAAACCCTTATGCCTATTTTCTCTTCCAATATACTGATGAATTTGTTTTCGATATCCATGGATCGGATCTGAAAGGTGAATGGGATGTCTTCGATCAATGGTATCGGAAAGGCGGAGATATGCCGGAAATAGAGGATTTCAAGCCGGAAGCAAAAATCGAATCCATACGGGTACGTAAAAGATAAATTTATAACGGACAGGCAGACACATATAACAGTCTGCCAACGTCCGGTATAAAATAAATAAACATATTATTTCTATAC
>JAJBTC010000191.1 GCA_020861095.1 Bacteroides sp.
ATATAAAAGATTATACCGGTAATAAAAACCAAATAACCCTGTTCCGGACCGGGAAAAGAAAGAACAAAAAACATCTATAACAAATTATTTGCAGAAAATCCGAACAGCTACTGGATCTAATAAGTAACTTTGTGCCCTCAAATCAACGATACAGTTATATGCAGGGAACCCGTAATCTGATAGAAGGACCAGTCATGCGTCAGCTTTTCCGATTGTCTATGCCCATTATGGCCACCTCTTTCATACAGATGGCCTATAGTCTGACAGACATGGCATGGGTGGGACGTATAGGAAGTGAGGCATTGGCTGCTATCGGAGCAGTGGGTATCCTCACCTGGATGTCCGGATCCATTTCCCTGATCAATAAAGTGGGTTCTGAAGTGAGTGTGGGACAATCGGTAGGCGCGCAAAATGAAAAAGATGCGCGCCAGTTTGCCTCTCACAACATTACACTATCACTGATCATCTCCATCGTATGGGGAGGGCTGCTTTTCGCTCTCGCCTATCCTATACTTAACATATTCCGACTGGAACCTCACATCACGCAGACGGCTGTATCTTACCTGCGGACAATCATTTTCGCTTTTCCGGTTGTCTTCCTTTCATCCGCTTTCACCGGGATTTACAACGGATCCGGTCGTAGCAGCATACCCTTCTATATCAACGCCACCGGACTGATATTGAATGTCATACTGGATCCGTTATTCATTTTCGGATTGAACCTTGGCACACAGGGTGCAGCTTACGCTACCTGCATAGCGCAGGCTGTAGTCTGTATCCTGTTTATCCGGCAATTGCGGTTCCGTGACAACCTGTTGGGAGGCTTTCCTTTTCTGACACACCTGCAAAAGAAATATTCTCTGCGTATCTTTAAGTTAGGGGCACCCGTCGCCGCGTTCAATACACTTTTCGCTACGATCAACCTGATCATGTGCCGGCTGGCAGCACAGTACGGAGGACACATCGGACTGATGACTTTTACTACCGGCGGACAGATCGAAGCGATCACCTGGAACACTGCTCAGGGATTCGCAACGGCTCTGAGCGCTTTTGTGGCCCAGAATTTCGCGGCAGGGTGCCGGGAACGTGTCATACATGCCTGGCGCACTACGCTGTGGATGACATCCGTCTTCGGACTACTATGCAGCCTGTTGTTTATATGTTATGGAAACGAGGTGTTCTCTGTTTTCGCACCGGAGACAGAAGCTTATCTGGCCGGTGGGGCTTTCCTACGGATAGATGGATACTCACAGATATTCATGATGCTGGAAATTACCACTCAGGGAATGTTCTACGGTGTAGGGCGCACCCTGCCTCCGGCCATCACCAGCATGGTATTCAATACCCTGCGTATCCCCTTAGCTATTCTGCTGGTAGGATCAGGATTGGGTGTAGAAGGTATCTGGTGGGCTGTCTGCATCACCACCACTGCCAAAGGGCTGATATTGACCCTCTGGTTTACACTGGCCGGAAAAAGAATATTCTCTACCGCTCGTGTTGTGCCCTGAACCGCTATCATCAGCCGGAGCAAGAGATAAAATACACTATTTTGTATGATATGGAAGGAGGTATTTCCTTTTCAACCATAGACAGACCGATTCATTTTACATATAAATTCAAAGAGTTTCTCGATTTTATCGTATTTTTAACGAAAAAAAAGAAACGATCCTGGAATCATACACTGCCCGGATTTGTTATGTATCACAAAAGATATTTAGAAAACCATTCTATTTTAAAAAACAGATTATGGAGAAAATGAAGTTTCTGGCCATCTTTATGTGTTTGGCCATGATATTAGGGGGTTGTTCAACAACCAGTAAAACAGGAAAAGGTGCAGCTATCGGAGCAGGTTCGGGAGGTGCGTTAGGTGCAATTGTCGGTGGAATCGCCGGAAAAGGAAAAGGTGCGGCTATCGGTGCTGCCGTAGGTGCTACAGTAGGTACCGGTGTAGGTGCAATCATCGGACGGAATATGGACAAAAAAGCCGAAGCCGCCAGAGAAATTGAAGGTGCACAGGTAGAGAAAGTGGAAGATTCCAACGGACTCGCCGCTGTAAAAGTGACGTTCGATTCAGGTATTCTTTTCGATTTCAACTCTACCAGCCTGCGGGCAGGTTCCAAATCTTCTCTGGCACAGTTTGCTGATATCATTAAGGAAGATGCGACTACCGATATCGCGATCATTGGTCATACCGATAAAGTAGGAACTTATGAAGCCAACCAGAAAATCTCTGATCAGCGTGCGGAAGCAGTCCGTAACTACCTGCAATCACAGGGAGTAACACCGTTCCAGTTCAAAATAGTGGAAGGTGTAGGCTATTCCCAGTACGATGAAAGTCTTTCTGCCGAACAAAATCGCCGTGTAGACGTTTATATGTATGCAAGCGAAGAGATGATCAAGAATGCCGAAGCAAGAGGTTATTAACAAAAGGTGCTCTTGCCGAAAGATGTGATTATGTAAGTTATCAGGCGTGGGAGAACCATTCTCCCACGCTTTTTTTATTTGCAGATCTCTTTCCTCTTCTCTCAGGAAAGAACAATCGGATCAGATCTCCAGGAGCTCTACCTGCCCGCTATCCAGATGATAAAGAGCTCCTACAATACGGATCTTTCCCTCTTCATAGAGGGGAGACAAGATGGGTTGCGAAGAGCGTAGTTGCCTCACACCATGTAAGATGTTGGCCATAATGGCTCTGTCTGACAGATCTTCCCCTCCTTCACGAAGTACTTCCTGCTCTTCCGGTTCACTTTTCAGTGCCTGTACAATAGCATCGATATGCCCTTCCACATGATCCTCATGAGCGTGTTCGAGCATAGCTCCGATAGCACCACATCCCTGATGTCCGAGCACCACAACCAGTGGACTATGAAGATGTTCTACCGCATATTCTACACTTCCTTCCTCCACATCACTCATGACATGTCCGGCAGTACGTATAATGAAAAGATCTCCCAGCCCCTGATCAAAAACAATCTCAGGCGGTACGCGGGAGTCGGAACAACTGATCACCACCACCTGCGGATGTTGTCCGGAAACAAGTTGATGGATAGTAGCCGTGTCCTGGTGATGATGGATGGACCTGCCCTGGCAAAAACGTTCATTGCCCCTTTTCAATTCATCCAACGGATCCGAAGAGAGGACAGCATTCTGTTCCGTTGCTGCTACGGTTGCACTTGCATGTTCAGACTTTGAAGTACACGAAGAAGCCCCCATTGTGCACAGCGCCAGCACTAACCAGCCTGTATAAAATGAATTAGCTTTCATAAGGAATCTGAATTTAGTTGTTTAAAATCGGGTGCAAAAGTAGACATTATTTACTGAGGTGGTAACTCCAGACTCTTCTTTTTATCGAAAAAATGGTCCGGGAACACCTGATACCTTTATAAACGCTATACTAACAAGCTGTTTCTCCGGCTATTGGAGAGGAGGCAGCTTATAAAAAAAGGGAGTCCGCCATTTGATTGGTACGGACTCCCCACTTTGAAACAACTAAAAACGTGAATTAAATAATTAAAAAACGGGGTATATGATATGTATGACTACACAAAGTCTTTCAACTCCTGTTGCAGACGCTGACGTGTAAAGAAGATACGACTTTTTACTGTTCCCAGAGGAAGATTGAGCCGCTCCGCGATCTCACGGTACTTGAAACCGGATACATGCATAGAAAACGGCACTTTATATTCTTTAGGTAACGAATTTACGATCCGACGCATCTCTTTCAGATCGTAAGCACCTTCTGTACTGTCGAATCCGGAATCCTGTGGCAGGTTGAGATGATACAGGTTGTCTGTCTGATCTACAAATGTCTGTTCGCGTACTATTTTGCGGTAATTATTAATAAAGATGTTACGCATGATCGTATACATCCATCCTTTGAAATTTGTATCAGGAATATACTTATCTTCGTTGTCCAATGCCTTGAGAGTGGTCTCCTGCAGCAGGTCATTAGCCTCTTCCCGGTTGGCAGTCAATTTATAGGCGAAACGAAGAAGTTCATCCTGAACTCCAATTAGATCTTTTGTAAAGCTTACACTTTTCATATAGTTACGGTTTTAGAAATAAATATTTGGTGCTTTTTGTATACGCAAATCTAAAACGGAATTTACGAATCAACCGGGTAGATTCCGGCCTTCTTTAGGGCAGATTTTATCAAACAACAGTTTTCGGGTGCTTTTTGATAATATACAGG
>JAJBTC010000107.1 GCA_020861095.1 Bacteroides sp.
TTCAGAATGTGTGTATACTATATTTTATTAGTTTTGTAACAGCCATCTAACACTACCTCCTATGAAAGTCTTACTACACCGCATACGCGAAAAAGACCTCGAAACGGTCAGGGACATTTACAATTACTATATACTACACAGTACAGCAGTATATTATACGCAGCCCATCCGTACGGAAGCGTTGAGAACTTTTCTGCCAGTGGGCGATCCGAAGTATCATTCCTACCTGATCCAATCGCCCGACGAAGAAGTTCTGGGATTTTGCTATTACGCCCCTTTCAAACCCAAAGACGCTTTCCGCATCTCGGTCGAGTTTACTCTCTATCTCCGCCCCCATCTTATCGGACAAGGCATTGGCTATCAGGTGATGCTCCTGATCGAGCCTGTGATATACGACATGGGGTTTTCCAACATCGTCGCACTGATCTCCGGAGACAATGAACCCAGCATTCGTATGTTCGAAAAATGTGGTTACCAACGCTGTGCCTGTATCCGGCAGGTCGCTGAGAAATTCGGGAAAAAGCTGGATCTGGTGATGTACCAGAAACTTCTTCCCGCTCACTGAGCTTCCCGGCTGACAGCCCTTACAAGCGTTTCAGAGCCAGCTTGATCACCTTTTCCACCGGGGCGTCAGGCTCTTCCTTGAGAATGGCATATACCACTTTCTGCGAAGGAGCAGCGGCAAACCCCAGCATCGTCAGGGCAGAGACAGCCTCTTCCTGCACGGCATTCTGTGATACAGAGATCTTGCCATCCGTCAGCAGATCACCCCCTACGGCAGATACCCGGTGGATCTTATCTTTCAGATCCACAATCACGCGCTGTGCCGTCTTCAGACCGATCCCTTTCACCGTTTTCAGCATATGGGCATTTTCGGAACTGATCACCTGTATCAATTCCGAAGGACTGAGTGCCGAAAGGATCATCCGGGCCGTATTGCCTCCTATCCCTGATACCGAGATCAGTAACAAAAACAATTCCCTCTCTTCCTTGTCGGCAAACCCATACAACAGATAGGCATCTTCACGTATCGCCTCATAGATATAAAGTTTGCACTGCTTCTTTCCCTGGATCATGGAATAGGTATTCAGGGAGATCTGTACACCGTATCCCAGACCGTTGCAATCTATCACCACAGTAGCCGGAGATATCTCCGCGATGTCTCCTTTTATATATTCAATCATTCTACTAATATTTTATACTACAAATGTACATGATATTTTTGGAAAAGAAACGCTTCTCCTCCAAACCGCTCTGGTTTTCATTTCCGGAAGGCCCGGATGCAGTAAAACAAAAAAATGTATTTATACAGATAAATAACCTGCTCCGGAGCCCAAAAGCAGAGATCTGCCCTGTTTCAGGCACGTTGTGCCCACATACAAACAAATTCTCTTTCCGACTCTCTGATCTACAGATCCCTCTCTATCAGCAGATAGAGAAAAACAAATCATTTAATAGCTATACACTATGAAACGTAACTTATGTATCGCCCTGTTGCTGGGCATTTGCGCTTTATCCTCGGGACAAGACACCCCTGTAAGGAAAAACTCCCCGTTGATCCCTGCCCGGAAACAATTGCAACTGGAGTTTACCACAGGAGCTACTTTTGATCTGATCCATCGCGGTTCCGATCCCAACGCCGCGTATTTCGGTTCCAAGAAGCCCAATACCCCTCAGGTTGGTTTTAAGATTACCCATCTTTTCTCTGATAAAATAGGTTGGTATATACACACACAATTCAATTTCTACAAGCAAAAGGATCCGGAGAACTATCAGCCGGGTATAGTAGATGAGTTCTGGAAAGAATTTATGAAATGGGCGTTTGGTCCCATTCACTATTACACGCACCCCTCCTTCAAGGCCGGATTTCTGTACCGGATCGAAAAACAACGGTGGAGGCTCCATCCGCACATAGGTTTCGGCTATGCGGCCTATCTGCCCAATGTAGACAGAAAGAAGACAACAACCAGCCAGGGACACAGCAAAACATCTCACTACAAGCAGCGTGTAAACACAATGATCATGGATTTGGGTCTCTCTGTAAACTACTACCTTACCGGCAACACCTATCTGTTGGTGAATGCCAGTTATCAACAACCTCTGCAAAAGTCATACGCCAGGCTAACGACAACTGTCAACGAAGCGGAAACAGAAAATATATACTATACAGTTTCCACAGCCGGGAGAAATATAAATACCCAGGTAGGGATCGGATTCAGTCTGTGGAGAAAAGATCAATAGCTTTCTCCGGAAGGAGGTGCGCAGACAGAAGTGTGAAAGCGCACCTTCTCTCTTACACTCTCAACGAGTAGATATCCTATCGTTTTTTCACAGCCCAACCCAGGGAATGACATACGGATTGAATCCGATGATATACATGAAGGCATCATTCCCGCGGTGAACCCAGGGGATAAGATCTGCATTGCCTGTACTACCCTGGGGTATCTATCCTCCTATATATGCTTCAGAAACACAACATAAAGGAGGAATAAACCCGTGCTCACCCGCGAAACGTACGGACCTGTGTTTACATCTTTCTACCCGGATCTTGTAGAAAAGAGTAAAAAAGATTATTTTTGCAGCCATTAAATAGAAAAGTGTTTCATCAAATCAACGAAAGAATGAAAAAGATTAGAGCAGCGATTGTTGGCTATGGCAACATAGGACGCTATGTACTGGAAGCTCTCCAGGCAGCTCCCGATTTCGAAGTAGCCGGTGTGGTACGCCGCGCAGGTGCAGAGAACAGACCCGCCGAGCTCAACGAGTATCCGGTTGTTAAAGACATAAAAGATCTTGAAAAGGTAGATGTAGCTATATTGTGTACTCCTACCCGTAGCGTAGAAGCCTATGCCAAAGAGGCGCTGGCACTGGGTATCAATACAGTAGACAGCTACGACATCCACAGCGGCATCGTTGCACTACGCAAAGAGCTGGATAGTTGCTGCAAAGCAAACAACGCCGTATCCGTTATTTCCGCCGGCTGGGACCCGGGAAGTGACTCTGTAGTACGCACCCTGCTCGAAGCCATCGCTCCCAAAGGGATCACCTACACCAACTTCGGCCCCGGTATGAGTATGGGACATACTGTAGCTGTGAAGGCTATCGAAGGTGTCAAAGCAGCACTTTCCATGACTATCCCTACCGGTACAAGCATTCACCGCCGCATGGTATATATCGAACTGGAAGAGGGGTATGCCTATGAAAAGGTAGCTGCGGCCATCAAAGCGGATGCCTATTTCGTCAACGACGAGACACACGTGATCCAGGTACCTTCTGTAGATGCCCTGCTCGATATGGGCCACGGTGTGAACCTTACCCGCAAAGGAGTATCGGGAAAGACACAGAACCAGTTGTTCGAATTCAATATGCGCATCAACAATCCTGCGCTGACGGCACAGGTACTGATCTGTGTAGCACGGGCTTCGATGAGACAACAACCCGGTTGTTACACCATGGTAGAGATCCCGGTAATCGATCTGCTTCCGGGAGATCGGGAAGAATGGATCGCACACCTGGTGTAAGCGACTTTATCTATATAAGGAAGGAGGCTCGTTCAAAGTCGGGACAACTCCATCTATAAAATCCGGCGGCAATAGATCTTCGGATCTGTTTGCCGCCGGTTTCCTGTCATAGTCCATTTAAAAAAACTAAGATCGGAAATAATCAGGGTAAGGCTCGGATTAAAATTAAGATACGGATCAAGAGCCTGCCTGGATTTTGCCCGTTTCTTTGGTTAGGCTTATTTTCAGGTTGATTTTCTTTTTTTGAAGCGACAATAGCGGGTTATTTGAGCTAAAAAAAGAAAAACAGACGAACCAACGGTCGACGAAGCCTGAAGAAAGAACGAAGGTATCTTATAATAAATTTTCCGTGGAAAATTTAAACAGGCTCTACCTATTAAACAAATTTATGGGACACACAAATTCATTCTTTATTAAACGCAAACCCCTCCATCGCAAACCAATCCGGAATGTAATACTGGGTGTTCGGAATATCCAGGGTGTTATTGGAAGCTGTCTCTTTGCCTTGTACAGATACAGACCAATCAGCTACAAAATAACTGTCCTGTGTGAAAGTAGTGTGAGACTCATCCCCATCATACTCTCTCTTCGCAATGCTCACCAGATTCATACCATCGCCGGCATTCTGGAAGTCTTTTTCATTAAATGGTTTCTTTTTCATGATACGGTTCTTTGTAAATCGGTTGATTAATAAAATAGATTTCCCCATTTTTCCGGATTTTCCCCATATATTCAAGACCGGAAAACAAAATAAATATAAGGTTTTGACATGGAAATTACAACTTAAAATGAGGCATTTAAGCTACTGATTTTAACTCATTCGAAAAGAAAAAATTCACCTTCTTACACAAAACATGGATTTTTCCTCTATTTGAACGATCAGACACTTTTTTCATAAATAAAAGAAGTGTATCGTTACAAAAAACAGAAATCGGAGTTTTTCCGCAGCCATAGTCTTACCCCTTTATACCCGGTGAATAATTTATAAATACATAGACATTATTCTGTTACAAGGGATCCGATCCACTCTATTTTCCACTACTGAATAAAAGTTAAATCACATACCTGATTTTCCACACCTCATTGTCTTTTAAAGAAGGTTTCCGGCCATAACTCAGAGTTCCGGAAAAGAGAAGTTTTCACTTTAGTTTTGATTCCATTTCAGCCAACTCTATTATCTTGTTAATTTACACATAACTATCTTCTGAATATTTTTCATTTTGGATAACTTTTTTCTTTTTTCCGAAAGAAAAGTTTCCCAAAATGGAAAACTTTATAAATCAAACAAGTATAAAAAATGTCCAAAATAAATGGAATAAAAGAACATTTCTATACGATATATGCTTTATATTTGCAGAAGAATAAGGTTCCCTCTCCGGGGAATAGACAAAAGGGAATGCTGTGAAATCCGGCAACAGTTCCCGCTGCTGTAATTCTCTGTGAATCCGCGCATTATTCCACTGTAGTAGTTTTCTATGGGAAGGAGCCGCGAAGGAGAGATCAGTCAGAAAACCTGCCCTATTCTATAACTGATTATTCATTAAAATCACTTTCGGGAGTTAAAGTCATGAATTACGCGGAAATTACAATTATCAAACGAGACGGCAAGCAAGAGGATTTCTCTATTGGTAAAATCAAGAATGCCATTTCAAAAGCATTTCAGGCCACTGGTATGGCCGATCAGACGGCCCTGATCGCAGACATCACCATGCGTGTGATCGGTCAGTTCCAGTCTACCTCCATCTCTGTGGAGCAGATCCAGGACCTGGTAGAAAAAGAGCTGATGAAAGACTGTCCGGATGTCGCCAAAAAATACATCATCTACCGGGAATGGCGCAACACGGAGCGTGATAAAAAACCCAGATCAAGCACATCATGGACGGCATTGTGGCCATCGACAAAAACGATGTCAACCTCAGTAATGCCAACATGAGCAGCCATACGCCCGCCGGACAAATGATGACCTTTGCGTCGGAAGTGACCAAAGACTATACCTATCGGTATCTTCTCTCCAAGCAATACGCCGAAGCGCACCAGCTGGGAGATATCCATATCCACGATCTGGATTATTATCCGACCAAGACCACTACATGTATCCAGTATGATCTGGACGATCTGTTCGAACGGGGTTTCCGTACCAAGAACGGCAGTATACGTACTCCGCAGAGCATACAGAGCTATGCCACACTGGCTACGATCGTGTTCCAGACCAATCAGAACGAACAACACGGAGGACAATCGATCCCGGCTTTTGATTTCTTCATGGCCCCTGGGGTGAGAAAGTCTTTCCGGAAAAATATGGCTACGCTGCTCTCTTTCTACCTGTCGATGGCCGGGAAAGACAAGGCAGATGACGAACTCAAAGAGCTGATCACGACTACACTTTCCAGTATTTGTCCGTCAAAGGAGGAAGAGGATCTGTTGATCCGCCGGCTTCATGAAATGGAAGTGAACATAGATCAGGAGACACTGACACGCCTGCTCCGGAAAGCTCTTGACCAGACCCGTAAAGAGACTCACCAGGCCATGGAAGGTTTCGTCCATAACCTCAACACCATGCACTCCCGCGGAGGAAACCAGGTGGTATTCAGCTCCATCAACTACGGAACGGATACCTCCGCAGAGGGTCGTATGGTGATGGAAGAATTACTGAAAGCTACCGTACAGGGATTGGGCGCGCGCGGTGAAGTACCGGTATTCCCGATCCAGATATTCAAAGTCAAAGACGGTGTCAGTTATTCGGAGAAGGACTATGAAAAGGCAATGGCCGATTTCGATGCTGCTCTGAAAGGAGAGCTCACTTTCGACGCCCCGAACTTCGACCTGTTGCTGAAAGCCTGTCACACCACAGCAAAGGCATTGTTCCCGAACTTTATGTTCTTAGATACCCCCTTCAATACGCATGAGAAATGGGATGCCAACGATCCGAAACGTTACCGCTATGAACTGGCGACCATGGGATGCCGCACCCGTGTATTTGACAATGTAGCCGGTGAAAAGACCTCCTTAGGTAGAGGGAACCTCTCCTTCACCACCATCAATATGCCTCGCCTGGCCATAGAAGCCCGTATCCGGGCCGAAAGCCTGACCGAAGGTGAACGCCCCGAAGCAACCGAGAAGAAAGCCAGAGAGCTTTTCCTGGAAGCATTGAGAGAGAAGGCTCAATTGGTGGCCGAACAACTTTACAGCCGTTATCAGTACCAGCGCACGGCGCTGGCCCGACAATTCCCTTTTATGATGGGCAACAACGTATGGAAAGAGGGAGGCAATCTGGAACCGAACCAGGAGGTAGGCGATGTATTGCGTAGCGGTACGCTCGGCATCGGATTCATCGGAGGCCACAACGCCATGGTGGCTCTCTACGGAGAGGGACATGGCAAAAGCAGTAAGTCCTGGGATACGCTCTACGAAGCCATTGAGGAACTGAACAAGGTGGCCGATGCGTACAAAGAGAAGTATCAGCTCAATTATTCCGTGCTGGCGACTCCGGCCGAAGGACTATCCGGAAGATTTACCCGGATGGACAAACGCAAATACGGTGTGATCCCGGGAGTGACCGACCGCGATTATTACGTCAATTCTTTCCATGTAGATGTCAAAGAAACTATCGGTATCGTAGACAAGATCCGCAAAGAGGCTCCTTTCCATGCCATTACCCGGGGCGGACACATTACCTATGTGGAACTGGACGGAGAAGCCCAGAAAAATGTACGCGCGGTTGCCAAGATCGTCAAGGTGATGCACGACGAAGGTATCGGCTACGGATCGATCAACCATCCGGTAGATACCTGCAACCAATGCGGATACAAAGGAGTGATCTACGACAAATGTCCGGTCTGCCGCGGAGAGAATATCCTGCGTATGCGCCGGATCACGGGGTATCTGACGGGAGATCTCAGTTCGTGGAACTCGGCCAAGCGCGCGGAAGAATCGGATCGCGCGAAGCACTCGTAATCCCATAGTTTCCGCTCTATGTTGCATCTGCTATCTACCTATCCGGAGACGATTGTAGACGGAGAAGGCATCCGGTATGGCATCTACTTAGCCGGATGCAGACACGGCTGCAAAGGTTGCCACAATCCGGAAAGCTGGAATCCCTGTGCCGGTGAAGAACTTACCGAATCACGTATCCGGGAGATCATCCGGGAGATACAGGAAAATCCTCTCTTAGATGGTATCACCTTTTCCGGTGGCGACCCGTTCTACAAGCCCACTGCCTTCCTGCCTCTGCTCCGACGTTTCCGGCAGGAGACCGGGATGAATATCTGGTGTTATACCGGATATACGTATGAAGAGCTTTGTAAAGACCCGGTCTGCGTCCGGGCGCTTGCCTGCATCGATGTATTGGTAGACGGTCGCTTCGATCAGAACCTATACTCTCCCCATCTCAGATTCCGGGGAAGCAGCAATCAGCGGATCCTTTCCCTGAAAGAAGGAACAGTCCGATCTGTCCTTTAGAAGCAAACGACAAAGTGAGAAGATAAGTACGACAATATATACAGTACGCTGCATCAACAAAATCACCCTCGCTACATACTGTAACGAGGGTGATTTTTCATTTCCGGGAATTTTCAGATACTCCCTTTTTATATTCGGATGTGTCTTCTCCTGTCAGAAAAAGAACCTCAATACATCATTGAAATTGGCCCAGATCAGCAACCCGAAGAGCAGGATCATCCCTGTCATCTGCGCATATTCCATAAACTTATCGCTGGGTTTCCGGCGGGCAATGATCTCATAGAACAGGAAGAGTACATGTCCTCCGTCCAATGCCGGAATAGGCAGGATGTTCATAAAAGCCAGGATGATGGAGAGGAAAGCAGTCATAGACCAGAACTGATACCAGTTCCACGTTGCCGGGAAAATGCTTCCGATGGTACCGAAACCACCCAGTTGCTTAGCCCCCTCTTTGGAGAAAAGATACTTCATGCTTCCCACATATCCTTTCAGGGTCTTTACCCCCAGTACCGCACCTGCCGGGAAGGAAGAGAAGAAGGTATAATTCTGACGTACAACCGGGTATAATTCTGCTCTGGAAGCCACCGGGCGTACCCCCATCAGAAAGAGCGAGTCCGTAGTCAGTTCCAGTTGATGAGATACCCCTTCCCGCTCGTAGGTGAGCGCGATCCGGTGCAGATCCACACTGTCGTTGTTCCAGGTAGCCGCCTGCGCTCTGCGCAGATCCATGGCCTCTGTGAATTCCATGTAATCCACCACCTTTCCCTCCAGGGCCACAATGCGGTCTCCCGGCAACAAACCCGCCTGTTGTGCCGGCGATCCGGGCATAATACTGTCCAGGACAAAAGGCATCCGGAAATCGGCAAAGCGCACACTATCCACCATCAGCCGTTGCATCATGTCGTCCGGTATATACACCGAGGCCTCCGCACCGTTGCGCAGCACCGTTACCACGCGCGCGTCTACCACCTTACTCAACATCTCCGAGTCGTAGCGGAGCAGCGGATCTCCGTCTGCCGCCAGCAGGATATCCCCGTCACGGAAACCAATCTCTCTGGCTGTCTCGTTGAAAGTCATTCCCAGAGGTACTTCCCGCAGCGGGATGTACGAATCGCCCCAGGCAAACAGGATCATGGAATAGATAAAAAGTGCCAGCAGGAAGTTGAAAAACACTCCGCCGACCATAATCAGCAGGCGTTGCCACGCCGGCTTCGAACGAAATTCCCAGGGCTGTGCCGGCTGTTTCATCTGCTCGGTATCCATCGACTCATCGATCATCCCGGAGATCTTCACATATCCTCCCAGCGGCAACCAGCCCACTGCATATTCGGTATCACTTTTTTTAGGCTTGAATTTGAACAGGGTAAACCAGGGGTCAAAAAACAGGCAAAACTTCTCTACCCGTACTTTAAAAAGGCGGGCAAAGAGGAAATGCCCTCCTTCATGGATGATCACCAGCAACGAAAGGCTCATGATCAGCTGAAGGGCACGAATCAGAAATGTCTCCATTTATCAGTTCTGTTTATTATAATTTATATTCTTTCTATGTTCTATCTCTTTACAAAGCAGCTACCAGTTCCGCTGCTATCCGGCGGGCTACCTCATCCGTAGCCACATAATCCTCGTAGCGGGGCGCCCGGATATAGTCTACCCGCTCCATGGTTTTCTCCACCACATCGCTCATAGCCAGAAAACCGATCCGGTCTTTCAGAAAGGCAGCCACTACCACTTCGTTGGCCGCGTTCAATACACAAGGCACATTGCCTCCCCGGTTCATGGCTTCGTAGGCCAGTGTCAGGTTGCGGAAGCGTGTCGTATCGGGCGGTTCGAAGGTGAGCGAGGTACACTGTGTGAAGTCGATCCGGTCGTATGCAGACGCCACCCTGTCGGGATACGAAAAGGCATACTGTATCGGCATGCGCATGTCCGGCATACCCAGCTGTGCCTTCAGCGATCCGTCTTCAAACTGGACCATCGAATGGATCATGACCTGGGGATGCACCACCACCTCTATCTGATCGGGTCGCAGTCCGAAAAGCCATTTCGCCTCGATCACTTCAAAACCCTTGTTCATAAACGTAGCGGAGTCTATCGTGATCTTGTCTCCCATGTTCCACTTCGGATGGCGCAGTGCCTGCTGGCGTGTCACCGTCTGCAGTTCCTCCCAGGTACAATTGCGGAAAGGACCTCCCGACGCCGTAAGGATCACCTTCTCCACCGCGTTCCCGGCCTCTCCTACCAGACACTGGAACACCGCCGAGTGTTCCGAATCTACCGGCAATACCGGCACGCGGTATTGCTGCGTAAGTTCATTGATCAGTTCCCCGGCCACCACCAATGTTTCTTTATTGGCCAGTGCGATAGGCTTTCCGGCACGTATGGCATGGATCGTCGGCTTCAGACCGGCATATCCCACCATGGCCGTCAGCACCAGGTCGATCGGTTGCGACTCCACCACCTGGCAGAGTGCCTCCTCTCCGGCATAGACCTTAACCGGCAGGTCTTCCAGCGCGTCTCTCAGCCTCGGGTAGTGCGCCTCGTTGGCAATCACCACCGCCTCCGGCTGGAATCTGCGGGCCTGGGCGATCAACGCTTCCACCCAGTTGCAGGCAGTCAGCAGATACACCTCATACAGGTCCGGATTCTGCCCGATTACCTCCAGTGCCTGGGTTCCGATCGATCCCGTGGAACCTAATATCGCTATCTGTTTTTTCTTCCTTTGCTCCATACGCTTTTTTCTTTTTCAGAACAGGATGTAATTCTCCGGATTCACGGCAACGCCCCGGTGCCACAATTCAAAATGCAGATGCGGCCCTGTGGTCAGTTCCCCGGTATTGCCCACCAGCGCGATGGCTTCTCCTCCTCTCACCTTGTCTCCCATCCGCTTGAGCAGGAAACCGCAGTGTTTATAAAAAGAGACAAAATCCTGACTGTGTTGGATAGCGATCACATAGCCTGTATCTGCCGTATAGGTACTCAGGATCACCGTACCGTCTAAGGTAGCCAGTACACTCTCGTTGGGACTGGCTGCTATATCGGTACCAAAATGCCGGATATCCGCGTCAAAATGCCCGGAGATCATCCCGCGGGTAGGACGGAAAAAACTCAGTCCGTCTATCGGCACGCCCTGTGTAGTCAGCGTAGTCAGGTTGTACCTCTCCCGGTCCTCATACTGGTGACGGAATTCTTCTTCCCGCACCGTACGTTCGATCAGCGTATCTTCCCGCGCCGTAGTCAGTTCTTCTATGGAAGTCACCGTATCCACACGCACCGTACCCCGGAAAATATCCTGTATATTCATGATATACATATTCTGTCGTTCCAGCAGCTGTTGCAGCGAATCTACCCGCAGCGCATTCTCCACCACCTGTGAACGTATCCGGCTGTTCATATAACCGGGCAGGTAATTGCGCAAAGGAGTAAAGGCAATGATAGAGGCAGCCATGGCAAAAAGGATAGTAAGTACCAGCAACAGAACAGACAATCCGTTGAGTTTGGACACATGCAGTCTCACCACTTCCGAGAGTGTGTTCTCGTTGGTGATGGTGAGACGGTATTTAAACTTTATATTATTCCAGAAAGCCTTTCTGTATCTCTTGTTGAGCATCTTTACATGAATAATGGGGGATAAAGATAGACAATTCGGTGCATTCGCACAGGGTTTGTTGAGGCTATTTAACTTTCTTCCACTGCCAGATCCGGATCGATCAGCCCTTCGGGCAGGTCCATGACCAGACGCATATGCTTCCGGTCTACGCCAGCTATCAACGCCTCATGTGCCGGTACCAGAAGTTCTCCCGACGGAGTCTCCACCACAAAAAGTGTATTCGGTGTAGTGGTATCCAGATCGGTGATCTTTCCTACCTCTCCGGTATGCAGATCTTCCAGTATATATCCGATGAAAAAACTCCACGTCAGGTCTTCTTCAGGTACCTCTTCCGCTTCCTGTTTCGGGAAATACACCTCCACGTTGGTGAAACGCCGGGCCTCTTCTGCCGTATCCACCCGGTCGAGTTTCATCAGCAGGGTAGAGTCGGACCGGAAACGATACTCTTCGATAAAAAAAGGTACTAAGATCCCGTCCATCAGACAGATCACGTATTCCCCGTCTACCCGGTCGAAGACATCGTCGGTAAAGGTCATGGAGAGTTCGCCATGGATCCCGTGGGGCTTGTTGAATACCCCTATCTTGTATACCTCTTCCTGCCTGATCATATACGTGTGATGCGGGCTCCCAGCGCGTTGAGCCGCCCTTCTATATTCTGATACCCCCGGTCTATCTGTTCGATGTTGTGGATGCGGCTGATCCCCTCGGCACTCATGGCAGCGATCAGCAACGCGATGCCCGCGCGGATATCCGGGGAGATCATATTGCCTCCGCGAAGCCGGAAGTTGTGGTTGTGCCCGATCACCACCGCGCGGTGCGGATCGCACAGGATCACCTGCGCGCCCATATCAATGAGTTTATCTACAAAGAACAGGCGACTCTCAAACATCTTCTGATGGATCAGGACACTGCCTTTGGCCTGAGTGGCCACTACCAGCAGCACACTCAGCAGGTCCGGTGTCAGTCCCGGCCAGGGAGCGTCGGAGATGGTCATGCTCGACCCGTCGATAAACGATTCGATCTCATAACTGTCCTGTGCCGGTATGTAGATATCGTCTCCCCGCTGTTCCAGTTTCACTCCCAGACGGCGGAAACACTCCGGAATGATACCCAGATTGTCGTAAGAAACATTTTTGATCGTCAGTTCGCTTTTTGTCATGGCAGCCATACCGATGAAGCTGCCCACCTCGATCATATCGGGCAGTACCGTATGTTCCGTGCCCCGCAGTTCCTTCACTCCCTCTATGGTAAGCAGGTTGGAGGCGATCCCACTGATGCGCGCACCCATCCGGTTGAGCATCCGGCAGAGCTGTTGCAGGTAAGGCTCGCATGCTGCGTTGTAAATGGTTGTTGTCCCTTCCGCCAATACCGAAGCCATCACGATATTGGCCGTACCCGTCACCGAAGCCTCGTCCAGCAGCATATAGGTACCTTTCAGACTGTCGGCCGTGATCACATAGATCTCGTGCTGATCGTCGTACCTGAAGTCGGCGCCCAGCTTCTGTATCCCCAGGAAATGAGTATCGAGCCGGCGGCGTCCGATCTTATCCCCTCCGGGCTTCGAGATCAGCACTTTGCCAAAACGGGCCACCAACGGCCCCACCAGCATCACCGATCCCCGCAGGCTCGAACATCTCTTCAGGAACTCCTCACTCTCGAGGTAATCCAGATCTATCCGGTCTGCCTGAAAACTATAAGAGTCAATTCCCTGTTTGCACACCTTCACACCCATGTCCCGGAGCAGATGGATGAGGTTGTTCACATCCAGTATATCAGGTATGTTTTTCACGATCACCTCTTCGGAGGTGAGCAGGGTGGCGCAGATGATCTGCAATACTTCGTTCTTGGCACCCTGCGGGTAGATCTCTCCCTGCAGCCTGTGTCCGCCTTCGATCACGAATGAAGCCATGTGGATACGATTTTTGAGGTTGATGTCGATGTTTTTGCGAAAAGGGTCTGCCTCTTACTTGTAATTCTTCCGCTGGTTGCTGCGGGGGTTGTTCACCCGCCGGTAGTTCTGTGCCAGTCTGGAGGCCATCAGGCGTACGATCTCATCGGTCATGTGCAGCCTGCCCTGTGAATATTCTTCCAGGTCTTCCGCGATCTTGCGGTCGTCTACCGTGTCCTTGTTCCAGGCCATGTAGTCCTTCTTCATGTGGTTGCAGATGAGTGCTACTAAGTTGTTCTTCTCGTCTCCTTCGGGAAACTCTACCGCTTTTCTGATCAGTATCTCCAGCGTACGGCCGTAGTGACGGTAGCGGATCTTGGTACTCGGATAGGGTATTACTTCGGGCTTGGTCACCAGATTCTCCTTGCGGATGATCTCATACGGATAGTTGATATCCAGTTTGAAGTCTGCCATGATAGCCAGATGGTCCCAGAGCTTATGCTTGAAGTCGGGCACATCCCTGAGGTGGGGAAACATATTTCCCATGATATTGATGATCGTGTTGGCACATCGCTGACGTTCGGCACGATCCTCTATGGTGAGCATATAGTCTACCATATTCTGAATGCTGCGTCCGTATTCCGGAAGCGGCATTCTTTTCTGTTGGGTATTGTATTTCATATCCATTTTCATTGTTATTTTAAGTGTATGCCGGCATTCCGGCGGTATGTTACAGCAGTTTCTTAGGCTGCGAAGCGATAAACTCTTTCAGGTAGAAGGGTTCGAAGTAGGCCACATCCACAAACTGTCCGTCTAAGAAAGCCCGTTCGGCCAGTGGAGCCATCATCTGAGCCAGCGGATGTATATCTTCCACAAAGCAGGCGTTGGGATGGGTGATCTTCTCCCGGCATTTGGCGGCACCGTTGCCCAGGAACCATACGGGGCGCTCTTCCAGTACATCCAGGAAAGAGCTCTCGTCAATGATCTCTGCCGAGACCTCTTTCTTCACCTCCAGCGCCCGGTCGTAGAGCGCGGTATATACCTCCATCCGGCGGGCATCGATCATGGGGCACAGCCATGCCTCTTCCGGCATCTCGCGGTAGAGCAACACAGGCACACACAACAGTTTCAGTGTGGGTATCGCGATCAGAGGTACTTCCCTGCCGTAAGCAATGCCTTTGGCCAGAGAGACACCGATACGCAGTCCCGTATACGAACCGGGACCGCAACTCACAGCCACCGCGTCCAGCGGAATGCCCCGGCTGTCTATAAAGGCAAGTGCTTCATCGGTAAACACACCCAGAGAAACAGCGTGTGAGGGGCCTTCCAGGTCCTCCTTCACAAAAATATTCTGGCCATTCTCGCTCACAGCCAGGGAGCAGACAGGGGTAGATGTCTCGATATGGAGGATACATGACATAAAATCGGATTATTTGATGCAAAAATACATGATTATTTTCACATTACCGCTGTCCTCTTTATAAAAAGAATAACCGGGTAAAGGTTCATTGCATCTAAAAAATAGTTATTTCACTCTTCGGCCGGAAAAAAACAAATTGATTTACGATTGGACAATTTACGATTTACGATTGAAATTACAACTCCCTTCCTATGTACATCTCCGCATTATACCTATCATTTTTCTTTTTTACCAGACAAAAGAACATAAGAACATAAGAAGAAAGATAAAATGTATAGAATACCATCTATCTACAAGTAGTGAATGATGAGTAGTACGTCACAACTTATCACTTAAGACTTATCACTTAAGACTTATCACTTATAACTCTTTTATGTTCTTTTGTTCTTCTGTCTGAAAAAGAAAACCCGTCCCATACAAGGAAAAGTAATCTCAATCGTACATCGTAAATCCGTCAATCGTAAATCTCCTTGATTTGTCATGCGCAGCATACTCCGGTGCATAGGCACTCTGCAGGGTAGCCAGTCCGCTTTCGTAACTGCCTGCCCTGTTCACCAGATAGGTATGCTCGATCGTATACACCCCCTGGCCCAATGTGTCGAAAAAGAAACGGGTGGAAGCATCGCGTACAGAAACAAAGTAAGAGACGTTGTTGCCTCTGCGGTATCCGGAGAGGTTGTCCGTAGGCTCGAAGCAGGCGGCACGCTGATCGGTCAGCTGCACAAAATCCATCGGTCGGTCTACACGCAGGACCAGCCGGCACACCACCCGGTCTCCCACCCGCAAGGGTGTTTGCTCTGTCAGGGCGATGAGTTTGCGCTCACTGCCCTCGTACTGTTCGACATAGAGACGTTTTTCTACCTGGAGTTCCTCACCGTGACGATCGATCTTGCTGATATCCTCCTGATACTGCGCGTAGACAGCCCCCCAGGCAAATCCCGGATCGCGCTTTTCGACCACCGCCTTCTTCATGCCGGCGATGTCCGCAGGATCGGTAAACGTCTCCTGGATATAGGCTACAGGCAGAGTTGGACGGCCCCCCTCGGGCACGGTATGCAGGGTATGGCCGCCTAAGGTGATGCGTACATCGCCCCGGTTGTCCAGCGGATTGCTGCCGTGATAGAGCAAAGCATATACGGCATTGACCGTGGCCACCGGAGTGCGCCACTGCCGAGTCTGCTTCTGCCCGAGCAACCAGATCTTCATCTCCTCTACCAGAGCGGTATCACCTGCCACCCGGTCGATGGCTTCCAGGGTGATGACGTGTGCCGGAAGCGGCTGTCCCCACCAGGAGGCACGGGACTCGTTGAACGCGAAATAGGCACCGCGGTTGTCCGTACGCACCAGGTATTCACTGAGCGAACGGGTAAAGTCCAGTGCCTGGTTCGTGCGACCGGCTGCCTGCAGGGCTATGGCCGCGCGGGCTTTATCTACCACTCCCAGGCGGGTGATCTGCTGCGGAAGCAGATCCAGCATCTTATCGTAAGCCTCCCGGCTGGCAGCCGGAACCGCTTCATCCGAAAGAGCCACTAAGTAGAGGTATTGCATCGTAGAAGAAGAGAAAACGGCTGCAGAGAGTGTGCCGTCTTCTCCCAGAGAACGCTGATACTGCTTCAGGAACTCCGTATGCAGGTAGTTCCACCCGCTGCCCATCATCTGTACTGCCTCCGGCTCAGGGTCACTACCCGTAAGGGTCTTGCGGCGAATGAGAGTCTCCATCACGCCCAGCGTAGTGTAATAGCCGGGAGACATGCCGTTGTACCACGACCAACTTCCGTCAGATGCCTGCAGACGTTGCAGCCGGCTCAGGAGCTGATTGTTGGTATAGCGGAGCTGATTGAGATCGAACAGGGTGGCCAGACGCTCCATCTGTTCCTGCTCCGTACGGGCTTCCAGCGTCCAGGGCGACTCGGCGAGCAGTATATGTTTCAACTCTTCATTTTTCTGCAGATTGCTCAGGAAACTCTCCTTCCCGGTCTGTCGCCAGCTCGCTAAGATCTGCTGCATCCGCGGATAACGGTCGAGTATATAGGAAGCTACCGAGTTGGCATACCAGGCAGCGGCCAGAGAGAGGGCATTCTCTTCTTCCGGACGGCTCAGTGGCGGAAGGGCCTGAATGGCATACCAGGCCGGATTGCCCGCAAACTCTACCGTAAGGCGACGCTCGGTAGCGGTAGCACTATCCATGTTAAACAAGGAATCCAGTGCAAACTCCCGCGTCTGCCCGCCGCGTATGGGCATGGGCACGGTCTCGATCACTCTCTCCCGGCTGGGCAATACCGGAAGCAGGTGCTGTTCGCCGTCACTGAAGGTCTCGCTCTCAGCCGTGATCCGACAGCCCAGCAGATCACGATCTGCGGTAGCCGTGAAGCGGAAATCAACTCCGATGTTTTCTCCTGCCGGTACAGAGAAAGACTGTTTCTGGGTGTGGATCACTGCCTCCGTCATCGGATCGAAAAGAGTGAAAGTGAGCGTACCGTTCTGTATCTTGCCAGACTGATTGGCCAGGGTAGCAGCGAAAGCTGTTTCATCGCCTACGCGTACAAACCGGGGCAGATGGGTCATCACCATAAACTCCTTGCTGGCTATGGTACTACCTGATAACATGCCGGTAAGCATATCGCGCGTATGGGCAAATCCACGGAAATTCCATGTGGTCAGGCTCTCCGGCAACGTAAAAGTAAAGACGATCTCTCCGCGGGCATTGGTCTGTAATTGCGGGTAGAAGAAGGCAGTCTCGTTGAAATGGGTACGCAGGTCGGCCAGGGCAGATAAGGGTTCGCCTCCCGCGGAATCAGCCGCATCGTCCATGACTTCTTCTACAGACGCCGCATCGGTATAGTTCGTGGCATACCCCATAACAGCTATTTCAGAGATTTCGGCCTGTTTACTACTGCTGCCACGTACCCTTATGGCTCCATTCTCCTGTGCCATGACACCGGACACAGAACCATCCAGTAAGCCTGAACGATAGGAATAGCCCAGCGGTAAATAGGGCCGCAGGAATCCGTCGAACGCCAACTGGGGATAAGTAAATCTCTGCTTCGGAAAACTCACGCTCAACCAGTTGGGACTGTATCGGATCATTGCAGGATAGAAATAGGGTACGGACACCTGGTAGAACATCCGAAATTGCTGGTTGTAGGGCAGGATCTTATCCAAAGAAGCATCGTACATCAGTGCCAGCATCTCCGCATCTGCCGCTTTGCCCTGCGGGTCGCGTATGGTCAGTTTCCAGGTTTCCTCCTGTCCGGGACGCAGTTTGTCGCGGAAAGTCTCCCAACGCAGCTCCAGATCTTTGGTTTGCATGCGCCGGGGAAAGGCAAGCAGTTGCTGGTAGAACTCTCCGTCGCGTACCATCACAAACGAAAAGAGCAGGCCGTTGTCGTAAGATTCCTGATAAGGGTAATCGAACCGCATTACCGAATCGGAAAGATGCAGGTGTCTGACCTCCAGCCGCTCGTTGCCGCTGAATACGTCTAAGAGGATACAGGCATCTTTCTCTGAGGTCCCGATCAGGAAAGAGACGGTCTCCGAAGGTCCGAACTCCGTCTGCAAAGGCACATACCAGAGCGGTACGGAGACGGGCGGACGGCTCTCGGTAGCAGAAACAAGGAGAACCTCTTTTTCCAGAGTCACCTCTCTGCCCTGCGGATCAGAAGCAGTAAAGACCAATAGATAGCGGCCGGAGGGCAGTTCCTGCCACGGTCCTAAGCGATTCTCCTGATTGGCGGTGAAGCTACCGTTACGCACGGGCTCCGCCGCATAGCGTGAGCGGTCTGGCCCGGAAATGTCGGGTATGTACCGGGCTGTCGGGCTTTCTCCCCCATTCAAAACCGGGTAGAGAACATAACTGCCTGAAGTGGCCACAGGCACACCATTGAGGTTGGTAGCCTCTACCGTCACAGTGAAAGGAATGTCTTTGCGGATATTGTCGGAAATCTCCGCCAAGAGCAGCAGCGAACGTTCTCCGGCACGAACCGACGTTCTGGCCTCTTGTGTTTCCCCGGAAGGTGAAGTGAAAGTGGCTTCTATCTCATAAAGGAAATAACCTCTGAGCAGGTTGTCTGTTCCCCTCTCCAGAAAGACGGGAACGGAGAAGTGCCCCTGGTGGTCGGGCATCGCCTCACCACTGGCAATCACCTCTCTTCCGCCTCGCAGGGGCATCCACCCCCATTGATAGGAACGGCTGACGGTGTAGCGCACCGGCTGGCCGGAAAGCCCTACCCCACTGAACGTACGGGCGGTTCCCCGGATATGCAGGCTGTCTCCCAACTGATAACTGCCTTCGGGCGCGTCGAAGAAAAGACCGAAAGTCGGGCGTTTGTACTCCTCGACCTGTATCCGGATCTGTCCTTTGCTACCAGAGAGAAGGTAAGCTCCCGGCGACAGATCGGCAGGCAGGGTAAATTCTGTGGTGAAGGAGCCATACGTATTGGTAACGACTTCACGCGTCTCGCGCCACCGACGATCCAGGCCTTCCAGAGTGATCTCCTGTTTATAATCCGGTACTACCTGGGCGGTATCCGATACCAATGCATACAAGATCCCTTTGACAAAAACAGTCTGCCCGGGACGGTACAAAACACGATCGGTAAGCAGCGTCAATTGATACTGAGACTCGCTCCGGAGCATCTCCGGACGGTATTCGTTGGAGGCGTAACTGCCCGGCCAGGAACTTTGCAAAGGAAGGAAACGGTCTTCCCCCCGCAGAGCCGTGATCCGGGAGTACGTATCTTTCCAGGGGAAAGCCACCCGTCCGATAGAGTCGGTACGGAAGGTAGCCTGGCGTACGTCTTCATTGCGTTGTCTGCTGTAGACCAGTACATCGGCCCCTTCCACCGGGCAACCGCTGCGGGCATCCAATACGATCACCTCCGTGAGCCCACCGGGCACTCCCTGCTTCACCATACGCAGGTCGGACACAGTGAACTGCCGGATATCGGGATCTTTCTGCATGTCGGGATGTACCATACGCACGGCATAGGCTCCTACACCGGGAGCCTGTATACGGATCGTATCCGTGGCAAAGGCAAAGTCCGCGATCCATTCCAGAGGATAGGTCTGGCTCCGGGGAGTCTGATGTTGTATATAGGCTGCCAGTTCCTGCTGAGTCCAGCTGGGAAATGCCGTGAGCGGGTCCGCCTGCACAGGCGAAGGAAGAGGATAGAACTCGACAGTGATCTCACGCAGGTTCTTGTAGGTCACCACCGCCGGCAACTCGGCATGACTGTAACTCATAGAAGGCATGTTTACACTCAGATAGGGTTGCACCGCATCGGCTTCCAACTGACGGAGCCGATCTGTACGGGGATGATCGGGATAGATACGGATCCCCTCCCGGACAATGCGGAGCATCTCTTCCGTCCGGCTCTGTTGATTGGCATACTGCGCCCAGGCAATCCATGCTTCCACGCCCCAGGGGGTATCGCGGAATTCATCGGCCAGCCTGGCAAATTCTTCTCCGGTAGCAGGGGAAAAAGTATTCCCTGCCTGGGTAAGTACCAACAGCCGGACCAGTAAGACTCCTTCCCGGTTGCCCTGCGCAAGGTAGGTCTCTGTCATCCGGTCTGTCAGTTCCGTAGCTGTCTGCTGTACCCGTTTCTGCATTTCTCCCACAGTTGCCTCAGAGAGACGTTGCAAGGTATTCAGATGGCGCAATACCAGCAGATGATACATATCGTGATGATAGGCCGAACTGCTCTCTCCCTGTACTACCAAAGGTTCGTAGAGTTTGGAAGAGGTATTCAGCAGCAATTGCGGATCTTCAGCGGCCTGACGGATATGGCTCAGGATGGTATCGGCGAGTATATACATGTTCCACAGCCGGGGATCGCTCCAGGGAACCTCACCCACCCGCTCTTCCGCCGGGATCCTCCTGCGGTTGTCCTGATAAAAATCGACATATAGCTCCGCCAGCAACGTGTGCAGGATCATCCGGTCCAGAGCCACGGTACTTTCCTGGGCCCATTGCTCCAGTCCGCGCAGATCTACATAGAAACTGTCGGGTGTAACCGCGCGCCGGAATTGCATTCCGGTGAGCCAGGCTTTGAACATCTGGGGAGATCTTTTCTCTTTCTGAGCTTTACGGAAGATCTGCTCCGTAAGCCCCACCACAGTCTGAGGAAGGTCTTTCTGCTGTGCCTCCTCTACCTGCTTCCATAATTTATCGTAAGATTGTGCATACATAGGCGGTGTCGTGGCCAGAAAACAAAAAAGGATGAGTGTGAGTTGTCTGATACGCATAGATTCACGTTTTAATACTTGAATAGAACAACAAAGTAAAGAATTTTTAGTTAGTACCCTTCTTCTTTTTATTTAAATAAGACTAAATGTGAGAGAGTTGGTTTAACAGCTACCTCTTCCGGTTGCTGCTGCTCTTACAGCAAAGCCAAAATCTAATACAACGAAACAAAGGATCTGACAGCGGCAAACACGGGTCCGGTCATCCTTATGGATTATTACGAAAAAACTTACGAACCCGGCTTCCTGGCAAATGAAGACGGTAATGTGACCATGGTATGCTAAAGATCCGACCGGATCCTTCCCAGAAAAAAGAGATGTATCAAAAATCGATGCTGATATGTATATGATGCGTACAATCCCCCTTGAGGGAACATGTTGCCCCAGATCCATGCAAATCCCGGCAGTTGAATGTATATTAAGTACGGACTTGCGAGAAAGCTTTATAAAGACTTCTTTGTTTTCTGAACCAAAAATAAAAATGTTATTATCAGACCATTTTTGGTAACCAATCCGACCCAATTTGGTAACCAATTCCCTTTGGAATGGTTACTAATTGACCAGTCTGACTATACGGCTTCCGGGAAGTTCTCCCTACCTGTATACATAAAAAGATCCGCCTCTCTTTCATCTGCGAAAAGAAGAGGCGGATCTTTTTATGTATACAGGGGCACTTTTTATTTGACCGGACTCTGCTCCAGCGTGGCCACTAAGAAATCATAGAACTTGGGCACGGTAGGGATATAAGCCCGTTCATCCGGTGAGTGAGGCGAGCGCAGGGTGGGTCCGAAAGAGATCATATCCAGACCAGGCTGATTGGCACCGATGATGCCACATTCCAGACCGGCATGGATCACCTTCACGGCAGGTTCCACTCCAAACTGCTTCTGGTACGAAGCCTTCATCGCGTGCAGGATCGGAGAATTCACATCGGGCTGCCAGCCTGAATATCCTCCGCTCAGTACCACCTTCATACCCGCCATCGAAAAGCAGCTTTCCAGACTGGAGGTCAGGCAATCCTTCATGCTGTCGCAGGAGCTGCGGGCAAGGATCTTGATCTCCGCTTTACCGCCTCCGATCTCTATGATCGCCAGGTTGGAAGAGGTCTCTACCGTATCAGGGATAGTAGGGATCATACGCATCACTCCATTCTGACAGGCGTAGATGGCATTCACCAGATTGTCCTGTATCTCCTGGGGCACTTCGCCTCCGGGCAGGTCTACCCGCCCGGCAGTGAGGCTGATGGGAGTCTCCACTGCCTGGTATTCGTCATTGAAAAGAGTTTCGCAATAGCTGATCAGATCCATCACCTCCTGCTCGTTATCGGCAGGGATCGTGATCACCGCGGAAGCCTCACGCGGAATGGCATTGCGCATATTTCCACCGCTCCAGCTGGCCAGACGGGCCTCATAGGTAGCAATCGCTTCGTGTATCACGCGCACCAGCAATTTATTGGCATTGGCACGGCCTTCGTTGATCTCGAGACCGGAGTGTCCGCCACGCAGACCTTTCAGTGTGATCTCCAGTGCGATGTCTTCCGGATCGGTAACAGCCTCTTTGTATTCCAGTGTCGCTGTCACATCCATTCCACCTGCGCAGCCGATGTAGAGTTCGCCTTCATCTTCCGAGTCCAGATTGAGCAGGATCTCTCCCTGCAACGTACCCGGTTTCAGTCCGAACGCCCCCACCATACCTGTCTCTTCGTCGGTAGTAATGAGTGCTTCTAGCGGTCCGTGCCTGAGGGTATTGTCTTCCAGCACCGCCATAATGGCCGCTACACCCAAGCCGTTGTCTGCTCCAAGCGTAGTACCGCGTGCTTTCACCCAATCGCCATCGATATATGTCTCGATCGGATCTTTCATGAAATCATGCACCGTATCGTTGTTCTTCTGGGGCACCATATCCATATGTGCCTGTAGGATGATCCCTTTGCGATCTTCCATACCGGGGGTAGCCGCTTTGCGGATGATCACGTTGCCGATCTCATCTGTAAACGATTCCAGGCCCAGGCCTTTTCCAAAATCCAGTAAGAACTCCGTGACCGGTCCCATGTATCCGGAGGGACGGGGAATGCGGGTCAACGCGTAAAAATGCTTCCACACGTTTTGTGGTGCCAATGACTCAATTGTTTTCATAGACTCAGTTTTTTATTAGTGAACGGCAGAGCCGCTAATGCGTATATTCCCAACAAAGCTATCAAAAAAGTTTGAATTCCGTGCACGATCAGGGCAAATATTCCCGCGTCCGTAGCATCTACTCCATATAAGACCAGCAGGGTGGCAATGGCGAAATGCCAGGGTCCTGCTCCGTTGGGAGTAGGTACTACCACCGCCAGGGTACCACCGACAAACAGCACCAGCCCGGCGGCTATGCCCAGATGCTGTGTAAAGGAAAAGCAATAGAAACTGACATAGAACTGCATGAAGTAGCAAAACCAGATCAGAAAAGTATACAAAGCAAATTTCCACTTATTGCGGACCTTGCGCAAAGAAGAGATCCCTTCCCAGATATGAAGCATAAGATCTTTGACCTTTTCAAAGAAAGAGAATGTACGGATCAGATACCAGACAAGTATCCCAAGCGCCACTACACAAAAAAGGATGATATACAGATGGGCAGAGGTCAATAGCCCGGTAAAGTCTGAAAGACGGGTACCTGTTGTGCGGAAAAAACGTCCGAAAACGGGTGTTTGTAATAAGAATGTAAACAGGGTGATGGCACCTATGCAACAGACATCCAATATACGCTCGGTGACCACTGTGCCTAAGGATCTGGAGAAAGAGATCTGATCGTATTTAGCTAATATACCGCAACGGGAGATCTCCCCTACCCGGGGCAGAACGAGATTGGCTGCATAAGAAATAAAAATAGCATTCACACACAACGACCTGCGCGGACAGGCACCCAACGGCTCCAGCGTCTGCCGCCAGCGCCAACCCCGGAACAAGTGGCTGAAAATACCGAAGATCAGAGAAATAAGCATCCACCACCAGTTCATCCCGTACCAGAAGACCTCTCTGACACGGAAAAAGTCAAAATCCCGGTAGAGCCAATAAAGGATGGTACCACCCAGTACCAACGGCAACAGAACCTGCAGACCTCTTTTTATGGTTTTATTCATGGACAGAAAATCCTTGTTTATGAGTTACGCATTACTCCCTTCGCTTGTGATCCTTATCAGAATGTTCATGAGTCAGTAAAAAAAGCCCGGGATGGTTTTTATGGCACTACCTCCCCGGCAAAGCGAAAGTCAGGACCTGGCCCTCAGGTTCAGATGGCAACAACGATCGTGACAAAGGAATAAATCGTAAATCGTAAATCCGTAAATCGTAAATCAAAATACTTTCTTACCTTTGTAAGCTGCAAAAGTAATTATTCCGTTGGTAAATGAGAGTAGTAAAGCCTAAAAAGTTTCTCGGGCAACATTTTCTGAAAGATCTGAAAGTGGCACGGGATATCGCCGATACCGTAGACGTATTTCCGGAACTACCCATTCTGGAAGTAGGGCCGGGTATGGGTGTCTTGACACAGTTCCTGATTGCGAAAAACAGGGAACTCAAGGTCGTGGAAGTAGACTTCGAATCGGTAGCCTACCTGCGGCAAAACTATCCCTCGCTGGAAGATCATATCATTGAAGATGACTTCCTGAAAATGCACCTCGACAGGCTTTTCGGAGGTCGGCCGTTTGTACTGACCGGCAACTATCCGTACAATATCTCCAGCCAGATCTTTTTCAAGATGTTGGAAAACAAAGACCAGATCCCGTGCTGCACGGGAATGATCCAGAAAGAGGTAGCCGAACGCATCGCCGCCGGTCCGGGAAGCAAGACCTACGGTATCCTGAGTGTACTGATCCAGGCCTGGTACCGGGTTGAGTATCTCTTCACGGTAGGAGAACAAGTATTCAACCCACCTCCCAAAGTGAAAAGCGCGGTGATCCGCATGACACGCAACGATACCACCGAACTGGGATGTGATGAAAAACTTTTCAGGCAAGTGGTAAAAACCACCTTCAATCAACGCAGAAAAACCCTGCGCAACTCCATCAAACCCATCCTGGGGAAGGACTGCCCGCTGACCACGGAAGAAATATTCAACAAAAGACCCGAGCAATTGTCGGTCGCACAGTTTATCGATCTGACCAATCGGGTGGAAAAAGCATTGAAAGAGGCCAACCTATCACAAAAACCGGGTCCCGGGATCCCGGATAAGCAACAAAGTTATGAATGAAGAGTATCTCAATCTCATCAAACCGCTGATCGATCAGGAGGAAGCCACACAGGCGAAAGAGCTGTTAGACAACCTTCACCCCGCGGATATTGCCGAGCTATGTGACGAGCTGACCCTGCAGGAGGCCCGTTTTGTCTACCTGCTGCTCGACAACGAAACCGCGGCGGATGTACTGATGGAAATGGATGAGGACAAACGAAAGCAGTTCCTGGAAGTCCTCCCTTCGGAAACCATCGCCAAACGGTTTGTAGATCACATGGACTCGGACGATGCCGTAGATCTGATACGCGAGCTGGACGAGGACAAGCAGGAGGAGGTACTCTCTCACATAGAAGATATCGAACAGGCGGGTGATATCATCGACCTGCTGAAATACGATGAAGATACGGCCGGAGGGCTGATGGGCACGGAAATGGTGGTGGTGAATGAGAACTGGAGTATGCCCGAATGCCTGAAAGAGATGCGCCAGCAGGCGGAAGAACTCGATGAGATCTATTATATATATGTAGTGGATGATGACGAACGCCTCAAAGGCGTTTTCCCGCTGAAAAAGATGATCACCTCCCCGTCTGTATCCAAAGTGAAGCATGTGATGCGAAAAGATCCGCTGTCGGTACGGGTAGAGACTCCCATAGATGAGGTGGTACAGGCCATTGAGAAGTATGACCTGGTAGCTATTCCGGTGGTGGACACGATCGGTCGTCTGGTCGGACAGATCACCGTAGACGACGTGATGGATGAGGTGCGTGAACAATCGGAACGCGACTATCAGCTGGCATCCGGACTTTCACAGGATGTAGAGTCTGATGATAAACTGCTCAGGCAGACACGCGCCCGCCTGCCCTGGCTGCTGATCGGTATGGTGGGGGGTATAGGCAACTCCATGCTGCTGGGTAATTTCGAATCTACCTTTGCCCGTTTTCCCGAAATGGCCCTTTATATACCGCTGATCGGAGGTACGGGTGGAAACGTGGGTACCCAATCTTCGGCACTGGTGGTACAAGGCCTGGCCAACAATTCGCTCAATGCCAAAGACACCTACAAACAGGTAGGTAAAGAAGCGTTAGTCGCCCTGATCAATGCCTCTATCATTTCGTTGCTGGTATATGTGTACAACTTCATACGATTCGGGCCTGCGGCTACCGTGACCTATTCGGTCTCTATCAGTCTGTTCACTGTGGTGATGTTTGCTTCTATTTTCGGGACTTTTGTACCGATGACACTTGAAAAGCTCAAAATAGACCCGGCCATCGCTACCGGACCCTTCATAGCGATTACCAACGATATTATAGGGATGATGATCTACATGGGAGTGACCGTCCTGTTATCTTAAAAGACTGTTCCCATGGAAAGGATACAGAAGGTACTGCGGAAAAGATGAAATCCATGTTGCCATTCTTCTGGCTGTCATTCTGTTTTCCACCGAAAATTTCTTATAGTTTACCTGGGTGGTGCAGATTGTCCGGTTGGCTGCACCGATCTTCCATGAACCGTATCGGTCTTTGTCAATCGCTTCAAAAGAAGAAATAACTACCGGAAAACAGACATGAATTAAAAAACAGGCAGGATTTGAACAGGTTCTAAGGGGAAATTTAAAAAAACTGACTAAAAATGTATGAAGTAATTATTTTATTTCATTAATTTGTAGACCAATGTAACATACAGGAGATGGATCCTGCTCTTAAAACGTAAATACAATGATGGACTCTCAGGAGACTAATCATCCTTTGAATCGGGGTGAATTAGAAGAAGGAAAGAAAACGGTTGAGATCTCAGACACGGCAGAAACGACAGAAACGGATGGTACTGTAGAACATACAGAAGAAATAGGAACAACGACAGAAGCTGTAGAAGATACGACAATCACAACCCGGGAAACAAATAATGTGGCAACAGAACCGGAAGGGCCTGCGACAGAAGAAACAGTTGCGGAAATTCTTTCGGACGAAGGAGTATCGACGGAGAAGGAGACAGCTCCCGAAGAGATTGCCCCGGTAGAAGTTGTGCGGGAAGAGGTAACGATACAAGAGCCTGTGTTCCTGGAAACAGAAGCCGTACAAAGAGCAGAAACAGCCGAAGCGCCGGAAGGTCCTACTCCGGAAATAATTGTGGAAGAAGGGGTTGTGAAAGAAGAGAAAAAGACAGCCGTTCTCACAGAGAAGAACGAAATACTCGCCCGTCTGAAAGAACTGGCCGCAACGGCGGAAGAGTCTTCCAGGCAAGAAGTAGAAATACTGAAGCAGGCATTCTATAAACTCCACAACGCCGAGCAGGAAAGTGCCAGACAGGCCTATCTGGAAAGCGGAGGCGCGGAAGAAGAGTATATACCAGCCACCGACGAACTGGAAATCAAGTTCAAAGAACTGATAAACACGATTCGCGAAAAGCGGAGCGCGCGTGCTGCCGAACTGGAGAAAATAAAAGAAGAGAATCTGCAGATCAAACTTTCCATCATCGAAGAACTGAAAGAACTGGTAGAGTCCGGAGAAGATACCCATAAGAATTTCAACGAATTCAAGAAACTGCAGCAACAGTGGAACGAGGTGAAGGCAGTGCCACAGGGCAAAGTCAACGAATTATGGAAAAACTACCATCTGTATGTAGAAAAGTTCTACGACCTGCTCAAGCTCAACAACGAATTCCGTGAATACGATTTCAAAAAGAACCTCGAACTGAAACTCCATCTGTGTGAAGCAGCCGAAAAGCTGGCAGAAGAACCGGATGTTGTATCGGCTTTCCATCAATTGCAGAAACTGCACCAGGAATTCCGCGATACAGGCCCGGTAAGCAAAGAACTGCGGGAAAAGATCTGGACACGTTTCAAGGCGGCATCTACACAGGTCAACCGCCGGCACCAACAGCATTTCGAGGAATTGAAACAGAGCGAACAGCACAATCTGGACCAGAAAACGGTTATCTGTGAGATTGTAGAAGCAATAGACTATACAGAACTGAACAGCTTTGCTACCTGGGACAGCAAGACCCGGGAGGTGATTGCCTTGCAAAATAAATGGAAAACGATCGGATTTGCTCCACAAAAGATGAATGTGAAGATCTTTGAACGTTTCCGCAAAGCATGCGACGAATTTTTCCGCAACAAAGCCACCTTCTTCAAGACACTCAAAGAGCAGATGAATGAGAATCTGGATAAGAAACGTGCACTCTGCGAACAAGCCGAAGCACTGCGTACCAGTACCGAATGGAAAGAGACGGCGGAGAAATTGACCCGCTTGCAGAAGGAGTGGAAAGCCATAGGACCGGTATCCAAGAAACACTCAGACGCTATCTGGAAACGTTTCATCAGTTCCTGTGACTATTTCTTCGAACAGAAAGGCAAAGCCACCTCTTCCCAGCGTTCCGTGGAACACGAAAATCTGGAAGGCAAAAAAGCGATCATCGCGAAACTGGCTGCTATAGAGAGCGATATGGATACGGAACAAGCGGAAGTGCAGGTAAAAGAACTGATGAGAGAATGGAATACCATCGGTCATGTGCCGTTCAGAGAAAAAGACAAGATCTATAAACAATACCATCAATGGATCGATACGCATTTCGAACAATTCAACCTGCAGGCTTCCCATAAGAAACTGAGCAACTTCCGCAGCAACATCAACACTATCCAGGAAGACGGCCCGCAATCTGTATACCGGGAAAGAGAGAAACTGGTTCGTACCTGTGAGAACATGAAGAATGAACTCAAAACGTACGAGAACAGCCTCGGATTCCTGACGGCTTCTTCCAAAAAAGGGAACAGCCTGCTGACGGAGATCAACCGGAAAGTAGATAAGCTGAAAGGGGAACTGGAACTGGTACAGGAAAAGATCCGTATGATTGACCATTCATTGAAAGAAGAAAAAGAATAAAATTCTCTTTTCATCCGGAATTAAAAAAGCAGGATGTACGGGAAGCTCTGAAAAAGCAGGATGCGGAGCATCCTGCTTTTTCTTTTCATTTTTTATGCAATTGCCGAAATCAGTTCATGATCTTTTCATTAAATAGAAATGGATCTATAGTAG
>JAJBTC010000046.1:0-12542 GCA_020861095.1 Bacteroides sp.
CATGACCAGTGACCGAATGATCTTTCCGGACGATCTGCAAGCTGCGTTGGCCCATCAGAAAGGTCTGAAAAAAGGAAAATTAACTATTTATTTAAAATAATTTTTTATGAGTTTACCAAATGTGAATATTACATTGGGCAATGGCAACATGGGTGCCATCAGCCTTTCGGATGACGGAATTGCCGCGTTGATCGTGACCGGTAAGGAAGTAACGGACAAGCTGAAGCTGAAAAAAGTCTACGTACTGGCTTCGGCACAGGATCTCAAACAACTGGGTGTAGATGAAACCAACAACCCGTTGGTCTGTAAAGAAGTGAATGGCTTCTACACTGCCGCCGGCGAAGGTGCGGAACTGCATCTGATGGTTGTGAGCGAAGCGACCACGCTGACTCACATGTGTACGGAAGACGAAGACGGAGATTCTCCGATGAAGATGCTGATCAACTCAGCTGCCGGACGTATCCGTCTGGTAGGTATCAACCGCAATCCTCCCCAGGACTATGTACCGACTGTATCGGACAACCTAGATAAAGATGCGATCACGGCTATGGCAGCTGCTCATAGCGTAGCAGAAAGTTACCTGGCTGAGATCGCTCCTTTCCGTGTACTGGTTCCGGCACTGGGTTGGAACGGGGAGACAGAGGGTCTCTATCAGCCACGTGAAGGAAGCTACAACCGTGTGGCTGTGGTATTAGCTTCGGACGGTGTCTTCGGCAACAGCAACTACTACAGTGCGGCTATCGGTCAGGTACTGGGTCGCGCGGCTAAGATCTCGGTACAGCAGAATCTGGGACGTGTACGTGACGGAGCCATTGCCGCGGAAGGATGCCTGACAGACGGCAGTACTCCCGAAGAACACTACAGTGTATGGAACCTGCTGGACGATGCCGGCTATATCTTCTATCGCACGTTCATCGGCAAGAACGGCTACTATCTCAACGGAGATCACATGGCCGCTCCTGTATCGGACGACTACGGTTACCTGTCATTGGGGCGTACCGTAGACAAAGCGGTAGTGATCGCTTATCAGACCTATATCGACGACATCTTAGACAACATTGTTGTGGACGAAAACGGCAGTCTGCCGGTAGCGATCTGCAAGAATTTCGAAGCGTCTATCATCCGCGCGGTCAATACCAGCATGTCCGATGAGATCAGCTCCTTCTCCGCTTATATCGATCCGAACCAGAATGTCCTGGCCAACGGCAAGATAGAGATCTCCTGCCAGATCGTACCGATGGGTACACTGAGACAAATCAATATCAATTTATCACTAAACAATCCAACTGAACAAGCAATGGCAACAACATTCAACAGTAACGAATATGCATGGGTAGACGTAAGAGTAGCCCTGCTGGGCCGTGAGGTAACAGGCCTCCGGGGTATCGAATACAAAGTAAAACATCAGAAAGAGGCTTTGTATGCTACCGGAAAGAAAGCCCGAAGCATCCAGAAAGGTAAAAAAGAGTATGAAGGGACCATCACGCTGTTGCAGAGCGAACTGATCGCTCTGGACCGGGCTGCTCAGGAAAAGAACTACGAAGATATCACAGACATCGACTTCGATGTGGTAGTAACTTATATCTCTGAAAACAACGTGGTGACTACAGACAAGATCGTGAATGTGTCTATCACTGAGATACCCCGCGGTATCAAAGAGGGTGACCTGCAACAGGAGATCGCACTGACGTTTATCGCTCTGGATGTAGAATCTAATGTAGCGTAACAAAGAGTAGTAAACAATGTATTCTTTATAGAGTGAACCTCACTCTATGCCGGTCCGGCTCTCTGCCGGAGGGTACGGATCGGCTACTCTGACAACAAATTCATATCAATCCCTTTAACATAAAAGAAAATGGCTAAAAAAGAAGACAAAACAATGGAACAGAAGATCAGTGAATGGAAGGAGAAATACGGTGAAGTATTTCAGGTAGAAGTAGACGGTCATGTAGCCTATCTGAGAAAGCCTACACGTAAGGCTCTCGGCGCCGCTGCCGTAGTGGGTAAATCCGACCCGATGAAGTACAACGAGATTCTCCTTACCAATTGCTGGTTGGAGGGCGACGAGGAGATAAAGACAGAAGACAGTCTGTTCCTGGGAGTTTCCGCTCAGCTGGCCGAACTGATCGAGATCAAGGAGGCTACCTTAAAAAAGCTATAAACGGTAGTCAGGTGGCGGAGAGAAAAGGTTGGCTTTATATGGGAGATACCCTGATCCGCGCCGTACTACACATGGACCCCGACGAACTGTCGGACGAGGAATGGGCACACCAGGTACAGATGGCCGAATGGGCCATGAACCTGATGCACGCGGGAGGTTTCCCGAAATAGTCCTCTGCCGATCCTTTGCCGGGACAGAAGAAGAGCCCGCCCGGCAGGAAAGTGAAATCTATCTTTCCTGCCGGGAATGGCCTCTCCTCTTCCACCTTAGAAAATTGAAGATAAAAATAACAAGAAACAGATATACCCGATATGAGTACCCAGATCTCTGTAGCTGACACAGCACTGACGTATACACTTACCCTTTCCGTGCAAGACGTGCTCTCACCGGCATTGAAGACAGCCACTCAGGTGAGCAATCAGGCACTGACGGTCTTCGACAAGCTGGAGAAAAAAAGCACAGCCTTACAGAAAAGTATGCGCGTTGCTGCCCAGTCGGTCCACTTTCTCAAGGACAAATTAGATGTCCTGAACACCCGAAAAGACGCTATGCCTGAGGCAGACACGGAAAATCTCGCTGCATACAACCAGGAGATAGGCCGGGCGGAAGAGACGGTACGTTCATTGACGGATCTGATCAACCCTTTCCCAACGGCCGATAGTGACAAGATCGGGCTCTACCGGCACATGCTGGAGAGTATCCGGGATGTGTTGACACACATAGGATCTATAAGCGGAGATTCGTTTCAGGGACTCAATATCCTACAGGTGCAGCAGACGGTAGTCTCTATAAATGATCTGGAACAGCAGCTCAGTCAGTTAGATACTTATTCCGCTATCGACCTGGAAATCGGGAACGCGATTAACAATGTACGTGAGCTTACGGAAAGCATCAACGAACTGAATGCGGTACTGGAAGAGGCCGATCTGGAAGGGAAATTCTCTGCCTTTAACGATATGCAACTGGACTTTCCGGACAAGACCGAAGTGTTCTTACGGCTGGCAGCAGACCTGGAAGAACTACAGGAGGCATTGGAAGGAGCTACTGAAAAGTTTGAAGAGACAGAAGCCACGCTCTACGATACAGAGAGTGCTTTGCAAAAAGTGACAGAGAAGTGGAACCTGCTCAAAAAGGCAGGTAACGATGTAACTACTGTATTCTCTCCCCTGACCGATACTTTTGCCACGCTGGCCCATGTGATCGACCCTTCTCTGTGCGATGCTATGGACGCGACAGTGATGCTGTTCGACGATTGGTTCAGTCTGTTGGACAACGGTATCCCGCTGATCCATGAGTTCAACCAGGCCATGGATGAAATGGATCTAGCCGGAAAACTGGCCCCTCTGAGTGATATGCAGATGGAGGCGCCGGAAAGATCGGAGACATTTGCCCAGCTGACCAACGACCTGGAAAATGTGCAGACGGCACTGGAAGAGGTGATCACTACTTCCGGAGAGACAGACCTGGCCATTGCCGGAACGGAAAGTACCCTGGAGAAGGCTATGGAGATGTGGGATAACTTCACCCAGACAGGAGCCGATGTTACCTCGGCACTCTCTCCCCTGCCGGAGATGCTTACCCACCTGACCGAAATTGTAGATGATCCGCTGAGCAGTGCCCTGGAATCGGCACAGACCCTTCTGGGCGACTGGCTGGGATTGCTCGACGAAGGCAACCCGTTGGTAGAGGGACTCACCTCTGCATTGAATATCGTGACGGAAGCCATGAATGCTTATCAACTCTGTATGGACATGGTGAACCTGGCGAGTCAGGCTAAAGTAGTCTGGGATGGTATCATGGAAGGATCGACACTCGCCATGACGGCCGCACAATGGGCGTTGAACGCGGCCATGACGGCAAGTCCGCTCACCTGGATCGCATTGGCCATCGGTGCCGTAGTGGCGGCTGTAGTGGTTTGCTGGAATAAATTCGAAGGCTTCCGTAATGTAATGCTTTCGATATGGGATGCCATCAAATCCGTCGGGAAGGCATTGCTCGACTTCCTGCTTGCCCCTCTCCAATCGGTATTCTCGTTGGTGAAGAAGGTGACAGGAGCCATAAGCAGTCTCTTTAAAAAGGACAAAGGCTCCCCGTCTACAGGCAAGATGATGCCCGAAAAGGAGTACAAAGACCTGCCCGATGACGAAGATCTGATGCCCGACCTCCCGGAAGGAGACTTCACCCAAAGCTGGGAGATGATGAACGAGATGGGTGCTCCGCAAATGGTAGTGCAACAGAACGTCCATGCCAATTTTGCTCCGGCAGCTACCAGGACACCGGGAATTCCAGCAAAGACGGAAGAGCTATTAGACTTGAATCCGGAAGATGATAGTTCGCAGATGACACGGGAGTACTTAGCCATTACCAGCAGATTAGCTTCGATGAAGGTTTCACTGGCAGGCAAGCCGGCAGAACCTTCCGGACAAACCGCTATCGGGGATACAGTGCCCGATGCGTTACAAGATATCCTTCCGGAAGAGATCACACCCGACATACAGGAATTGGCTCCGGAAAATGATCTCCGTCAGCAGACAGAAACAGAAAAAGAGAGAATGCTGGCTGATCCGTTGGCCGAATGGACAGGAAAGACCTCGGACCGGGCCACAATCACGATGGACAGGATCCGGGAGAAAACGACTCCCATCCTGGACAACGTACAGGAAGGTATCGGCAAAGCCAAAGACTATGCCAGCCATCCGTTGGGAGTGCTGGACAGTGTGAGGGAAAATCTTCCCGAGTGGGTCAACGAAGGCCTGGACTGGCTGGGTATCCCCAATGGAGAAGAAGAGGCACCGCAGGGAATACTCACTCCACTGATCAATAAGGGCATAGAAGTAGTAGATTCTGTCAACTCGTTTTTAAACAAAGGAGAAGAAGTGCTGACTCCTATCGCAGAGACTGGCAGGGAAACATATAGCCAGGCCCGGGACTTCCTCAACAACCCACTGGAAGTACTTGACGGATCCCGGGAACAGGTAGCGGAATGGCTCGATACAGGCATGGATTGGCTGGGCATTCCCAACGGAGAAGAAGAGTCACCGCAAGGAGTACTCACCCCTATACTGAATACCGTGGAGCAATGGGCCGACTCGGGCAGATCTTTCTTAGAAAAGACAGAAGAGAAGTACGCTCCCACCCTGGAGACAATCACCGAAAAATACAACCAGGTCAAAGAGATAGCAGACCATCCGGACAACGCGATAAACAACCTGGCAGAGAAATATGTGCCCGAATCCGCACGTCCTCTCTTAGAGACATTAGGGCTCACCACAGCGAAAGGCGAAGAGGAAGCACACGGACCTCTTAGTTTCCTGAACCGGATATTCAAAAAAGGAGCGGGGGTCGCCAGTTCCGTAATCGGCAAGACGGAAAATAAAGTAAAACCCGTATGGGAAAGCAGCAAAGAGAAGTACGACCAGGCCAAAGAGATCCTGGAAGACCCATTCGCCATCCTGGAAGAAGGCAGAGTCCGGATACACGATATAGCCAGTGAAGGGATGGATAGGCTGGGCATTCCTTACGAAGAAGGGGAAACACCCGACGGATGGCTGACTCCGGCATTCAGGAGTATCCACCATATTGCCGATACAGTGAGTGATTTCTTAGATAAGACAGAAGAGAAATATACTCCGATACTGGAAGGGGGCAAAGGGACATACACAGAGATCAGAGACGTACTCAACCACCCGTTGGAGACGCTGGAAGTACGGAGAGACATCGTTCCGGATGCAGCCGGCGCAGGGTTAGACAAACTGGGTATCCCCAACGGAGAAGAAACCCGGGAGGGTTGGCTCACCCCTTTGTTCAACCTCATCGAAGAAGCCGGTGAATGGGTATTTGACCTGCTGGAAAGTGGAGAAGAGAGAATGACTTCTATCTTAGATATCATAGGCGGAGCTTACGATCAGGCGCGGGATGTATTGGAAGATCCTTTCGGAAGTCTGCGTGAATGGACCGCGCAGGCCCCTGCATGGATAGATCAGATCCTGGATGCTGTAGGTATTCCGGAAGGCAACCCACCCACAGAGATCGCCGAGCCGGGACTGCCCGAAGAGATCACCGGTACACCGGAAAGCATAGAGATGGGAACCATACAGGCAGAAACGCAACAGACAGAAGAGCCTGCACACATCCGGAGTCTCGGGAGAGAACCCTGGTCTCCCCTACGCACACTGGCAGCAGCTGCCACTCTCCCCTTTATGCTCTCACAGCCTGTGGCGGCTATGGAAGAGCTATCTACGGCAGACGAAGACATGTATGCCGTGGAGCAGACAGAAGGTCTTTCCAAAGACACGACAGAGGCATGGGAGCAGGGAGATACAGCAACAGGCACCGGACGCTCGGTATACATAGACCGTGTCTGCGACCAGATCGTGATCAACGTAACCAATACAGACGGAGCAGGTGCAGAGACCATCCGGTACGAAATAATGAAAGTATTAAATGAGATATGTGAATATGAAGGATAATTTCAACATAGGTGAACTACTCACCTCAGCCGTAGCATACAAAGGATTGCCTTTCCCGGGCGGATGGCTTTCCAAAGACAGTTACACCCGCAGGGAACAGTCGCAACTGGGTGCTACCTTGCGCAAGAAAGATGCCAGTGGCAGGTGGTACTTTATGCCGGTCCAGCTCATTCACCAGGGCAAACACTATGAGATACCCAATGCCATGATCTCTTTCACAGGGAAAAAGACCATTGTGGAAACACCTATGGTCGGACGCAAGGGAACCGTGAAAGAACTCATCAACCTGCAGGATTACGAGATCTCCCTGCAAGGGGTGTATGAAGGAGAGGACTTCCCGGACGAGGAACTGGCCGAACTGAATACCTTGTACAACCTGAACGAATCGGTAGAGATCGACTGTGCCCTCACCTCCATCTTCCTCGATCAGGACGACCGGGTAGTGATCAAGAGCATCGATGTCTCCGACGTAAAAGGAACGGAGAATATGCAATTGGTGAAGATGAACCTGGTGACCGACTGCTATTTCGAATTAGTTATCGAATAAAACAGAAAGAGAACATTAAGATATGTACGCATTGTGTTGCAAAATAACGATAGGAAAGATCACATTCACTTCGGTGAATGAGGTACAGATCAGATCCAGCATCTACAATCCCGGAGCTACCGCGTTGATCAAGGTACCTATCACCGCCGTACTGAAACAGGCCGGTGAGGCCAACACCTTTGTGGAGACCGCCAGCGAGTTGCACGTGGGCGATCCGGTAGAGATACAATTGGGGTACGACAACCAACTGGAGATTGAGTTCAGGGGATATGTCAAACGCTTCAATTACAAAAAACCGCTGGAGATCGAATGTGAAGATGAGTTCTACCTCACCCGCTCCATCGATTGCGTCTTTTCCGCAGAAGAGACCCAGCTCGAAACGTGCGTGCGGCAGATGCTGCCTGATATACAACTGGGTCACTGCACCTCACTGAAACTGAAGAACTTTATCCTGCAACACGAAACCGGAGCGGCTTTCCTCAACAAACTGAAAAAAGAGTACGGACTCACGGTCTTTTTCGATGTGAACCGCAAACTCTACATCGGAAAGATGTATGAGATCATGGGAGAAGAGAGAGTCAAATACCGGCTCGACTACAACGTGATCCGGAGTGACGACCTCAAATACAAACGGGCAGAAGATACCAAACTCTATGTGGAAGCCATCTGCTACTACAAGAACGGGGAGATGCAGAAAGGCTTCATCGGTCAGGAGGGCGGAGAGAAAAAGACGCTCTACTACTACGATGTGGAAGATGCCGGGGAACTGAAAGCCCTGGCACAGGAAGAACACGCACGTCATGTATACGACGGCTATGCAGGTAAGCTACAGGCCTTTTTAGTTCCTTATGCGCTGCCCGGCATGGTAGCCGATGTGGACGATCCGGTTTATCCCGAACGGGCAGGACAGTATTATATAGAAAGTACGGAAGTTACCTTCGGCACCCGCGGTGCCCGGCGTAACGTAGAAATAGGAATGAAGGTATGAGCAGAGAAACAGAAGAGATCAGAAGAAAACTGTTTGCTGGTATCCGGAGCGGACAGGAGACGGTGTTCCTGGCCGTGGTAACCGAGGTGAACGAAAGCGACTTTACCTGTCAGGTAAGGCGAGACGATCTGGTAAACTACTTCCACGTCAGGCTACGGGGAGTGATTCACCCGGACCTGGATGGAGTAGCTTTCATCCCCCGCGTCGGAAGCAAGGTATTGGTCTGTCGGATAGGCAACAGCAACGAGCTGTTTGTGTGCCAGTTTACCGAAATAGACAAGATCATACTGACCAACGGGGATACCGCTTTCACCCTCGATCCGGAGAAGATCGAACTGCAACGCGGCGATACCCGGATGCGGATGGACAAAGAACATACGGAATTCGGCAAAGGAGAAGAGGTGCTCTTTACGACCGATGGCAGCCAGATCACACTATGTCAGGGAGATACGACCCTGTTACTGGATGGCGACACAATCTCGTTAGACAACGCGGGAAAGAGTACCATCGATATCACCGGAGATGAGATAGAGATCCGCAGCGGAGACTCGGTAGTGAAACTAGACAGTGGTGGCATCCACATCGAAAAAGGATCATCCAGCGTGGAGGTCACCGCAAACAATGCGGTGATGAAAAGTGCGGGAGGCACCATACAGGCAGGCACCGCGGGCATTGTCCTGAAAGGGACTACCAGCCTGAAAGATGTGTTGGAGAGTCTGTTGCAGCAACTCACGCTGCTGTCTGTGAGCACTGCCATGGGCCCCAGTGGTCCGCCACTGAATGCAGCTGCATTTACTGCGATCGGTACCCAATTAAAAGCATGCCTGGAGGGATAAATCATGTTAGACAAAGATCACATACAGGAAAGACTGAAAGAGACCTTCCTCTCGCAACTGGGAAAAGAGGTCAGTGAAGCACAGGTATCGGCATTGGATGATGTCTCGGAAAAGATGGCCGATGTCATCATCGAAGCGATCCGCAGCATAGAGATCAGTTACCAGGGAGGATTGGTCTCCCCCGAAACAGGAGAAGAGATTACAGGAACATTCAAATACGAAATCAAATGATCAAGGACATCAAACATACGGAAGAGGGAGACATCGACCTCTCTACCGGAGATATCGAAAGTGTAGAGAGCACCCGCCAGCACAAGAAAGATATCCTGCTGGCAGACAAAGGCTATTACAAAGAGTGGCCGGACATGGGCGTAGGAGCTAATAATTTTCTCAACGATACGGGCCCTGCCAACCTGTTGCGCAGCATCCGGCAGGAATTTATCAAGGACGGCATGAAAGTGAAAAAAGTAAGTATAAACAGTACGGAGGCATATTATGAAGAGAATTAACGTATTACCCAATCAGACCCTGTATGATATTGTTGCCACGGAATATGGCAATTGCGAAGCGATCTCGGAGGTGCTGAGCCTCAACAGGGATCTGGAGAATGATCCGCAGGCGCTGGAAGAAGCGGGATTCGATAACTCCGACCCGGGTTTCTTTCTGGACCTGCCTGTGCGGGAAGGCAGTACGGTATGGGTAGATGAGATCAGCCGGTTGCGCCGGAAAAACATCATCCGGGAGATCGATAAAGAGATCACGACCTATGATTTTGATCCCGGGGAGCGGGATATGCTGCGCGTGATCAACGAAGAAGAATAACAAATCAGAGCCTGTTTACATTTTGCTCGTTTCTTTATTGACTGTGTCGACCGTTGGTTCAGGCTTGTTTTTAGTTCCATTTTTCTATTTCGAGGCCATCTGATACGTTGTAGAGACGCATATTTGCGTCTGAAAAGACAAAAACGGGGTAAAAAGAAGACAGAAGAAAAAGCGAACCTACGGTCGACGTAGTCATAAATACGATAATAAATTATTTGTGGAAAATGGAAACAGACTTTAAAAGACAGGAGGAATAATTATGGCAAGAACAACAAATGAAATTCAGAACGAGATCATCGAACAGCTCCGGGAGCGCACCGGTGTTACGTACTCACCATCCAAAGTGGCCGAATGGCGCATCTGGACCTATATAGTGGCCGCGGCCATCCATGCGTTCGAGATCATGGTCGATCTCTTCCGCGCGGAGATCGATGCCATCACCGATAAGGTGACGGCCGGTACAGCCCGGTGGTATGCCGAGATGTGCTACCGCTTTCAGTCACAGGGTACACTGATCTTCGACGAGAGCACGGCTACCCTCTATTACGATGAGGTCATCCCCGAAGCGCAGATCATCAAGGTGGTAGCGATCAAAGAAAATGGTTACAAGCTGGTGATCAAAGCGGCCAAAAGAGATGGAGAGGACAATATCGTACCTCTCAGTATGGAAGAGAAAGAGAAGTTTATCATCTACATCAACAGCATCAAATTTGTAGGCGTAGATACAAACATCATCTCCGAAACCGAAGATAAGGTGTGGTATAATATGGATGTATACTACGATCCTTCCATACCGCCTTCGGCCGTGCAGCGCAATGTACTCATCGCACTGGATAGTTTCAAGACCTCCCTCGGGTTCGACTCCATGATCTACAAACAACGCATGGCAGATGCGGTGATGCAGGTACCGGGAGTGGTGACGTGCAACATTCTCTCTCTCGAGCGGGAGTGGGGCGATAAAGATGCGGGAGAAGGGTCAGGATATGAGCATAGTGTGATTGATGTCTACGACGAACTCCACTCGGGCTACTTCGAATACGATGAGGAGCAGTGTCACATCACCATGATCTCTATTAAAGACGTTGAGTTATGAACCTGAAAGTAAATTACCTCAATCTGGTGCGGCAGCTCGTCCCTCCGCACAAGCGACAGCCCAACCGGCTCAACTTTCTGCGGTCTTTGCTTTATCCGCTGCAGCAACTCTTCAACAGTTTCCGGATCTGGCGCGAACATTCGCGTATGATGATCAACGTGAACTCGCAGACTGCCATCTTGCTCGGATACCTGCGCCGGAAGTACAACGAACCGAAGATACGCATCGAGACCTTTAGCAACCGTCTGCTGCTGGTAGGACTGCTCCGGGAAGGAAGTGGTATGTGGCCCGGATTTAGTCTCAACGAAGAAGATCTGCTTGTCCACGAACCGGAACAGGGAAACAGAGAAGAGTATATTTATCTGCAACCCGTGGCCCTGGAATACGAAATGGAAGAGAAATACAACGGAGCAGACTTCATTGTCTATATCCCTTATACAGTAGACAAAGACCAGATTACCGCCGAAATAGAGAAATACAAACAAGTTTTATTAAAATACATAATCATACAGGAATGAAAAGACATATACAAACCACCGGTATACGCCAGTGGGCGGGCGAAGACCTGCTCGAACTGCAATCAGAACCTCTGAAAGCCATTGACAATTTCTTTGCCGAATACGGCAGTTGTGTACTCCGCGGATGCAGCCTCACCGATAAAGGCGATGGAACTTTCCGCATTGCTCCGGGCCTGGTAGCCCTGGAAGGTAAAGATGTGGATCAGGAACCCGTGTTTATGGTAGTACCCTTCGCCGGCACAGATTCCACCACCCTGCCTGCCTACCTGACCCTGGATCATACGGTAATCAGACGTACCTATGTAGACGACAGACTGAAACCGATTGCTTATGACTACCAGGCGGTCCTCTCCTCTGTGAAACCCGAAGATGGCATCTGCCTGGAACTATCGGAAGACCACTTCCCCCGATTTACAGATGTGATCCAGGATCCCGAACACCGGTTCTTTACGGATACGGAACGGGAAATGCTGAATCAGCACGATGCAGATATCGAACGGATTGACAAGAAAGATGCGGAACAGGACGGTAGACTGGATGATCACGATGAGGAGATCAGACGGATTGACCGAAAAGATTCAGAACAGGATGGTAGACTGGATAACCATGATCAGGAAATCCAACGGATCGATAAGAAAGATGATCAACAAGATAGTAGATTGAATCAACACGATGAGGAAATCCAACGGATCGATAAAAAAGATGATCAACAAGATAGCAGATTGAATCAACACGATGCGGATATCGAAAGAATGGATGCTAAAGATACAGAGCAAGATGACAAACTCAATGACCATGACAAAAACATCGAGAGAATTGACCTGAAAGATACGGAACAGGATAATAGGCTGAATGACCATGATGAAGATATCAAACGAATCGATAAGAAATATGTAGAACAAGATGGCAGGCTGAACAACCACGATGAGGAGATCAAACAGATTGACCTGAAAGACGCTGAACAGGATAACAGATTAAATAACCATGACACCGCCATCGGGCAAATTAACTCCAAAGATCAGGATCAGGATGGAAGACTGAATGATCACGATACAGAGATCGAACAGATCAATAAAGATAATGACAAACAGGATAATAGGCTGGATGA
>JAJBTC010000046.1:12642-29198 GCA_020861095.1 Bacteroides sp.
CCATGATAAAGACATCGAACGAATCGATAAGAAAGATGCGGAACAAGATGGCAGACTGGATGATCACGATGCAGAGATCGAACAGATCAATCAAGAAGATGCTAAACAAGATGGTAGGCTGAATGACCATGATAAAGACATCGAACGAATCGATAAGAAAGATGCGGAACAAGATGGCAGATTGAACAACCATGCTGAGGAAATTACACAGATTGACCTGAAAGACGCTGAACAGGATACCAGACTAAATAACCACGACACAACCATCGGGCAAATAAAAACGAAAGATCAAGAACAGGACGGCAGACTGACTGGGCACGATACAGACATCAAGAACATCAACGAGAAAGACAAACAACAGGACAATAGACTGGATGGCCTGGATCAAGACATTGAACGGATCGAGAAAAAAGATAAAGAACAAGATGATAGATTAACCAGGCACGATCAGCAATTTACAGAGCATACCAAAGGAGAGAACAAAGATTCTCTAAATCTCTATAAAGTAGCTGTCGACAGCGTTGGACACATACAAACTGTAGAAAAGGTAATTAAAAAGGATATTATTGATTTAGGAATACCCGCACAAGATACAACTTATACAGTAGCAACACAGACAGCCAACGGTCTGATGTCCTCTACGGACAAGACCAAACTGGATAAAATAGCTGATAATGCCAACAACTACACTCACCCAACTTATACCGCACGTGCTGCCGGATTCAATAAAGTGACTGTAGATGGTACCGGGCATGTCAGTGGAGTGACTGCAGTAGCAAAACAGGACATTACAACATTGGGAATACCGGATACCAGCGTAGCTACCACCTCAGCAAACGGACTCATGTCGGCTGCCGACAAAACCAAACTGAACGGAATAGCTGCAAACGCCAATAACTATACTCATCCTGCCTATACGGCACGGACAGCAGGGTTTAATAAAATGACCGTAGATGCTACCGGACACGTGAGTGCAGTTACAGGTGTGACCAAAGCAGATATTACAGCATTAGGGATACCCGGACAAGACACCACATATGGTGTAGCCACAACCTCGGCCAATGGCCTGATGTCTTCGGCGGATAAAGTCAGGCTCAACAACGCTGTAGTCCCTACGGATGTATATAAAGCGACCTCATTGGCCAATCTTCCCACGAATAAGTACAGTATCTACAGAGAATACACCTCCAACCTGATCCTGGACGCAATCAGTTTTTCTGGTACTCCAGCCGAAGGTTTTGAATGTATCATCAGTATTAAAAATTCTTCGGCCAGAATGATAGTACACAGCTTACCAAATGGCACAGATTGGGTATGTACTGCCAATTCCCTCGAGATCGCAGCAGGTACTATAGAAGAGATCTCGATACGCTATATAGGAGGTAAGTACCTGGTAAGAGTATCCAATCCTTCTACGCTGCTTCCGTTAAATTAAAAACAAACTCCATAAAAAACAACAGTCATGATATACATACAAAAACACATAGGCTTTTACAACAGCCAGTTACTGGGAGACAATTACTATACAGGTACCACTCTCGAAGATTACCACAAAGGAGCATATATCCTGTTGGATGAAGAGCAGGTGGCCTTTTATGAAGTCAACCCACAAGGCACTCCCGAAGAGGTCTTCAACAAAGAATTGACTCCCATAGCAGAACAGCTTCCATCCCGGGAGCAACTCTTGCAGGAGGCATTCGAACAGATCAATCAGCAAGTCACAAAATCCATCTTATCCGGCTTCACCTGGAAGGAAATACCCGTATGGTTGTCTCAGGAAAACCAGCTCAATTACAAAGCTGCTTATGACCTGGCTATACAATTCAATGGCAAAAACCAAACCCTGCCGGTCCGGTTTAAGTTCGGTACCACAACGCAACCCATTTATCAGGAGTTTACCATGCTGGAAGAGTTTACTGATTTCTATACCAAAATGACAGGTTACATCCGTGAATGTTGTCGGGTAGGCTGGGAACAGAAAGACCAGCTGACAGCCATGACCGATGAAAACCTGCTTAACTACTGGCGAAGGGAGGTGGGGATATGAGATCCAGGTATTTGATGACATCCGGTTCCGGATATGTGAAGCTTACTGTCCGGGTGAATCACTCCAACCTGTCCAATCTGAAGGTAATGGTAGACTTGAACCAGGTAAAGATGATAGCACAAGACGGATATTATTCGGGCACCACCCAGGTAGCTGCCAATTCAACGGTAAGCTACTCCATATCTGCTGACGGGTATGCGACCCAGTCAGGTATATGGCTCATAAGAGATTCAGACGACACACGAACAGTTATTCTTACAAGCAATGCCCCTCAGCTGACTATCACCACAACACCAGCAGCAGTTTTGTACAATGGAATGACATTCTACACTTCCTCTACTCCCATTGATACGAGCAAACTGAACACATATCTGGCAATGCCTGTAAGGGAATCTCCACTCACTACTAATTTAAACAATTTCAGTGCCGGAGAAACTCTATATTATCATGCCGTTGCGTATGGTTACGCTGATATACCGGGATCTATACGGCTTTCCAGCGGAAACAATTCCATATTCTTAGCATTCCGTCAGGACAGTCCTGGTATTATGGTCTGAAGAGGGAGATAGAATAAGTGACCGGATCTACGAAAAGAGGTAACATATAAAAATCAATCTCCAATACAGGGCTGTGAGTGATTGTATCACTCACAGCCCTGCGCGGTTTCTTCCAAATGAAATAAAAAGAAATCCCATACTCAAAGCCCCTCTCTTAAAAACATTTGTTAACCTCATAACCATCTTCCGCATTTTCTTGTTATCTTTGAAGTCGTTTTATATGCTCAAACGAACAAGACGTATGACCCGGAAGACCAAACAAATACTCTGGATATCCCTGGCAGTGATACTACTGGCAGGAGCAGCCGTAGCAGGCTATGGCTATCACCTGATATTTGCCCCGCAATTTCACCCGAAAGAGACCGTTTATATCTACATAGACCGGGATGACGATGCGGATTCGGTGTATTACAAACTCCGCTCCACCGTCGGAGAGACAGGAAACCTGACAGGCTTCTACTGGTTGGCTGGCAACAAAAACTATCCGCGTAACATCCGGCCCGGTCGCTATGCCATCCGGCCGGGAGACAACGCCTTGGATGTCTATCGCCGTCTGTCGCGCGGATCCCAGGAGCCCATCAACCTCACCATCAACAGTGTGCGTACCACCGGCGATCTGGCCCGGCAGCTAAGCCGGCAACTGATGATCGACTCTACGGAAATAGCTTCCCGGTTAAATGATCCGCAATACATTGCCCGCCTGGGATATACACCGGAGACACTCCCTGCGCTGGTGATCCCGGAGACCTACCAGGTATACTGGACCATTCCGGCCGACGATCTGATCGCCCGTCTGCACAAGGAGAACGAACGGTTCTGGAACGCAGACCGCCGCGCCAAAGCCCAGGCCATCAACCTGACACCTGAAGAAGTGGTTACCCTGGCCTCTATTGTAGAAGAAGAGACTGCCAATGCAGGCGAAATGCCTGTGGTGGCAGGGCTGTATCTCAACCGCCTGCGCCGGGGCATGAAACTGGAAGCAGACCCTACGGTGAAGTATGCCATGCAGGACTTTGCCCTGCGCCGGGTGCTCAACCGCCACCTGGAGACCGAGTCGCCCTACAATACCTATCGCAATGCCGGACTCCCCCCCGGCCCCATTCGCTACCCTTCCAAACAGGCCATTGAAAGCGTGCTCAACTACCAGCAACACGATTACCTTTTTATGTGTGCCAAAGAAGACTTCTCCGGTACACACAACTTCGCCCGTACCCTGGCCGAGCACAACCGCAACAGCGAACGCTACCGCCGGGCACTCAACGAACGGAAGATCTTCCATTGATATTCCGGAACCAGAGTATATGTATATCTCTGTTTCTGTCACCCGCTCAGAAATAAAACAGACCTCTCTTCACCTGACTCTCCATACATTCCGGAAAGCAGGCAGATGTTTTTATATACACAAATCCCATCTCCTCCACACAGCCCCATGTCTCTTCTGTAGAGACGCAAAAAGATTTACGATTGGACGATTTACGATGTACGATTGAAATGACAGAAAGAATCTGTTTGTAAATCCCTATACATTACATGTTAGATGCAAACATACGAGACGCACGGGATGCATCTCAGCACACCGGAGGAGAACATACCGACAGAGCAGTCAAACGATGAAAAAGATACCTGAGCCATAGACGTACTGTAGAAATGTACAGTTGAGACATACAACGGAGACGCAACTATGCGTCTCTACATGACACCCTCACTCCCTTCCATCGTTCCATAACATGTAATCTTCTCATTTTTTCCCCCGAATGTCAGGGAAAACAAGGGCAAAAATATATATTTGCACACAAAGTATCTGATTGTCTTGTGGATTTACACCGCAAAACAGTACTTTTATCCGACATGTTGTCGGAATTTCCCGGGGCAGCACCCGAACAGATAAACCCTGAATACACACAACCTATCCATAAAAAACCAGTTATGAGCAAGCAACTCTTACTTGGCGACGAAGCCATCGCACAGGCCGCCCTCGACGCCGGACTATCGGGTGTCTACGCCTATCCGGGCACCCCCTCTACCGAGATTACCGAATACATACAGGCCGCTCCCCTTACTGCCGAACGGGGCATTCACAGCCGCTGGGCAGCCAACGAAAAGACCGCGATGGAAGCCGCACTGGGTATGTCTTTCGTGGGCAAACGGGCGCTGGTATGTATGAAACACGTAGGGATGAATGTGGCAGCCGACTGTTTTGTCAACTCCGCCGTTACCGGGGTCCATGGCGGACTGCTGGTGCTGGCAGCCGATGATCCGGGTATGCACTCTTCCCAGAACGAACAGGACAGCCGGTTCTACGGCGACTTCTCCCTGATACCCATGTACGAGCCCGGTAACCAGCAGGAGGCGTACGACATGATCTACAACGGATTTGAATTTTCCGAACAGATCGGCGAACCGGTCCTGGTACGCATCGTCACCCGTCTGGCCCACTCGCGTGCCGGTGTAGAGCGCAAGCCGCAAAAAGAGATGAACCCCCTCTCCTTCAGCAAAGATCCCCGGCAATTTATCCTGCTGCCCGGCAATGCCCGCAAACGCTACCGGATGCTGTTGGAGCGGCAGGAAGAGTTTGTCCGCGCCTCCGAAGAGTCTCCCTACAACCAATACATCGACGGTCCGGACAAGAAACTCGGTATCGTGGCCTGTGGCATCGGCTACAACTACCTGATGGAGAACTATCCCGACGGATGTCCCCACCCTGTACTCAAGATTGGCCAGTACCCCTTGCCGAAGAAACAACTCCTCCGCTTAGCCGAAGAGTGCGAAGCCCTGTTGATCTTAGAAGACGGACAACCGTTTGTAGAAAAACAACTCAAAGGATACCTCGGCCTGGGACTTACGATACACGGCCGTACGGACGGTACGCTGTCTCCCGACGGAGAACTCACTCCCGATACCGTGGCCTGCGCGTTAGGCATCACGTGCGAATCCCTGTTCACCGTACCCGAACTGGTAGAGATGCGCCCCCCTGCCCTGTGCGACGGTTGCGGACACCGCGATGTTTACGCCATACTCACCGAAATCCTCCGCACGGAATATCCCGACCACAAAGTATTCAGCGACATCGGATGCTACACCCTGGGAGCCAACGCCCCTTTCAACGCCATCCATTCCTGCGTAGATATGGGTGCCTCCATCACCATGGCCAAGGGAGCTGCCGACGGCGGCCTCTTTCCTTCGGTGGCAGTGGTCGGCGACTCTACCTTTACCCATTCGGGCATCACCGGATTGTTGGATTGTGTTAATGACAACAGCAACGTGGTAATCGTGATCTCGGACAACGAGACCACGGCCATGACGGGTGGTCAGGACTCGGCGGGTACGGGACGCATCGAAGCCATCTGTGCCGGCGTAGGGGTCGATCCGGATCATATCCGCGTGGTAGTTCCCCTGAAGAAAAACCACGAAGAGATGCGCCGGCTGATCCGCGAAGAGATCCGGTATCCCGGCGTATCGGTCATTATTCCCCGCAGAGAGTGTATCCAGACATTGACCCGCAGGAAAAAAGCAAACAAGTAAGGCACGGAACGAGCCTGCCCCACTCCTTCGTCTAAGGAGAGGTATACAAACAACGGGTTACATACCACCTTAAGAAACATAAAATGTGTACAGCATGAAAAAAGACATTATACTATGCGGTGTGGGCGGACAAGGGATCCTCTCCATCGCCACCGTTATCGGAAAAGCAGCCCTCAAACAGGGTCTCTATATGAAACAGGCCGAAGTACATGGCATGAGCCAGCGGGGCGGAGATGTACAGTCCAACCTGCGCATCAGCGACCAGCCCATCCATTCCGACCTGATCCCCCGGGGAAAGTGCGACCTGATCATCTCCCTCGAACCGATGGAAAGCCTGCGCTACCTCCCCTACCTCGGTCCGCAGGGGTGGTTAGTGACCAATGAAACTCCATTTGTCAACATCCCCAACTATCCCGATCATCAAGCCGTACGGGCAGAGATCGGCAAACTGCCCCGCACAGTGGTGCTCAACGTAGATGCCATTGCCCGCGAAGCCGGGTCGGTGCGTGTAGCCAATATCGTGTTGCTGGGAGCTACTGTTCCGTTCTTAGGATTGGACTTTGCAGACATCCGCGAAAGCATCCGGGAGATCTTCGGACGCAAAGGAGAAGCGGTGGTAGAGATGAACCTGAAAGCCCTGGATGCCGGAAAGGCCATCTCAGAGAAAATGATATAGAATTACTTATCCGAAGAAGGGAACAGACTGGTCCTGTCCTCAACAGAACAACACGTCTGTTCCCTTTTCACCAGATCATATACATACATGAAATACCTTCTGCTCTTCCTGGTTGTACCCTTTGCCTGTATCAGTTGCAGTCAACCCCAAGAAAAACCCTACAACGGATGGCCCAACCATTTCCTGAAAGGGAACGTCAGATCCATACATTCCTCCTACTATCAAGTCGATGCGTCGGGAGAGCCAGGTTGGAAATGGAATGTAGGAGACGATTCACAGACGTTTGACAGACAAGGCAATCTGCTTGTACAACACACCTCCCTGGGAGATGCCGACAGGTTACAAGCGAAAATGGAATATACCTACCAGGAGGGGAAGCTGACCGGGTGGAACGCCTACGAGGGGGACACACTCATAGAAAGCGGGGGTTTTGATTACGAAGATAACCGGATCTCCGGCTCCCGCAAGTACGACGAAAAAGGAGAACAAGTCTGCACCACCGTATACACATACAACGGAGATAAGATAGCTTCTATCACGGAATACAACTCCGGGCAGGCCATCGTTACGCAGACCACTTATCACTACAAAAACGATATACTTTCCTATAAAATCACAGAGTTTCCTCTTTCCCGGGTATTCCGTAAAACGATCTACGACCCCAACGGATGGGTAGAAACAGAGATACAGGCAGGATACACAGAAGGAGATACCCGACACATCACAGAAAGCAGTACCTACGAATACCTATTCGATGAAAAGGGCAACTGGATACAGTATACCCTATTTGAAAACGGAGAGGCTCAACATATCCTGAAACGCGACATCGAATATTTCTGACACTTGTTCCTCCCTATCCGTCGGATCACAGGCCAACCTTATTAAAACAATACTTATGATACACTCACCTTACTGGGAAGAAAAGATCGAGACCATGAACCGCGACAGTCTGCAGGCACTGCAACTGGAACGTCTCCGCGCCACCATCGCCCGGGCCGCCCGGTCTCCCTATTACAGCAGCGTATTTACCCGACACGGGATCCGCGCGGAGGATATCCGCACGCCGGAGGATATCCGCAAACTCCCCTTTACCACCAAAGCCGATATGCGGGATCATTACCCGTTCGGACTGGTGGCAGGCGATATGTCGGAAGAGGGGGTACGTATCCACTCTTCCAGCGGCACCACGGGGAATCCCACGGTAGTGGTGCACTCGCAACACGATCTGGACTCCTGGGCCAACCTGGTGGCCCGCTGTCTCTATATGGTAGGATTGCGCCGCTCGGATGTATTCCAGAACAGTTCGGGCTACGGTATGTTTACGGGCGGACTGGGATTCCAGTACGGAGCCGAACGCCTGGGAGCTCTCACCGTACCGGCTGCCGCGGGCAATAGCAAACGCCAGATCAAGTTCATTACCGACTTCAGAACTACCGGACTCCACGCGATCCCCAGCTATGCCATCCGCCTGGCCGAGGCTTTCCGCGAAGAGGGGATCGATCCGCGCAGTACCAGCCTCACCACCCTGATCATCGGCGCCGAACCTCATACCGACCAGCAACGCCGCAAGATCGAAGAACTGCTCAACATCAAAGCCTACAACTGCTTCGGGCTCACTGAGATGAACGGTCCCGGTGTAGCCTTCGAGTGTACCGAGCAAAACGGTATGCACCTCTGGGAAGACTGCTACTGGATGGAGATCATCGACCCGGAGACCGGAGAGCCTGTACCCGAAGGAGAGATCGGGGAACTGGTACTCACGACCCTCGACCGGGACATGATGCCGATGATCCGCTACCGCACGCGCGACCTCACCCGCATCTTGCCCGGCCCCTGCCCCTGCGGACGTACGCACCGACGCATCGACCGCATCAAAGGCCGTAGCGACGATATGTTCATCATCAAAGGGGTGAATATCTTCCCGATGCAGATCGAAAAGATCCTGATGCAATTCTCCGAATTGGGCAGCCAGTATCTGATCACACTGGAAAACCGCGACAGTCAGGATGAGATGATCGTGGAGGTGGAACTGAGCGACCTCTCGACCGACAACTACATCGAACTGGAACAGATCCGCCGGGAGATCACCCGACAGCTCCGCGACGAGATTCTTGTCACTCCGAAACTCAAGCTGGTGAAGAAAGGTTCTATCCCCCAGACAGAAGGCAAAGCGGTGCGTGTGAGAGACCTGAGAAACAACAAATGATTGACGATTTAACGATTGACGATGTACGATTGAAAAGATAATCTGACTAACGATCGGTAATATTCACCTGTAGAGACGTATATTTGCGTCTCCTTATTTCCTATCCAAGATATCCGTATTCCTTCTCTTCTTTTTTCAGACAAAAGAACAGAAGAACAAAAGAAGAAAGATCCAATGTACCGACCGACCTCTCTCTATAACTCAAAACTTAAATAACATGGAATTACTCCGCAAACGCATCCTGCAGGATGGCCGCAGCTTCGAAGGGGGCATACTGAAAGTAGACAGCTTCATCAACCACCAGATGGACCCCGTACTGATGAAATCCATCGGGGTAGAATTTGTCCGTCGTTTTGCCTCCACAGATGTCAACAAGGTCATGACCATCGAGGCCAGCGGCATTGCTCCGGCCATCATGACCGGGTATCTGCTCGATCTGCCTGTCGTATTCGCCAAGAAGAAATCGCCCCGCACCATCCGCAACGCCATCTCCACCACCGTGCATTCCTTTACCAAAGACCGGGACTACGAGGTAGTGATCAGTGCCGACTTCCTCACGCCACAGGATCGTGTCCTGTTTATCGACGACTTTCTGGCCTATGGCAACGCTGCCCTGGGTGTTATGGATCTGATCCGCCAATCCGGCGCCAAACTCGTAGGTATGGGATTTATCATCGAAAAGTCTTTTCAGGACGGACGTAAGATGCTCGAGGAACAAGGAGTACGGGTAGAATCCCTGGCTATCATAGACAACCTGTCCGATGGCCGGATCGCGATCCGTGAGTAAATACTCCAAGGAAAACCTCTATACTCTCCAAGGAAAGTATCCAAACTCTCCTTGGAAAGTCTGGACACTTTCCAAGGAAGATAAAGAAAGTCTCCAAGGAAGATTTTTTCCTCTCCCCCGGATCAGACCGGACTCACTCTCTTTCTGTATTTTTCTTCTTTGCTAAAAACGTCTATGAGGATAAATCAAAAGTATACTTACATCTATTTTATATCCCCAACTCACTATATGCTCATTCGGAGAGTATCTTTATAATGCTTCGGAAATGAAACAATAGATACTCCTTACTTACTCTCACATTTCCAAGGGTCAGGACAGTACCGGATATATAACCCGATCTCTGTTTCTACCATTCTCCGGGATTTTGTGTCATTCCATATTCCTACAAATAATAATGGGCAATGGGCCACAAGGTCTGTTAAGATGAAATAGACAAGGTACTATCTGCCAGTCCTTTACGTTTCAGAAACTCCAGATAGGAAGCAGTCTCTTTTCCTTCTTCTCTCCAGGTATCCGTCAGAGCAGAAATAAAATCTCCGGATCCTATGGATGAACGTTCCCGGGTGGTCCTCAATTGATTCTTATATCTCCATGCCTTATCCGTCTGACCTACTCTATCGGCACATTCCGCTGCAGATAACATAATTTCTCCATACGTCAGAGCAGGGATCCTTTTGTGGCAGTCATTATAAAATCCCCACATACCCGAATGGTTGGTGTTGGGAGGAAAGGAGAGGATGGCCTCTTTGGTTTGATCCTCACAAAACACACTGTCCCAACTGCGTCCCAGACTATAACGTCCGCTGTTGATCCTCTCTTCGAACAGCGTTAACGCCGCACCCGGATCCTGACTTCTCAGATAGCAACGTGCCAGTACAACCGTAGCCACATCCCTGAAAGCAGGCAACACAGGATCTTCTCTTTTTATGGGCAATCTCTGCCTTTCTTTCATCAGATCTGCTTCTTTCAGTTTCCGGATATCACCCGATCCCAACGGTTTGTAGTGGGGAGCATAACGAGCCCAGTTCCAGTCGTCGACCGTCAGACATTGTCTCTACAACCCGGACATCTGTTCATAAAGTAATGCCTCTCATACAGATACCCTTCGCCTGATCACCGGCCATCGGGATGAAAATAGGTACCCTTTCCCCGTGTCTTATTGCCATAGGCTATCGCATGTTGGAGGCAGATGTGGTAACAGGCTACACACATGGTACACCGATCGCCCCATACCGGCCTTTTATCCGGAGAAAGAGAGATGTTCCGTGTGGGGCAATGGCGTACGCACCTGCCACAACCGTTGCAGGTATCCGTTGAGCGATAGGGACGGGCGGAGACAGCAAAACGGTTGAAAAGAGGAAAGATCACACGGGACTTCAGCCACGGCAGGGAGCCGATGTGACAATCCGTCGTCTCCTCCTTATTCCGGATCCGGCGGATGATCTCCCGCATCCGGGGTTCTGCCTCAGCGAGTTTTCTCTTCGCTACTTCTTCCGGATCTACATCGAAACCGGGGAAAAGGATATAGTTGTTGGGCATACACACGGAAAAGCCGGCATGGCACGTCCACCCTTTCCGGTTCAGGGCCTGATGCATCCTGTCGGGAGTAAGCCCGGTTTCATCTCCGCAGGAACAGACAAAAAAGGTATACGGATCGGTATAGGAAAAGAGTTTCAGTTTCCGGATAAATTCCAGGACAATGGCGGGAGGTCCCCACGAATAGACCGGAAAGACAAAACCTATGTTTTCCCCGGGCTCCGGAGTAAATTCCGGGATCGTACTGTCTGAAGGATTTTCCACCGTTCCCGGATCTACTGCCGGACTGCTGCCGGAAAACCGCAGGGCATCGGGAATAAAAACTAATTTCTCCTGCAACTCCTCCGCCAGCCGGTAAGCGATCCAGCGGGAATTGCCTGTACCTGAAAAATAGAATATCATACGATCTGTTGCATATAAATGGTACTTATTTGTAGCAACAATAGATTTTATACATAGCTTAAGGTGGCAGGCTTCCCAGGCAGAAGAAGTCAAAAAGCCGCAGGTTTTCATGCAGTTAACAAATCCCTCAGACTGTAACGTGGGTCTCCCTCAGAGAGGACTGAGAGTTTACTATGGAATCACTTTCAGGCAGACCCATCCATTCCTGCGTCGGACTTACAGGCATCCATAAATGTAAACAAAAAGGGCAGTAGTCATGCGCTGACTATCGCCCTTTCTTTATAAGAAAGCCGCACCGATTCTGATGTGATGAAACTCCGAATGACATGATTTGAGTGCCCGACCTCTTTGTAATCCACCGGCATAAAGCTGCCCTGTAAGGGTGTGGCCCGCCATTGAGATGCGAAGCTTGTCTCGGTTTTCTGGTTTAACTGATGAGTTTCCCGATCCAATCAATGCGGCTCATATTTTCTATAACAAATATAGATACTATATGTGAGATAAACAAGAAAAAACTTTATTTTGTTGGAAGTTTCGCCTTTTTTAAGAGGATTGCTTAATATTATATAATGTGCCGGAAATGGTAGTTTACGGATCAAAACCACTCAGTCCCACAGGAATAACAGGGCATTCAGCGGAGAGCCTATCGATTTCTTCTATCTGTTGTACCGAAAACAAAATCTTGTGTTATGTATCTTCTATTCGGAGCCTTTCAGGTCTGGTAGATTCTGTTCAGAAAATAAGAGAAGAAGGAGGAGGTTAGCTGTCGCTCTTCATGGGATATACATTGAGGATAGTTACCTATATTCATTTTACAGAATGGGCTGAAAGCCCTGGGAAAAATACCTAATCCAATCGGCGGAGTTCTGTAAGAACGATCGAAAACCTACTCATTCCACAAATACCGTTCATCATATTCAATCCCATATTCTTTTAAGAACCATAGGTATTCCTCCTTAAATGAAATCTTCCTATGATGAGTGGCCTGATTACGAATATATTGTACTGTCCTATCGTGCAGAGAAGGACTAACCGAAAATCCGCCATATCCTCTTTGCCATTCGAACCGATGATAATAAGGGTCAATACCTTTTATCCATACACTGCTTATGGATTTTACATCCTGTACAAATTGGGCAAGAGCTACGTTTTTAGAAAGAATACATAATATATGAATAGGATCGGGCATGCCATTGATTTGAATAGGAATAGAATCATGGTTTTTGATAATACCTGCCATGTAGGTGTGAATTCGTTCTGCATCGTTTAAACGGATAAGCGTATGCCCTTTGACGTGAAAGATAACATGAACATACAGTTGAGATAAAGATTGAGCCATTTCACAGGGGATTTAAGTGTTGCTCACGAAGATAATAAAATTAAATGATTTGTTTTCGATCGTTCTTACAGAACTCTATCTCTATTCATTTTACATGTATTTCCCAGGGCTGCGTTCGCTCCGGTTCCCTGCGCTTCCTTACCCTGGGCTAAAATCGACAGGGCTTTCAGCCCATTCTGTAAAATGGATATAGGTAACTACGTTGACTGCTACTTCAACCCATCAAAAACATAATCTCCAGAAGTTTAAATAATTACCAGATTCCTAAATAATCCCTGGAAACCAACACTATCTCCGAAGTCCCACACAATCACCGGAAGCCAACAAAAAAAGGAAGTCCCTCTATGGAGGCACTTCCTTTTCTATTCGTGGGTCAATCCACCGTTCCCGGCCTATGCTTTTGCTTTCGCAACGATAGCTTTGAATGCTTCGGGATGGTTCATAGCCAGGTCGGCCAGCACCTTACGGTTTATTTCGATACCTGCTTTGTGCAGACCACCCATCAGGCGGGAATAAGACATTCCTTCCAGGCGGGCAGCCGCGTTGATACGTTGTATCCAGAGAGCACGGAAATTTCTTTTCTTGTTTTTACGGTCACGGTATGCGTAGGTCAACCCTTTTTCCCAGGTATTCTTTGCTACAGTCCATACGTTCTTACGTGCACCAAAGTATCCTTTGGTAAGTTTCAGGATTTTCTTTCTTCTTGCTTTGGAAGCAACATGATTTACTGATCTTGGCATAGTTTTACTTGTTTTTGAATGTTAGCGCCGTTGCTTCGTGCAACGAACTTGAGGCTAATGCATCCGGTTAATAACTTTTAAAAGAATAGTGTCGCTTTTTACTTCAGAGCCAGAAGTTCCTTCACCTGATTCACATCCACTGAATTCACCGTAGTGCTGTAGCAAAGGTTTCTTTTTCTCTTCTTCGATTTCTTAGTCAGGATGTGACTGTGAAAAGCGTGCTTTCTTTTGATTTTACCTGATCCGGTAAGGGCGAACCTCTTTTTCGAACCGGAGTTAGTCTTCATCTTTGGCATCTTACTTGTTTTTATAATGATTAATGAATATGGCAACGCACTATACCTCTGGCGTTACTCATTTTTTCTTCTGTGTATATTACTCCGCAGCGGCTTCTTCCCGCTGCTCCTGAGGCTTTGGTTCCTGAGGTTTCTGCTGCGGTTTTTCCGGCTTCACCTGTGGTTTCTTAGGAGCCGCTGCATTCCCTCCGTCTTTCTTTTTCGGAGAAAGGAAGATCGTCATGCGCTTTCCTTCGAGCACAGGCATCTGGTCTACTTTGGCAACCTCTTCCAGGTCATTGGCAAAACGAAGCAGCAGTACCTCACCCTGTTCTTTAAACAGGATCGAACGTCCTTTGAAGAACACATACGCCTTCACCCTGTCTCCGTCGACAAGGAACCCTTTGGCATGTTTGAGTTTGAAATTGTAGTCATGATCGTCGGTCTGAGGTCCGAAACGGATCTCTTTGACATTGACTTTCACCTGTTTGGCTTTCTGCTCTTTCTGACGCTTTCTCTGCTGGTAGATGAACTTGGAGTAGTCAATGATACGGCAAACAGGGGGTTGGGCATTCGGAGAGATCTCCACCAGATCCAACTCACGGTCTTCGGCTATTTTCAGAGCCTGTGCAATCGGATACACAGTAGATTCATCACCTTCTCCGACAACACGTACTTCTTTGGCACGGATCTGTTCATTGATCCGGTATTGCCCTTTCAAGCTGTCGTTCTTCATTTGGAAGCGATTACCTCCAGATGGTTTCTTCTTTATTACCAATATCTTAAAATTTAAGTTTTTAATTAAAAGCGACCTTTAGAACATCAATGGATGCTATGCTCTTACAATTCCGCGCAAAGTTACCATTTATTTATCATATTTTCTACCTCTTCGTTGAGAATTTTTGCAAATTCTTCCATTTTCAGGGTTCCTTTGTCTCCTTCTCCCTGACGGCGCACAGAGATCTCTCCGTTCCCGGCTTCCTTCTCTCCGACGATCAGCATATAGGGGATACGTTTCATCTCGTTGTCACGTATCTTACGTCCGATCTTTTCGTTGCGGTCGTCCACCAGGGTACGTATATCGCGGCTCTCCAGATACGAGCGTACTTCATGCGCGTATTCGTTGAATTTCTCGCTGATAGGCAGCACCACCACCTGATCGGGAGTGAGCCACAGCGGGAATTTACCGCCGGTATGTTCGATGAGTACCGCCACAAAACGTTCCATCGACCCGAAAGGCGCGCGGTGTATCATCACCGGACGGTGCTTCTGGTTGTCGGCTCCGGTATATTCCAGCTGGAAGCGTTCGGGCAGGTTATAGTCTACCTGTATCGTTCCCAACTGCCACCTGCGTCCCAGGGCATCACGCACCATAAAGTCTAACTTGGGACCGTAGAAAGCGGCTTCCCCGTATTCGATCCGGGCCTTGAGGCCTTTCTCTTCGCAGGCCTCCACAATGGCCCGTTCGGCCTTCTCCCAGTTCTCGTCGCTACCGATGTATTTCTCCTTATTCTCCGGATCGCGCAGAGAGATCTGTGCTTCGAAGTTCTCGAAATCGAGTGCCTTGAAGATGATGAAGATAATATCCATCACATCCAAGAACTCCTGTTTCACCTGGTCGGGCCGACAGAAGATATGGGCATCATCCTGTGTAAAACTGCGTACACGCGTTAAACCGTGAAGCTCCCCACTTTGTTCATAACGGTACACGGTTCCGAACTCGGCCAGGCGCAGAGGCAGGTCTTTGTACGAGCGCGGTTGCCATTTGTAGATCTCGCAGTGGTGCGGACAGTTCATCGGTTTCAGCAGGTACTCCTCCCCTTCTTCCGGCGTATGGATCGGCTGGAAAGAATCTTTTCCGTATTTGGCGTAGTGACCCGAAGTCACATACAACGCTTTATTCCCGATATGCGGGGTGATCACCTGCTGGTAGCCGAATCGTTTCTGTATTTTCTTCAGGAACTCTTCCAGCCGCAGGCGCAGTGCCGTTCCTTTGGGCAGCCACATGGGCAGTCCTTTGCCTACCGTCTCGGAGAACATAAACAGTTCCATCTCCCTGCCGATCTTGCGGTGGTCGCGTTTCTTAGCCTCTTCTACCATCACCAGATACTCATCGAGCAGTTTCTTCTTCGGGAAAGTGATGCCGTAGATACGGGTCAGCATCTTCCGGTCTTCCTGACCGCGCCAGTAGGCTCCGGCCACGGTGGTCAGCTTGATCGCCTTGATGGGCGAGGTAGACAACAGGTGAGGGCCGCGGCACAGGTCGGTAAAGTTGCCCTGTGTATAGGTAGTGATGGTACCGTCTTCCAGTTCCGAGATCAGTTCGCACTTGTAGGTCTCTCCCCGGTCGCCAAACGCTTTCAGGGCATCGCTTTTGGTGATGTCCCGGCGCACGAGCGACTCTTTGCGGGCAGCCAGTTCGATCATTTTCTTTTCGATCTCTGCCAGGTCTGCCTCTTTGATCACCGC
>JAJBTC010000134.1 GCA_020861095.1 Bacteroides sp.
AAATCCAACTAAATAAGTCCCATTTATCCGATTATTAATCTCTGGGATAAGTCAGACTGTAGATGCTGGATTTTCCAGACAACCTTCGGAAACATATTTTCCTTTTTGTATATTCGCCTGTCACATTCTTTCCCCCTGCCCAGTGTATATTGATATATTCGGGGTATGTCCGATTGGGATCCGAAGGGTATACATGTCCCAGTTCTATCCGTCGTGACCATTTCTTAGTCCCTTTATCTCTGGGCTGGAATCGGCTGTCCCTTCAGGACTTGGAAGCCCATCTGGTTGACTGCCTCAATCCGTGCTAAGATCGGCCGTCCTTTCCGGACGGAAAGAATCACTTATTCACTGAAAGAGGCTGTCTCACCATAGATTTTACTTGATTAGAATCTATGGTGAGACAGCCTCAGGCGTATTTCCGGTTAGCCTTATGCCGCAGATAGATGAGGCATTGGCCTGTATGCCTTTCCCATCGTAGATAAGTATATCGTCAATCTCTCTGTGGTATCCTGATCCCGATCAGTTCAGTGTAAACCGCTGGGAGCCGATGAGTGTATTTTCGGCGAAGATATCTACCCGGTATTCTCCGGCGTAGAGAAATTCTTCTACGTCCCAATAGACCACCACCGGTTGTTCTTCGCCGTCGTATTCGATGTATTTCTTGATGGAATAGGGCAACGTGCGGTTTTCGTAGGTGAAGGTATGTGCCGCGTTCTTGGTGAGCGCGTCGTTGTCCGGCTTCAGGATACGTACATATAGCGTACGTTCACCGGTCTGCGCGGTGATGTTCTTAACGATGGTGAAGCTGATGTCTAAGCGGGCTACGTCTTTTACCTTTTTCGCAGATCTGCCCCGTTTGTTTTTAGGGTCGATACGGATATTCGTCGCGTCTAACTGCGCGGCCAGTGTCACCTGCTTACCCAGGTCTTCTTTTTCTCTGGAGAGCGTGCTGGCCCGCTGGGCCGCGTCCTGGTACCTGCGGGTCACATCCGCGATCTGTTGTTGCTGCTGCACGGTAACCCGGTTGAGCGAATCTATCTGGTTGATATAGCTGACCATGACTTCCCGCAGGGTAGACAGTTCTTTTTTCAGGCGGCGTATCTCGGCGGCGTTGCTGCTCTTTACGGTACGCAGTTCTTCCAGCAGACGTTGTGTCTTGAGTTGTTCTTCCTCCAGCAACCGACCCAGAGAGTCGTTCGTCACAGTTATTTTCAGTTCGTCATACTGATGGACAAAACGCGTATATTCCTGTTCCAGATCCTCTTTTTCCAATTGATACAATTCGGTAATGGCCCGGGACTCTTTTTTTTCTGAAATAAGTAACCAGGTTATTCCGATCGTGGCAATAACCAGTACGACTACAGCCGCTACTAATGCGGTATTCTTTTTATCCATAATGTCGAGTTTGTGCGGTAATGTGTTGCAAAAATAATGTTTTCGCTTGATAGTCAAACAAACTGTTAGGTTGTTTTATGAAATATCCTCTTCCGGATCGCCTGGGAGGGTGTGTCAAAAGTCCCATCGTATTTTTATAAAGTAACACACTGTAAGTAATGACCCCAGGTGGAGTCACATCTGAAGAACCACGGGTTTCACCCGCGGTTAGTAGCTTCGCTGACCGTTGGTTTAGATTCAGGTCCTTTGGACTTGCTGGCTTACAAATCCTACCATCATTTCATACGATAGTTACTTTTGATTCACCCTCGTGTGTATGTTTTCCCTGAAACCAACGGCAGAAGCAGTCCACATGGGAAAAGGCTCTGAAAGTATATTCCCCTAATGACTTTCCGGAAACTGTATGCGGAAGCAAAGCGGAAAGGAGATTCCGTTTCCTTACCGGATGGTATGACCGAAATGTAGCTTTAACTAAATTTATTATGGAAAAAATTCTTTAATCTGGATTATCGTTGTATTTTTGTACCCTCCGGTAACAGAGATTCCCCTCCGGTACGAAGAGGCGTTTCCGGAAGATGTGTATATAGAGAATGAAACACTATATGTAAACAAAAAACCTAAAGATTTATGTCAAAAGTAACCGTAGTAGGCGCAGGTAATGTAGGAGCTACATGTGCCAATGTTCTTGCATTCAATGAAGTGGCAGACGAAGTGATCATGCTCGATGTGAAAGAGGGTGTATCGGAAGGCAAAGCGATGGATATGATGCAGACAGCACAGTTGTTGGGATTCGATACCACACTGGTCGGATGCGCCAATGAGTATGCGCAGACAGCAGGCTCGGATGTGATCGTGATCACTTCGGGAATCCCCCGTAAACCGGGAATGACCCGTGAAGAATTGATTGGTGTGAATGCCAGTATTGTAAAGAGTGTGGCAGAGAACGCTTTGAAATATTCTCCGGACGCGATCGTTGTGGTGATCTCCAATCCGATGGATACGATGACGTATCTGGCTCTGAAATCACTGGGCTTGCCTAAGAACCGGATCATCGGTATGGGTGGTGCGCTCGACAGCTCACGCTTCAAATACTACCTGTCGCAGGCTTTAGGCTGCAACGCCAATGAAGTAGAAGGTATGGTGATCGGTGGACACGGTGATACGACCATGATCCCGCTGGCACGTCTGGCCGCTTACAAAGGAACTCCGGTGAGCGAGTTGCTGAGTGCGGAAAAGCTGGAAGAAGTGGTACAGGCTACCATGGTAGGGGGAGCTACGCTCACCAAATTGCTCGGAACTTCCGCATGGTATGCACCGGGAGCAGCGGGAGCCTATGTGGTAGAATCTATCATCCACAACCAGAAGAAACAGGTTCCCTGTTCGGTATACCTCGAAGGTGAATACGGCGAGTCGGATATCTGTATCGGCGTTCCTGTGATTCTTGGCAAGAACGGTATCGAAAAGATTGTTGAACTGAAACTCACGGACGACGAAAAAGCGAAGTTCGCCGCCAGTGCGCAGGCCGTACGTCAGACCAACGAAGCATTGAAAGAAGTAGGGGTGCTTTGATTTTTAAGTTATAAGTAGTAAGTATTTATAATTACGTGTATATACTCTTCCGGCATCTTGTAGAGACGCATATTTGCGTCTCAGCATACCCAATGGGAATACATATATCCATGCGGGATTTTTTTGTCGGACCTGCACCGCGGAGACGCAACTATGGAGACGCAAATATGTGTCTCTACAGGTAATTCCTTTCTCTGTAGACGAAGGAATAGAAACTCTTGTTGGAGATACGTTTATAGATAATCAGATCCCATCACTTAAAGCTTATAACTCACCACTTAATAAATAAAACAAGGCCGCCGGAGTATTCCAGGCGGCCTTGCTGGTCTAAAACATTATTTTTTTCACCTAAGGATTCAGATTAAGGTTTTGTCGAAAAATTTAGTTTAGAGAAATGATTAGAGGCTGGTTCTCACGAATGAACCTCTAATCGCTCCAACACCTATTGAATCAACATGTAAAGAATACATTAACAAAGGTCTTCATGCATTAAGGTCAGTAGCTAAACTCGTATATCAGTATAACTGAAATAAACAAGTTACATAGATTAGGTTAGCCCTTGTGTTTATTCGTTGAAAGCATTACAGAGTTCCGGATCGTCCCAATCGGATATAAAGTGATTGTATCGATCTTCCATCGTCTGGTCGCTGATCCGGGTGGTTGGCTTTTGTAAAGGTACTGTCCATTCCGTAATAAAATACCTTTCCTGTGTGAAGGTTATGTTTATATCCTTATTCGAAAATCCATACTCCTGAACTTCTTCTTTTTCCGGATAACCAGCGGAAATACCGGTATGGACCTTTTTTATTATTTTCCTACCCATTTTCCTATCCTCCCGATTTAAGATTTGATGTAGATCCTGCCCTTTGATATACTCTCAGAAACAGGAATAAATACCTCTCAGTAACTTGTTATAAAGATAGTAGTTGAGGGCTGAAAAATCATGATGCAAGAAGAGTTTTTTCGAAAAGAATGTGACGAATTCAAGAATCAGAAGGAGGCTTTCCTCATTTTCCGTCAAAAAAACATCCTACTTTTTTATTAGTTACGGAAAATGAAAAAGGCGGTATTATGCATTACTGAATGGATAAAAAAGCTTTATAT
>JAJBTC010000202.1 GCA_020861095.1 Bacteroides sp.
ATTTAGATAAGCCAAATCTTATACGGACGATCCGAAACATTCCAACAACAAGTCCCCTTGCTGAAAACGACATTAAACCATATGTTATTTTAAACAAATCCCCACGTTGCTGCCAGCATGCGAAAGAATAATTAAATAAAGAATATTATATTATTAAAGAAAAAATAAAAAGATATTTATCTAAAAAAATTAGTTCTCTTTTGAGATACTTATACTACTTCGTTCATTACATCTTCTTATTCGGAAAAGAAAGATACATATAAGTATACTTATATATGAAAGAAAGGAAGACATGCCCCGGCAGGCCATTCACACAGCGACCGGGGAAACGTCCTTGTCAGGTCGGAGACCCATCAGGTAACAGGTGGTTTATTCAGATTGGATCACTACCTCCGGAGCTGTGGGCAACTGAGCTTGCAGATCAGAGTTTCCGACAGCCTCTACTGTAGGGAACTATATATCTACCCCCTTCTCAGACTTTTGATTTTCTATATACTCTCTTCCGGAAAAAATGCTTCGTCCACCTCTCCGGATAGCACACAAAGAATCTGATCCTGGCCCACCCTCAACGTCATATCTCCCCGTTTACCCACACCCAGGCAACGCGATTACAGGTCAGAAGCCTTCGTATATAGTAATGTATATGATACCTACAAAGGAAATCCGATAAAAAAGAATGCCTCCCATCGCTTCATCCTTATAGAAAAAAGAGATCGGAAAAAGTAGAAAATGGAAAAAATCCGGTAATAACGAAAACCTCATAAAAAGTAGAAGAATATAGTATTTAAGTATCAAAATATGACATCTGCATTACATCCGAAGGGATTATCTTTGCCTCAGCGGTATATATGAAAGTTTATTTTCAGTCATTATTTTATGAACTAAACTAATAATTATAATTAACATACGCATCAACAAGATCAGTATACGAACTATCGTTCTCCGACAACACAAACCAACACATTTATAGAACTACGATGATCAGACAGGAGAAAGACCTGGTAAAATCCGCTGTGAAGCCGTTTTACTGAGGCATACAGATCTGGTATATCGGATCCATGGCAACAAATAAGGTTTTCAGGAAAAACCAGATCACCTGCTGCCGACAAGGAACAAATGATTCAGGTTATCAACAATGAGATATTTACAAACATAAATCATAATCAGCACATGCAAAAAGAACAAGTTCAGAAAATATCAGAAAAAATAGAAGACCAGACTAAAAAACTTTACTATGACGCAAAATAAATAGGAACTAAACCTGATTTTATACTGTACATCTGCCAAACTATGTTAGCCTCTGCCTTCTACCTGACCTTATCAGATCCGAGCTGAACAAGACATAGACTAACAATAGCACAAAAAAGATAAGAACCTATACGCTTTAAAGTAAATCCATTGGAAAGATGTCCTGACTCCGTCACTTGGTAAGTGATGGATAGCCGCAAGAAGTACTTTTTATCTCCCTGAATCAGAAAAAGTTTCAGAAGTAGCAAATATTCTTTTAAGCAAAAGCGAAAAACCGTTCAGAGAAAAAGACGTTAAAATACATTTATAGATACGGCGTTAAAGTGCTCTTTTTCAGCCAGCTATAACATAAGTAAGAGTATATCTGATCTTCTATTTATTGAAAACAAAATCACAAGCATGTAACATTCAGTTGCTTATGTATGAATTTCAACTATCGGGCAAACTGCCGTATGAAACAGAACTGATCACATTTTTTCCTAACACAGAAAAGACAATTGCATCAAAATTTCATGCGCTTGTGTTTGTAATGACCCATGATCTTTTCATCCGTTCTATGAACGAAGAGAAGAAACAGATCCCTGTAAACAGACTATTCCTGTTGCCCCGGGGACTCCCCTGTCAGATCACATCCGCAGAGGCCAATGAGATCCTTATTATGTATATTCCCAATATTACTACTCTGTATATACATTTCATTGGAGAACAGACTACTTTTAATTACGACAAGATGAAATTGTTTCATACATTGGAAATAGATGGGCCTCTGTTACATATTGGGAAAAGTCTGAGATTATATATAGAAAAAGGCATTCTGGATTCCGTCCTGACCGGATTAAAAGCGCTGGAACTCTTTCATACACTGAGACAGTGCTATCCGAAAGAAACCTTGATAGAGCTATTTTCTCCTATATGTACCAAAGAGTGTGCTTTCGCGTTGTTCGTGCTTTCCCATCATTCGAAAGTAAAAACAGCGGAAGAGTTGGCTCAGCTTTCTGTTTACAGCTTCTCCGGCTTTAATAAACAGTTCCATAAAGTGTTTGGCATCTCTCCCTACAAATGGATACTTCAACAGAAAGTAGAGCGGATTTATAACGAAATTTTTTATGAAACCTCCAAGCCTATCAAACTGATCGCGGAAGAGTATGGATTTGCCAGTCTATCCAATCTGGGAGATTTTTGCCGGAAACATATGGGTGCTTCTCCGGCTGCAATAAGAAATAGAAAAAGTGAGAATATTTAGAATGTATGTACTGAAATATGGTATTTATATGGCAACTGAAAAATAGTTCTTTGTAAAGAAATTGTTCGTTTGCCGCAAAGTTACTCTGTCACTTACCAAGTGACGGACCATACAAAAAGTACTTTCCAATATAATACCTGCAAATGTAGACAAATATTCTTAGTTTCATCGGATGATTTAAAAAACAAACCATTATATTCCTTCTGATACCCGATTGACTGCCTTACTGACCTTTTGAGTAGCCTGACCAATGACATTGGAGCCGAATGACTCGAGATAAATATAGGTCGTAGAGACAAAACTATGTCCGAGAGCCTCACTGATCACATCTACCGAAACAGATTCAGAACGGGCTATCGTGGCCCAGGAGTGACGCGCCATGTGCGTAGAGAGCTCCTTACGAATCCCGGTCTTCTCTTTGATCGTCTTCAGCCGTTGATTCTGCACCCTCAACCCCGTACAATATTGACTATAAGCAGATCGGGTAGTGTCCTGGATAACGGGAAAAACATACGGCGAATGTTGCGTACGCAGACGGAAATATTCTATGGAACGTTGCATACCTTCTGAAATGTTCATCTGGATCAGTCTTCCTGTCTTCTTGCGGTAATAACTCAGGACTTTGCCCTGGATATCGGATTTGCGCAGATAGGCCAGATCAACAAAAGACATACCACAGGCATGAAAAGAAAAGAGGAACAGATGAAGGGCATCCTTCTCCTCCGGAGTGAGCCGCGCGAACAGAGTTTCATCGAAACAATTCAGTCTCGAAACATCGTCTTTACTGAGGGCACGCTTACGCGTAGGAGCAATTTTGGTATACACATGCCGGAACGGATGTTGAAATTCCGGTGGAAAGATCCCCTTCTCTTTACCTTTGTTGTAAACGGCACGCAGATTACGCATATAGAATGAAATGGTATTGAGCGAACATTTCTCTGCCTGAAGGTGCTTTTCAAATCCCCGGATAAAGGCTTCGGTAAGATCTTCAGCACTGAGATCTGACTTTCCGCTATAAGAGAGCAAACGTCTCCAGGTACTCTTATAGGCGCGGGCTGTACGTTCACGCTTCTCATTCACCAATTCCCGGACAAGTAATTCTACAAAAGAAGACAGTCCACCCCACAGAGACTGACAACGATAGGAGGATAGAATGTCCCGGATATTCAGATCTTTTCTATCGCCCAACTTTGATACAAACAGACAAAAAGCCTCTTTCTCCTTATCCAGCCTGTGTTGAAGCTCCCTCAAATAAGTCACCCTGTCGGGAGAGCTACCCATGTATAAAAGCCGATGCTGCTTCCCCTCCCATTCGGAAGAGTCGATCCTGTAAGGTAAAGCTATATTTCCGGACTGACGGTTATAGATCAATCTCAGGAACAATTTCCCGTCTGTATGCCCACGACGCACAGAGGGACGAAAATGTAAATTAATAGAATACATAGTACGAAATTTAAGAAAATATTTACAAAAGTGAGGAAATTCTCTAATCAGATT
>JAJBTC010000212.1 GCA_020861095.1 Bacteroides sp.
GAAATTACATTTTGTAAATCCCCATACATTACATGTTAGATGCAAACATACGAGAAGCAAAGAGATTTACGATGTACCGATTCACGATGTACGATTGAAATTACAGAAAGAATCTGTTTGTAAATCCCTATGTGTACCGTTTTATATGCAAACATACGAGGAGCATAGTTGCATCTCCCTATCTGCATCTGATATTTGCGTCTGATATCTGCATCTGATATCTGCGTCTAAACAAGGAAAAACAGACGAGCCGACGGTCGATGAAATCAAAAGAGGGCGGAAGAAAGAGCAACAGCTTCTTATATAGATCTTCCATAGAATCGAAGATCGGCGTAGTCAAAATGGAAACAGGCTCTATGATCAGCAACACAGACGGTGTTTAATAAAAGTTTCCTACCGCATGCGTATTGACACAGACGAAAGATTTGTTATATTTGCATGTATTACTCTGATACATTTCAGATAGGAACACAGATTCAAATACATATAAACAAATCGTATCTTATGTTCAACTCATTTGGTAATATAGTCCGGCTGACCACCTTCGGCGAATCGCACGGCAAAGGGATCGGCGGTGTGCTCGACGGCTTTCCGGCAGGCATCCGTATTGATACGGATTTCGTGCAGCAGGAACTCGACCGCCGCCGCCCGGGACAGTCGGCACTGACAACCTCCCGCAAAGAGGGAGACAAAGTAGAGTTTCTCTCGGGCATCTTCGAGGGAAAGAGTACCGGGCACCCGATCGGATTTGTGGTGTGGAACGAAAACCAGCACCCGGGCGACTACGACAACCTGCGTGAGGTATACCGCCCGTCGCACGCCGACTATACTTATACGGTGAAGTACGGCCTGCGCGACCACCGGGGGGGAGGACGCTCTTCGGCCCGGGAGACGATCTCCCGCGTGGTAGGGGGTGCTCTGGCCAAACTGGCACTGAACCAATTGGGTATCCATATCACGGCCTATACGTCGCAGGTAGGTCCCATCCGCTTAGAAAAGGAGTATACTGCGTATGATTTCTCTGCCATAGAGAGCAATCCGGTGCGCTGTCCCGATCCGGAGAAGACCCGGGAGATGGAAGCGTATATCCTGAAGGTGAAGGAAGCGGGCGATACCATCGGCGGCGTGATCACCTGCGTGATCCGGGGATGCCCCATCGGACTGGGCGAACCGGCTTTCGGCAAGCTGCACGCGGCCCTCGGACAGGCGATGCTCAGCATCAACGCTGCCAAAGCGTTTGAGTATGGCGATGGCTTCCAGGGACTGGAACGCAAAGGATCGGAACAGAACGATATCTTCTGCAACCGCAACGGCCGGATCATGACCCGTACCAATCACTCGGGAGGGATACAGGGCGGCATCAGCAACGGAGAGGATATTTACTTCTGGGTGGGGTTCAAACCCATAGCTACCCTGCTGATGGAACAGCCAACGGTAGACAGCCAGGGCATGGAGACCACCGTGAAAGCCCGCGGCCGCCACGACCCCTGTGCACTGCCCCGCGCGGTACCCATCGTAGAAGCAATGGCCGCACTGACCCTGTTGGATTATTACCTGATCGACAGGACAACACAATTGTGATTTACGATTGGACGATTGACGAACCAACGGTCGACGAAGGGATTTACGATTGAACAGACAAATAGTATGAGGTAGCATCCACCTGTAGAGACGCACGGCGTGCGTCTGATCGGACAAAGGGCATAATCGGACAAAAAGTATGATCGGAAACGTATATTGGAATAAAAATGATATATATTGGACGTATACCGCGGAGACGCACGCCGTGCGTCTCTACAAGTGGATGACAACTTGTATTTTCAATCGTAATTAGTTTCGCTGACCGTTGGTTGACTTCGTCGACCGTTGGTTCATAAATAGTCCAATCGTAAATTTCTTTGTTTTTCAAATCGTACATCGTAAATCGGTAAATCGTAAATATCTTTATCTTTATGAATTCAGTACAGAGTTATATCGCGGAGCAGGAGCCCCGCATGATGGAAGAGCTTTTCAGCCTGATCCGTATTCCAAGTATCAGTGCCCAACCGGAACACCGCGACGATATGTCGGCCTGTGCGCATCGCTGGGCGCAACTCCTGCTGGAGGCGGGGGCGGACGAAGCCCTGGTGATGCCCTCGGCAGGCAATCCGGTGGTTTTCGGACAGAAGATCACCGATCCCGAAGCACCCACCGTATTGATCTACGCGCACTACGACGTGATGCCGGCGGAGCCGCTGGAGTTGTGGAAGAGCCAGCCGTTTGAACCGGAGATCCGGGAGGGACGGATCTGGGCACGCGGAGCGGACGACGACAAAGGACAGGCGTTTATCCAGGTGAAAGCCTTTGAGTATCTGGTCAGACACGGGATGCTGCGGCATAACGTGAAATTCCTGATCGAAGGGGAAGAGGAGATCGGATCGCCCAGTCTGGAGGAGTTTTGCCGGAAGCACAAGGAGATGTTGCAGGCGGATGTGATCTTAGTTTCGGATACCAGCATGCTGGGGGCTGACCTGCCGTCGCTGACCACCGGACTGCGCGGACTGGCCTACTGGGAGATAGAGGTGACAGGACCCAACCGGGATCTGCACTCGGGACACTTCGGAGGGGCGGTAGCCAATCCGATCAACGTACTTTGTGAACTGCTGAGCCAGGTGAAGGATGCCGACGGACGGATCTGCATACCGGGATTCTATGAGGATGTAGAAGAGGTGTCGCCGGAAGAGCGAGAGATGATCGCCCGTATACCGTTCGACGAAGCAGCGTACAAAGCGGCGATCGGTGTACGTGAGCTGGCAGGCGAAAAAGGATACAGTACGCTGGAGCGCAACAGTTGCCGCCCGGCTTTCGATATCTGCGGCATCCGGGGCGGATATACGGGTGAAGGCTCGAAGACGGTACTTCCCTCCAAAGCCTACGCCAAGGTGTCGTGTCGGCTGGTACCGCATCAGGATCACGAAAAGATCTCCCGCCTCTTCGCGGAATACATCCAACGGATCGCACCGGATACGGTGACGGTAAAGGTGACCCCGATGCACGGCGGACAAGGGTATGTATGCCCGATCTCCCTTCCGGCCTACCGGGCGGCAGAACGGGGGTTCGAGATCGCTTTCGGCCAGAAACCGCTGGCGGTACGCCGGGGAGGAAGCATACCTATTATCTCTACGTTCGAACAGGTACTGGGCATCAAAACGGTACTGATGGGCTTCGGGCTGGAATCGGATGCGATCCATTCGCCGAACGAGAATTTCCCGCTGGATATGTTCCGGAAGGGAATAGAAGCGGTAACGGAGTTCCACCTGGCGTATGATGAACTCACAAAGTGACGGAAAATATACTTAACCAACGGTCGGCGAAGTCAATCGATGATCGGCGCAGCCAACCAGGCGGTCAGCACTACTAATTACAATGTATAACTGGAAATGGAAATGTCCCGGTCATCATCTACCTGTAGAGACGCACGGCGTGCGTCTCCGCGATGTACGTCCAATCCCATAGTGGAGTTTTATCAGGTAGGTACACCTATCTGTAAGGTGTATGGCTATTCAGAATAGATATCCATTCCGGGGTGCAGATCCATTCGGAACATTTGTCCATTCGGGACGCGGAGACGCACGCCGTGCGTCTCTACATGAAACTGTTATCAGCCGATCACGTATTGGCATTTTCAATCGTACATCGTAAATAAACACATTTTTTCTTTTTCATGGAAAACAAAAACTTCCAGGCCATCGGCCTGATGTCGGGCACTTCACTCGACGGACTTGACATTTGTTGCTGCACCTTCACCCGTTCCGCAAAGGGATGGACGTTCCGGATCGATTGTGCGCAGGGATATACCTATCCCGAAGAGCTGAAACAAAAACTGGGTTTCCTGGCGCAGGAAATGAGCGCCCTGGAGTTTATCGCCTTTCACAGCGCCTATGGCAAATACTTAGGGGAGCGGGTGAACGAATTTATGGAAACTTACGGCGTGCGGCCGGATATCATCGCGTCGCATGGACATACCATCTTCCACGAGCCAGAGAAACGGATCATGTTCCAGATCGGCGACGGAGCGGCCATCGCAGCGGAGACGGGTATACCGACCGTGTCGGATTTCCGCCGCCTCGATATCATGCTGGGCGGACAGGGCGCACCTTTAGTGCCTATCGGCGATCGCCTGCTCTTTTCGGACTATGACTACTGCCTCAACATCGGTGGGTTTTCCAATATCTCTTACGAACAGGCAGGCAAGCGCGTAGCTTTCGACATCAGTCCGGTGAATTACGTGATCAATCACTACTGCCGGCAGGTTGGGATGGAGTTTGACCGGGACGGGGAAACGGCCCGTCGGGGAAAGATACATGAACCCTTGCTGGAGGCTCTGAACCACCTGGAGTTTTACCACCGGAGCGGTCCGAAGTCTCTGGGACGGGAATGGGTAGAGCAAGAGGTATTTCCCCGGATAGATGCATACGGCCTTCCGCTGGAAGACCGCTTACGTACCTTTTATGAACACGCGGCCTGTCAACTGGCACGCGTGGTACAGGGAGGAACGATCTTAGTGACCGGTGGCGGGGCATTCAACACGTTCCTGACCGAACGGATGCAGGCCCTGTGCGGATGCGGGATGGTGATCCCGGACCGGCAGATCATCGAATACAAAGAGGCACTGATCTTCGCATTCTTAGGCACACTTTATATGTTTGATGAACCGAGCTGTCTCTCTTCGGTTACCGGAGCACGGGCAGACAACATCGGAGGAATGCTCTTTAAAATATAATAAAATATAAAGAGGGGAAACGATGCGTAGTTTTACTCTCTTTGAGAAAAACACGTTTTATCTCTCACTATCTCTCACTTTTTACTGTAACATACTCAGAAAGAGTTACATACAAGAGTGAGAGATAAAATTATTTACCCTTTGTCTCTCACTCCTCTCTCACCTTTCTTTTACTTTCTCCGTTCCGCACATAGATAACATACTGATTACAAGTTACCTAAAAAAGGTGAGAGATGCAGGAACGCATGGACCTGATTTTCTTTTTTATTTACTATGCTTCTTCACAAGTGGCCTACAGGCTATTTCCGCATCTCCTTCCCTTCACAAGTGAGTGTAAGACCCCAGGAAAATACCAGGGGCTTCTCTGTGTATATCAGGAACGGATGGGAACGGATTGCCGGTGAAAAGATAGCTTATCCTCTCCTTTCCCTGACAGGCGGATGTATACATACTGGCTGACACGTGTTTTGCCCCTGGATCGTTTATGGTCCCACGGCATGGGACGATACATTTCACGGGCTGGGACTGATCATCCCACGTCGTGAAACGTATTGTCCCAGTCCGTGGGACCAATCACCTTCCCCTGTCCGGACATGGACTTTTCATAAGAAATGCAGTAAATATCCTGTAGATAAACTTATTACTTCCTGTATATAAGCAAAAGTCTACTTATTCCCGAAAGTATGCAGAACCGATCCTTGCATACAGATCTGCACACAAAAAACACGATACAGGACAGGGCCCTCTATCTCATTTTACGGATCACCATCCGCTTTCAGAAAGCCTGCAAGCAGGCGACATTCTGATAATCATCTCCATATCAGGCTATTACTCAAAAGTGAGAGATGAGAGACGAGTGAGAGATAAATCCGTAAATAACTTTTATCTCTCACTCTTCCATAGACCTATTTATCAGAGAGTTAAAAACAAAAGTGAGAGATAGTGAGAGATAAAAGCGCTTTGTTTAGATAGAGTGATGCCATGCGGTTCTTCCCGGCATCAGTTGCTCCTGCCAGGTACAAGAGACTCTGGCTGTCCCCTACGAAGATCCTACTGCACCACATTGCCAGACACCCATCCGGATTCTCCGGGCCCTCCGGATCTTCTACTCCAGCGGATGGCGGTAGGTACATCCTTCGCGCCAGGCCGAACAGCCGTAAGCCGTTTTTCCCCGGAGAATCGTGCCTTTGCCACAGAGCGGACAGGGCATTCCTTCGGCAACGGTGTGGTTGAGTAGAGCCACGGTGCCGGGTGCAGCCGGAGCAGGGGTTGTCGCTTCCTGAGCGGAAGCTTTGCTTTTTGCTGCGGTGGACTTTTTCTCCGCAGGCTTGCGTTCCCGTTTTTTCGCAGGCTTCTTCTCTTTTTCCCGGGAGGCTTCTTTCACCGGTTCGGCCGGTTGCAGGGTGATGCGTCGGTTGCTGTTGTCGGACAGGACATTCAGCACGATCTCACTGACCAATTGTTTAAGCTCTTCGAGAAAGCGGTGGGCATCGTAGGTACGGCGCTCGATCTCCCGCAGTTTCTTTTCCCACATCCCGGTGAGCTCGGCCGATTTGAGCAATCCTTCGTGGATGATCTGTACCAGTTCGATACCTGTGGGAGTAGCAACCAGATTTTTCTTTTCTTTGCGGATGTAGTTGCGTTTGAAGAGGGTTTCGATGATGGCCGCGCGGGTAGAGGGCCGTCCGATACCGTTTTCTTTGAGGGCATCCCGCAGTTCGTCATTCTCTACCAGCTTCCCCGCGGTCTCCATCGCCCGCAACAGGGTAGCTTCGGTATAGAGTTTGGGAGGCTGTGTCCACTTCTCCGCCAGATCGGGCACGTGAGGGCCACTCTCTCCTACCACAAAAGCAGGGAGCACTTTTTCTTCGTCGCCCTCTTTCTCTTCGGTCTGCTCTTTGGCAAAGACCACCCGCCATCCCGGATCGAGGATCTGCTTACCGGTCACTTTGAAGCCCACCTTCTCTACCTCTCCGAGCACGGTAGTGGTAGAGATCTTACACTCCGGATAGAAGACAGCGATGAACCGGCGCGCCACCCGGTCGTAGACCCGACGTTCCATATCGCTCAGGTTCTGTGCATAGACCCCTGTGGGAATGATGGCGTGGTGATCGGTCACTTTGGAGTTGTCAAACACCTTTTTGGTCTTAGAGAGCTTTTTTCCGGAGAGCGGAGCGGTGAGTACGGCATAGTCCCGGAGTCCTGCCAGAATATTCGGGCATTTGGGATACATATCGTCACTCAGGAAAGTAGTGTCTACACGGGGATAGGTCACGACCTTTTTCTCATACAAGGCCTGAATAAGTTTCAGGGTATCGTCTGCGGAATAGCCGAATTTCCTGTTACACTCTACCTGCAGGGAGGTGAGGTCGAACAGGCGCGGCGCATACTCCACCCCTTTTTTGGTGGACACGTCGGTCACGGTGAAGTCACTTTGCTTCACCTTTTCCAGGAATTCCTCCCCTTCTTCCTTTGTCATAAAACGTCCTTTGGTAGCGGCAAAGGTGGTTTCCCGGTACACCGTTTTCAGTTCCCAGTAGGGTTCGGGGGTAAAGTTCTGTATCTCCAGCTGGCGGTTGACGATCAGTGCCAGCGTAGGGGTCTGCACCCGTCCGATGGAGAGCACCTGCCGTCCCTGTCCGTATTTCTGGGTATAGAGACGGGTGGCGTTCATCCCCAACAGCCAGTCGCCGATGGCACGGGAGAGCCCGGCTTCGTAGAGCGACTGGAAGTCTGACTGGTCTTTCAGGTTGGCAAATCCCTCTTTGATGGCTTCCTCGGTCAGCGAGGAGATCCACAACCGCTTCACCGGGCAGCGGGCTCCGGCTTTCTGCATCACCCACCGCTGGATCAGTTCCCCCTCCTGGCCGGCATCGCCGCAGTTGACGATCATCTCGGCTTCCTGCATGAGTTTTTCGATGATGCGGAACTGTTTTTCGTAAGTGGGGTTCTCAATCACCTTGATCCCGAAACGGGGAGGGATCATGGGCAGGCTGCTCAGGCTCCACGCCTTCCAGGCGGGAGTATATTCGGCAGGTTCTTTCAGGGTACAGAGGTGACCGAACGTCCAGGTGACCTGGTATCCGTTCCCTTCGATGTATCCTTCTTTTCTTGTGCGGGCACCGAGTATTTCGGCGATATCACGTGCCACTGAGGGCTTTTCGGCAATACAAACAACCATAATGTGATTTACGATTTACGGATTTACGATTTACGATTGAAATTACATTTCCGGGAGCTGAGACTATCATCTCCAGAAGAGTACAATCCTTACTCTGGCAAAAAACGACTGTGAAACGATCCTTACCACGGCAGAAACTTACTATAAAAAGGCCCTATCCGGGCAAGAAAGGATTGCAACAAAGACAATGAGGTTTTCCCTACCGTATGCCGGTCTGTGACGGAGAACAGATTTAGTAATTTCCATGCAGATTGTAACTCACACCGTTCTTTGATCCAACAAAGGTAAGGAAAAAGGGAGACATTCGTAGGAGATGGGCATAAAAAAAGGAGTCACGCCTGACTCCAACCTTTGTTAACCTTAAATCTAATACTATGAAAAACACACGTGCAAATATACGCACTTTTGCCGTCGCTGCAAACTTTTCGGACAAAAACAGATGTTTTATAACATAATTTAAAATCTGGGGGTTTCAACAAAAGGTGTATTAACAAAAAAGCCTTTCTAAAGTTTTCCGACAGGGCAGAAATTACTTTATAAAACAGGTATTGAAACCGTGTTACGGAACGCCGGAAAAAGTTGAAGCGGGCTATCGGTTGGGAGTCAACGAAAGGATGATTCCCTGACACATGTAAAGCGGCCAACACGTTTGGTTGGATTTCTGCCGGAATACAGGATCGCTGAAATCCCTTTGATAACAGTTCCATGTAGAGACGCACGGCGTGCGTCTCCGCGGTATACGTATGCAGTACAGGATGTAGGGTCAGGATCAGGTGTTTGTACCAGATACCGCTCTGTAACGATATACCGGTCTCAGACAAAAGACATCGACCTTTTGATATAAACCTGGTAATCTTATGTAGGTCTTATCAGATGGTTGCCTGGATCGGGACTGGATCGCGGAGACGCACGCCGTGCGTCTCGTATGTTTGCATATAAAATGTAATGTATATGGATTTACAAAATGTAATTTCAATCGTACATCGTAAATCAGTAAATCGTAAATCTCTTTGTGTCTCTACAGGTGGATGTTATCCATCGTTAGTGTAAGTCTCTTTTCAAATCGTACGTCGTAAATCGGTACATCGTAAATCAATACGTTTCTCTGGTATACTAAAAAGCTGCCCGACTCTCGTCGGGCAGCCTTCACCTGAACAAACTACCTATTGAAAACCCGGAAATTGATCTATTTTAAATCATGCGTTATCCTCGTTACAATCAGTGCTGCCAGTAGCAGTTGAAGGTCCAATGGGACGCGTTGCCATCTACCACCACCTTCAATACATGGATGAACCCGACTTTCACTACCTGCGTACCGGCAGGATTCATCTTCACAGCCAGCAATACATCGTCGTCTGTGAAGGTATTGCCACTGGACATGTTGTAGCGGGGGCACTGGCCAGACCGGTGATCAGGCCGTCGCTGATGGTCACCGCACCGTCCTCTTCCAGCATCTGCGCGCTGATCGTTTCCAGCTGTTTGTTACGTACCAGGTCGATGTACTTTTTCTGCGCGTCGTTGTCCGCGCTGAATACCCGGAACTTCACTTCGTTGGGCATCACCTCTGTGGGCAGTGCTACGTTGTCGCACTTGAAGGCCTTGGTCTGATTCTCACTGTTTTTCGGATTATTCAGCTGTATGGTCGCGTTCCCGCTGCTGTAGGTGATAAAGAAATCAATGTCGTTTTTCACCGCTTCGTATTCACACGGTCCGTAGATATCTCCGTTGGACGCGTTGAAGAAATTGTCTGTCAGGTTCGGGTCCTGGCAGTAGGTGGTTACGTTCTCATAGAACAGAATGGTAGCCGCATCCGGCACATTTAGTTCAAAGGCTTCCGTGAGTACCAGGCGGGCATCTCCGTAATAGACCAAGGTGAGCGCCACCGTAGCAGACTCCCCGACCACCGGAACCAGCACGGTCAGGCGATCGTCTTCCCGATCCATGATATCACCGGCCACGGTGCCAAACCACACCTGATCGATCAGCGTAAGATTTTCTCCGGTCAGTTCGATGAGTGTAGAGATATCGGCAGAAAGCGGATAGCTGGTCACTACCGGCTGCGGTTTGTTGATCCGGAATTTGTCGGAGGAGGCCACCTGCGCCTCACCGGAAGCGGTCTGATAGACTAAGTAAACAGTCACCTCGTCTTCTTCCACATAGGGGACCTTTACCACCAGCTCGGTCTCCGTCTGGTAGACAACAGCAGCTTCGGCGGTTCCGAATAGTACGTGGGTAACTCCCTCCAGGTCAGTACCCTGGATCAGGATCTCCTCGTTCACCCTGCCCGTGGCGGGAAGCTGACTGAGGACAGGCAGGGCATAGGTCACCGTAAAGTGGCCTGTACTCTCCGCGCTCCCCAGGCTGTTCTGCACCACGATAGAGCCGGTCCTGGAGTGGGCATTTACCTTCACTACCAGTTCCGTGGAGCTGACGCGGTATTTCAGTGTGGCCAGTCCGCCCCCGATGTATACCGTATCTACATATTCGAGGTGTTCCCCTTCGATGGTAATCTCCGTGCCTACCTTGCCTTCGGCAGGGGAGAAGGAAGTGATCTGTGGAACGTCTCTCTCTGTCTGATTGAATGTAGGATCTTCGTTACATGCCGCCAACCCGGCAATAAGCATCACCGCCGGCGCGATCCGTCTGAGTATGTATGTGATTGTTTTCATGTTATGGATTCATAAATAGTCCGATGTCGCCGCCGTCGGTAGCCTGGCCAGCCAGCGGGGATCTGTCGGAAAGTGGATAATACGTATGTTTCAGGAAACGGGGGTCTTCAAAAAGCAGATCGCTGGTCTGCGCAGCGTTGCGCACCCCCGGCTTGCCGGCTTTATAGATGCAGCAATGCGTCATCCGGTGATGAGGTCCGGAAAGCAGGATGGGTCCTCTGGCCTCGGCAGACCGGGTGAATACCGTGTTGCGGATGTCACAGTGTACCAGTCCGGTCTGCCGGATGATGTACTGTCCCGCCCGGTTATTCACCTCATCAAAGACACCATGGTCGATGTAAAGAAAACCTCCCAGGGTAGATTCATCATTGCCGCCGCGATAGAAGTCGATCGCCCATTGGGTGATGCGGCTGAACACGGTATTCTCCAGCAGGATATATTCGGCGTTGTAGTTGCCCTTGTCCTCTTTCTCGTCCGAGAGGCTCAGTCCCCGGAACGAATCGCGCAACACAGAATTTCGTATCGAGAGCGTATCGATGAAGGCCGTCTGATAGGCTTTCAGAATGGCGCCGCCCGACTCTGCCTGAAAGCTGTGTATGTCGCAATCCGTGACAAACAGGTTGTAAGGATCCAGGTTGTTGTCCCGCTGTGTGGTGAGGGCGTACCTGGCAGGTTTCTCCGAACGGGCATTCCCATCCAGTTCCAGGCCCTGCAAATGTACTGTGCTGCCTCCGGTGAGTTCAAACATCACCACCGTGTTGGCGGTCACCTCTTCCATCCGGATTACCGGCTTTCCGGCCAGTCCTTCCCTGGCACGTATGGTGAGCGAGTGTGGGATCACGATCTTGCGGCTGTGCGCGTATACCCCTTCCTCCTGCAATTCGAGGATATCTCCGGCGACCGAATTACGGATAGCCTTTAGCAGCGCATCTTTTCCAGGAACCACTTTGTGTACCTGAGCAGGAGCCTGCCGCATAGCAGGAGCCGTCCATGGGAAACCGGGGCCGCAATTGGACTTGCCGGCTATCTCCCGCAGAGTCTCCGCGCCTCCCAATAGTTCAAAAGCACCGATGGCTCTGGAAGCCGGGCGTGTACGCCCCGCAATATCCGTCTCCACGTAGTCAAACGACCCCACGGCAGTCTCCCGCGTCAGCGGCAGGATCATGCCCTGCGCCCCCCGGCGCAGCTGCAACTCCGCAGCCAGGAAGCCTGTACCGCTCTCTATGCCATGCGCACTCTGCATCACATTGCCTTCGAACAGGAAACCATCGGTCCGGTCGAACGCACGGATCAGTTCTTCCTCTGCCGGAGAATAAACAATATTATTGGCAATCCGTACATTCACCGGACGGGAAGTACGCTCTTCGTCGCTACCCACACAGAGTTGCCAGGGAAGGGCGCAGTCTACAAAGGTATTGAAAGCGATATCCACATCCTTCACCTGATGGTAGCGGTTGATGGCCGAGTTGGGTACACCGTTCATGATTACCAGCGGCGCACGGAAGTCGATCCCCGTGAGTCCGTACAGGTAGTTGTTGTATACCTTGTGTCCTTCGTTGATGACACGGATACCTCCGGTAAACTGCTTCCCGTTGCCTAAGAAATAATTGCCGGATACCTCGTTGCGGTTCCCATGCCGGAGCACCAGGCTTCCTTCACATTCCCAGAAGGTATTGCCGATGATCCGGTTTTCACACGACTTCACCGAGATGATCTCCACCTCCCCGTTGCAATGTTCGAAGAAGTTTCCTTCGACGATCGTGTTAGAATTTTCCAGCGACCAGGTACTGGTACCGATACGCAGGGTCTCTCCCCCGTTGGACCCCAATCTGGGACGGGGTCCGAAATGGTTGCGCCGGATGCGGTGGTAATTCTCCATATGACCTTCGCCGTTGGGCGAAACGATGAAGGTAGTTCCCAGGTTTTTCTTGCCGCCGAAGTAGCAATACTCTACCGTGTTATGTTGTCCGCAGAGGTTGACCCAGTTGTCCGACTTCGTCTTGTCGGGGTTGTTGTACCCGTCGATCACGCAATGCCGCATTACCGAGTGACGGGCAGCCTCCGTAGCGGAAGTTTTGAACTCCACCACTGTACTTGTGGGTGTATGTCCGTTGACAAACACCAGCCCCTCTACCACTAAGTAGTGGCCCGACAGACGCAGGTTCGACAATCCTTCGAGGGTACACTGTCCCGGAGTCTCCGCCCTCAGTACAATGGGCTGGTCCGCGGTACCTTCGCCTTTGAACACCAGCTTCACATCCTGCCACACCCCGTTGGCCAGCAAGATCGTATCGCCGGGCTGCGCGCGCTTCACCGCCGCGTTGAACTCCGTCAGATCCTTCACCGGCAGCATACCGGCCCGAAGGCCGATACACAGGGTGAGTAACAAACCGATTAAAGTAGCTTTTCTCATCAGTAGCCCGGATTTTGGGTGATGTGGGGGTTGATGTCTCTTTCCGAAGTAGGGATGGGCAGCAGGAGTTGCCACTCTTCCAGCGGCCTGGTCACCTGTCCCATGGTACCGTCTACATAGTAGAGCTTATCGGAATATTGCAACGGCTCGCTCAGGTAATGCGCGTCCATCACCGGGATGTAGCGATCCGTACGTACCAGGTCGAAGAAGCGATGGTTCTCATAGGCGAATTCCAGGAAACGTTCGTTCTCAATGGCTAAGAACATGGCGTATTTGTTGGGAACATCCGTCAGGGTCAATGGCTCGATCCGCGCGCGGAGGCGTATCTGGTTGAGGTAGCCCAGCGCCGTGGCCAGGTTGCCCTGCTCGTTCTCGATCTCTGCCAGCATCAGCAAAACATCCGCATAGCGGAGCACCGGGAAGTCTTTCTCGCCGTCGTACTTGATATTGGCGGGAGAGAGGTATTTGGTCACATAGTAGTCTTCTACGTAGCCTTTGATCGGATCGTCGTATCCCTCTTCCACCGTCACCGGTTTGCGGGCATCGGTACCGTTGGCCTGGTAGGCCTTCATCAGGGTCACTGTGGGATAGTTGTATCCTTCGCCGTCGGTATCTACGACCACCGAACCGCTGTTGAGCGGAGCGAATTGGGTGACAAACGGATTGCCCAGCCCTACATTGCCTGCTTTATAGCGGATGGCGAAAATGATCTCTTCGTTCATCTCGTTCCCGATGCTGAATACATCGGCAAATTCGGGAAGCAGATCGTGGTCACTGCCTTTGACGCTTTCCAGCAGTTTTTTCGCTTCCGTGAGTTCGCCCCGGGTGAGGTAGACTTTCGCCAGCAGGGTTTTCGCTGCCCAGGAAGTGACACGCCCCGCTTCCGCAGGATACACGTCGGGAAGCAACTCTTCGTCTACGATCTGTTTCAGGTCGCCGATGATCCGGGCGTATACTTCATCTACCGGACTGCGGTCGTAGGTACGGGCCTCCTGTGCGCTGATGCGCTCGGTCACTAAGAACACCGGTCCGTAGAGACGCACCAGGTTGAAGTAGTGGTACGAACGGATGAAGAGGGCTTCTCCCTGATATTGTTTGCGCGCTTTTTCGTCGGCCACCACATCCAGGGTAGACTGCCGCAGGATGGTGTTGCAACGGGCGATGTTGTGATAGGTACGGTTCCAGTACTTCTCTACTTCCACATGGCTGGCATAGAGGGTGGATTCGTCGAGTGACATCAGGTCTTTATTGACCGCCGTACCCGACGAGCGGCTGCGTACACGGGAGACATCCGCGCGGAGGTCGGTGAGTTTCCACTCGTTGCTGAGGGGAGCGTGCATCCCGTTGTAGCAGGCCACTACGCCTACATTCACTTCCGAATCGTTTTTGTAGAAATCTCCCTCCCCGATCTCTGAACGGGGTTGCAGATCGAGGCAACCTGTCAACATCAGTGTGCCCAGCAAGGGAATGTATTTCAATCTGTTTTTCATATAGGATCTGTTTTTATGCTGATACCCACGCGCGGCAGGCCGTTCTCTCCCTTCTGAAGGAAAAGAGTTTCCCGCCGGCCAGTGGTCTTCAGTTCTGTGGATTAAAAATGAATATCTATTCCGAAAGTAAAGGTACGCTGCATCGGGAATCCGCCACGCTGGTAGCCGTCGATCAGCGGCGAAGCATACTGGCTCGAAGTGATCCGGGATTCGGGATTGACACCGCGGTATCCTTTGGCCATGTGTACATAGAGGTTCTGAGCGGAGGTATAGACCCGCAGGCCGTTGAGACCGATCTTGCGGCTCACTTTTTTAGGCAATGTATACCCCAGCACGATGTCACGTACCGACCAGTACGAACCGTCTTCGATCAGGTAGTCGGTCAGTTCCCACTTCATCCCTGTGGTCTGGTAGGGAGTTTTGCCGTCGCCCGGATTTTCCGCGTTGATCCAGCGGGTCATCACGTAGTTCTTGTTGTACTTCTTGGTCTCGTTGTAGTATCCGTCGCCGTTGAGCACATCCACACCCTGCACACCCTGCAACATGACAGTGAGGTCGAAGTTGCGGTAGCGGAATGTATTTGTCATCCCCCAGGTGAAATCAGGAAACGGATCTCCCAGTGCCACGCGGTCGTCGTCGTCGATCACTCCGTTCTTATCGACATCCATTACCCGCAGACCACCCGGTTTGTCGTCGGCATGGCTGGCGTTGTTCGCGATCTCTTCGGTGCTGTTCCATACGCCGATGGTCTTGAATCCGTAGAACTGGATCGCCGGTTTTCCCACCTGTGCCAGGTAGGCCTCGTTGCGCTCCCCGTAGTTGATCTGGCGCTCGTCGCCACCCAGATCCAGCAATCTGTTCTTGTTGGTAGCTAAGTTGAAAGAGGTGGTCCACTCAAACGATTGGGTACGGATGTTGTGTGTCGAAAGTTCAAATTCAAAACCCTTGTTGCGCACTTTACCGATGTTGTTCCAGAACTCCGTATACCCGGAAAAGGCTAAAGAAGATTGCTTGAAAAGCATATCTACCGTCTCCGAGTAGTAGTACTCCGCGGAGAGATTGACACGGTTGCCCCATACCGAGATATCGGCTCCGAAATTGTACTCGCTGGATTGTTCCCAGCCAATCGACTTATTGCCGAGTACCGAACTGGTATTGGCCAGGCCGGGAGTCACCGTACCGGTACCCGGACCGAAAGAGTAGTTGGCCGAAAGGAGTTTGTCTGTATGCGCGTAATTCTCAATGTCGTTGTTCCCCGTCAGCCCCCAGCTGCCCCGCAACTTCAACTGATCGATCCAGCGGATGTTCTTCATAAAGGGCTCTTCGGAGACACGCCATCCCAGGGATACGGAAGGAAACCATCCCCACCGGTTGTCGGGGCCGAATTTGGAACTTCCGTCGGTACGCAGACTGGCAGAGACCAGGTATTTATCGTCGTAGGCATAGTTCACACGACCCAATACAGACAGCAGGGCTTCTTCTTCCTTGAGTGTATAGGTATCGCCTAAGCTCAGACCCGTAGCCGCATTGATCGTATGGATATAATCTGTCGGGAAATCGGTACCTACAATCCCTGCCGTGCGGGTATTGGATTTTTCGGCAGTGAACCCGGCCAGTACAGACAGGTCGTGCTTCTTCCGGATCACCGTATGGTAGTTCAGGGTATTCTCGGTCAGCAGATCCACATAGAGACGGTTGCGGTAGGTAGACTGGTTGGTATCTCCCTCTTTCTTGGTGCCTTTGTTCACATACTGCTCGTAATTCATATAGGAGTAGTAGAACCCGTTGGAGGTTTTGAACTCCAGCCCCTTAGCCAGTTTGATGGTGATGTACGACGAGGTTTGCAGACGGTAGTCTGTCTGGAAACGATTGTCGTTGTCGAGCAGCGAACGAGGATTGTGATTGGATGTATTCCACGGGCTGGCCGTGAATGTGGTACCGTCTTCCCGGGTATACTCCGTATTGTTGAAGTGTCCGCCGTGCGCGTATTCTCCTACCTCACGTCCGGTGAGTGCCGCGGTCTCTTCGGTGTGGCGCACCGGCAACCACGAGGGCGTACGGTAGAAGTCGATAAAGTTGGTAGAGGGGCGTTCGCGTCTGGAGTAGGTCGGATTGATATTGATCCCTACCGACACCCGTTTGTTGAGTTCGGCGTCGATCCTGGCACGCACTCCGAAACGGTCGTACGTATTGTGCAGCATGATGCCTTCGTCGCCGGTGTAGTTGGCCGAAAGGAAGTATTTCACCTCCCGGGTGCCTCCGGATACATTGAACTGATAGTTCTGGAGGGTAGCCGTACGTATGCCTTCCTTCTGCCAGTCGGTCTCGTTGGCGATGTACTTCCATGCCTCTTCATTGGCAGAAAGGGTCTGTCCGTTAAGCGCCAGATCGCTCTCACGCAGGGTGATATACTCTCTGGCGGTCAGGATCGGATGCAGTTTGTACGCGTCTTTCACTCCCCAGCTGGCCTTGAAACTGTATTTGGGTTTCTTCACCTCTCCCTGTTTGGTGGTAATGAGGATCACCCCGTTGGCTCCGCGCGAACCATAGATCGCAGAGGAAGCGGCGTCTTTCAATACTTCGATAGACTCTACATCACTCATATCTACAAATCCGAGTCCGTCTGCCACCGGGAATCCATCGACGACCACCAGCGGGTCTCCGCTGGCACTGATAGACCCCATACCGCGTACACGGATTTGTGGAGCTACTCCGGCTTCGGTAGTGGTATTGGTGATCTGCACCCCGGCGATCTTGCCCTGAAGGGCCTGGTCCAGCCGGGATACCGGGATGTCGGCCAACTCGTCTGTTTTCACTTTCGAGACCGAACCTGTGAGGTGAGATTTTTTCTGTACGCCGTAACCTACTACAACTACTTCGTCCAGGACTTTTACATCTTCCGCAAGTACGACGGAAATTACCGCTTGTTGTCCGGCTTTGATCTCCTGTGTGGTGTAGCCGATAAAAGAAAATACCAGTACATCGTCGGGACCGGAGATGCCGAGCGAATAATTTCCGTCAAGATCGGTAATGGTACCGTTGACCGAACCTTTCACAGCCACGGACACTCCGATCATCGGAAGGTGGTCGTTGTCTGTCACTTGTCCGGTGACGGTGCGCGACTGCGCCATCAACTGCCCCGTATGGCAGCACATGAAGATCAGAATGAGAAGTTGCCATTTGTGTGAAATAGCAGGGAATTTTTTTTCTCTTCCATAGATTAGACATTTAATTAAAAAACTATTGTATTGGATTTGTTTTGCCGTCTTTACCAATCCGAACAGTAATCGTGTTTTCCTTCTCATGAATTGGTCTGCCAAAAATAGACATATTTTATTATATAATCAAAATAAAAACAGAGAAAAAACGGGCTTTTAACACATGATAAAAGATTCCTTAACAGTCTCTCACCCATACACTGAATTTCATATAATAAAGTACGGATACAGTGTTTATTGTAAATAAAAACTTATATATTAGCTATTTAAGATTCAGCAAAAACAAAAATCAGACAGAAATCCTCCTTCCCCAGGAAATACCGCACGAGCGGGATATTTTTTATCCTCCTCCTGCAATATTCATCCGATTTATTTGGGTGATTAAAAATTATACTGTATTTTTGGCAGACCAATTAACAACAAAAGAAGACACACTCAAAAAATCATCCATCACATGAAAAGCATAAGATCGTTTGTTTTTACTCTTCTTCTGTTCCTGTCTCTGGGCCTGTGTGCTCAACAAACGGAACACCCGTGTCTGATCCTGACCAAACAGGTGGTGGAACAGATCCGTCCCAACCTGGGAACTCTTCCTGTGTTTGATAACACTGTACAAGAGATGCAACGCAAGATCGACCGGATCATGGATCTGCCCATCGATCTGCCTCAGCCCAAAGATGCTGGAGGAGGCTATTCGCACGAACAGCACAAACGCAACTATACCGCTATCTATCAGGCAGGTGTACTTTACCAGTTGAAGGGAGACAAGAAGTATGCGGAGTATGTGAAACAGATGCTGTTTGCCTATGCGGAACTCTATCCTACACTGCCGCTGCATCCGGTGCAGAAATCCAACTACCGGGGGCGTCTCTTCTGGCAGGGACTCAACGAAAGTGTATGGCTGGTAAATGTATCCCAGGGATATGACTGCGTATATAATTACCTGACAGAAAAGGAGCGCGAGCAGATCGAAACGGGTCTCTTCCGGCCTATGATCCGATTTTTCCGGGAAGAAAACAGAAAGACGTTTGCACGCATACACAACCACGGCACATGGGCAGTGGCTGCTGTAGGAATGATCTCTTACGTAATGGGTGACACAGATATGGTGGAACAATCCTTATATGGCCCTGACAAGGATGGCAAAGGTGGCTTCATGAAGCAGATCGATCAGCTGTTCTCACCGGACGGATACTTTGAGGAAGGCCCTTACTACCAGCGGTATTCCCTGCAGCCCTTCCTGATGTTTGCACAGGCAGTGGATAACAACGAACCGGAAAGAAAAATATTTGAATACAAAGACGGTGTATTGCTGAAAGCAGTAACTACCCTGTTGCAACTGACCGAGCAAAACGGACAGTTCTTCCACCTCAACGACGCGCTGGATAAGACCTGGCATACCAATGAACTGGCCTGGGGGGTAGATATCGCCTATGCAAAGACAGGTAATAAACAACTGCTCAGTATCGCCCGTGAACAGGGCAGCGTAGTAATCAGCGAAGCGGGATGGAAAACGGCACAGGACATGGCCCTGGCCGAGCCGTTTGTGCACCGGACACTGATCGTACGCGACGGTCCCGACGGAGACCAGGGAGGCATCGGTGTATTGCGCGACGGAAAAGGAAAAGACGAAGTGGCTGTAGTGATGAAATATACTTCTCACGGTATGGGACACGGGCATTTTGATAAACTGTCTGTCAGCTATTACGACAACGACCGGGAGATCCTGCAGGACTATGGTGCCGCGCGTTTCCTAAATATAGAGCCCAAGAACGGAGGACACTACCTGCCCGAAAACGATAGTTTCTGCAAACATACCATCAGTCACAACACCGTAACGGTGGATGGAAAAAGCCATTTCAACTACGACATGAAGCTCTCGTCGGAACACGCTCCGGATTTTTATGGATTCGTAGATACGGACGAGGTAAAGATGGTGAGTGCCAAAGACAAATATGCAGTGGCAGGTGTGGAAATGCACCGTACAGTATGGCTGCTCCGGCATCCGCTGTTCGATCGCCCGGTGACGGTGGATATATTCCGTATAACTTCCGCAGAGAAACACCGGTATGACCTGCCCTTCTATTTCCTCGGACATCTGATGCGTACCAACTATCCGTACGAAGCTTTCACTACACAACGTGCGTTGCTGGGAGAAAGCAATGGCTATCAGCACCTGTGGGTAGAGGCCAAAGGAAAAGCGGAAAATAACCTGATCGCTACGACTTTCCTCAATGGGAATCGCTTCTATACGATCTCTTCCTTAGCAGACGACCAGACAGAAGTCTACCTCAACCGCATCGGTGGTACGGACCCGGACTTCAACCTGCGCCATGAGCCGGCGGTGATGCTTCGCCGGGAAGAGGCCGCAAACCACACCTTTGTGAATGTCATCGAGATACACGGAGAGTACAACCCACGCATGGAGTACACGCTGGATCCGTATGCAACGGTGCAGTCGATCCGTCTGGTGAGTGATACGGCAGACTATACAGTGGCAGAGATCGGTACCCAAAGCGGGAAATCGTTGCGGATATACCTGAGCAACAACAACAGCGACGCGGAAGCTACGCATACATTCGAAGGATATTCGTGGAAGGGTGTATGTAGCATACAATAAACAAAACAGTTATTCAATCAACAAATAAAGTCAGATGAAAACACGTAGTGCAAATTTTCAGATCGAAAGTGAAATGGCCTGGGAAAAGGTCGGAGAAGGAATCGAAAGACAGATCATGGGATACGACGGCCAGCTAATGCTGGTCAAAGTGAAATTCGAAAAGGGTGCGGTGGGTATGGCTCACGAGCATTATCACTCGCAGGCTACTTTCATTGTAAGCGGTGTGTTTGAGTTCCATACCGATGGAGAAAAACGTGTAGTGAGCGCCGGAGATGGCATCTACTTTGCCCCGGATGTCCTGCATGGTTGCACCTGCCTGGAACCGGGCGTACTGATCGATACATTCAGCCCCATGCGCGCGGACTTCTTAAAGTAAGGAAGGTATGAAAATCAAAGGACTCAGGTGGTGGATCATCGGACTGATTATGCTGATTACCATCATCAATTATCTCGACCGCGGTACACTCAACTACATGTGGGTGACCAACATCGAGTACACACTGACAGATGCCCTACATCCGGAACGGAAGGAGAACCAGGCGGTATATGTAGCCGAGACCGGAAGTTACGAACTGTGCAACACAGCCGGAAAAGAGAAACGGGTGGATGCCGCACGCATCACCGTGAAAGAGAAAGACGGCTCTACCCTGATCGTCCATAAAGAAGGGATCGCGTATGACCTGGGGCTGATCTCTACGGAGCTTTCCGCGGAAGAGGCGGCCAGACAGGCCAAAGATATGCTGGGAACGATCACGATCTTCTTTATGATCGCCTACGGTATCAGCCAGCTGGTATCGGGCAAGATGTATGACAGGATCGGTACCCGCAAAGGTTTTCTGGTATCTGTACTTCTCTGGGGTACTGCCGACGCATTGACTTCGCTGTCACGCGGACTGGTATCACTCACGGGATTCCGTATGATGCTGGGACTGGGAGAAGCAGGCCCCTGGCCGGGAACGACCAAGAGCAACGCGGAATGGTTCCCGCAAAAAGAACGGGCACTTGCCCAGGGACTTTTCGGAGCGGCTGCTTCGCTGGGGTCCATCTTCGCACCGGTCATTATCCTGATGCTTTACATTGCTTTCGGCTGGAAGGTAACCTTTGTGATAGTCGGCGGATTGGGCCTGCTGTGGCTGATCCCGTGGCTGATCCTGAACAAGAAAGGACCGAAAGAGCATCCGTGGATCACAGAGGAGGAAAGGTCGTATATCCTCAACGGACAACCGGAGATCCAAATGACTAACGACCGGGGTAAATCGTGGGGAGAACTGCTTGCCAACCGCAAGAACTGGTCGGTGATCCTCGGACGATTCTTCTTAGACCCCATCTGGTGGATGTTTGTAACCTACCTGCCCCTCTATCTGGCAGATGTATTCAATCTGAACATCAAAGAGGTGGCGTTCTCGGCATGGGTGCCTTATGTAGGCGCCATGATCGGAAGTATCTCAGGCGGATGGTTCTCAGGCTATCTGATCCGCAACGGTAAGACCGTGGATTATGCCCGTAAAGCGGCCATGATCCTGGGAGGTATCATCATCATCCCGTCTATTATCGCAGCGGTATTCTCCTCTTCGGTAGGGATGGCAGTGGTATTTATGGCTTTCGTTCTGGGTGGGTTCCAGTTTGTGATGACCAATATACAGACTATCCCCAGTGACCTGCATTCGGGTAAATCGGTAGGTTCGCTGGCCGGGCTGGGTGGAGCCTCTGCCGTACTGGGTACGATCCTGGCTATTCTTTTTGCCCAGTACATCACCAGTTGGGGATTGCTCTTCTCGCTGCTGGCAGCTCTGGTGCCCCTGTCACTGGGCTCCATATTCCTGACCATAGGAAAGATTGAACCAATCAAATAGATATCGAACTTATTTTTTTGAAATAACAAGACATGAAATTAAAAGGAAAAGTAGCCGTTGTAACCGGCGGTGCCCGCGATCTGGGCCGTGCTATCTCTGTGAAACTTGCACAGGAAGGCGCTAAAGTAGTAGTAAACTATTTCGATAATCCGGAAGATGCGCAGGAGACGCTGAGGCTGATCCGTGAAGCAGGGTCGGACGGGATCATTGTACAGGGTGACATGACCAAAGCGGCGGATGTAAAAAGACTGTTCGACGGTGCCGTAGAGGCTTTCGGAGAACGTATCGATACACTGGTGAACGTAGTAGGTGGCATTGTAGGCCGTAAATTAGTGACCGAACAGGATGAGGTGTGGTACGACTTCCTGATGGATGTGAACATGCGCAGTGTATTCCTGTGTACCCGTGAGGCGGTTCCTTACATGGGTGAAGGCTCTGCCATTGTGAACTTCTCTTCACAGGCCGCGCGTGACGGCGGAGGTCCGGGTGCATCTATGTATGCCACTGCAAAAGGTGCGGTAATGACCTACACCCGTTCGATGGCCAAAGAACTTGGTCCCAAAGGGATCCGCATCAATTCGCTGGCTCCGGGTACCATCGCCACCTCTTTCCACGATCGTTTCAACACACCGGAAAACCGGGAGCGCATGAAGGGTACGTACGCGCTTCGCCGCGAAGGAGAAGCGCGTGAAGTGGCGGATCTGGTAGCTTACCTGGCTTCGGACGAGTCGTCTTACGTGACCGGTACGAATATTGACATTAACGGGGGATCACTCTTCTCCTGATATTTTATGCCTATGTGACAACGAGGCTGTCTCCAAATAGCTTTTACTTCTTTAGCATCTGATCGTTTTCAACTTCTTGAAGTAAATAAGGCTGTTTGTAAGTTCTGTAAGGACGATACATTCCAGCCCAGGGTAAGGCCAAGCGTAGGGTACCGGAGCGGGCCGCCACCCTGGGTTTACGACGTACATAGATCAATGGGTCCTGAACCAACGGTCGACGCAGTCAAAGGACGATACACATACATGTGGTATATACCTACCTATATGTGCCGTACCTACGGCACTGGGTTGGATGTGTGCCTCGCACCCCAGGGTGGCGTCGGGTTTCGTTTCACTTCCTCCTCCTTACCCTGGGCTGGAATGTGCCGTCCCTGCAGGACTCAGGAATATCCTTATTTGCTATTTTGAGACAGCTTCGTCTTTGTAACCTTTCCTATTCTTCCTTTTATGAAACACACTTTGATACTTTTTCTCTGTCTCTGTTTTCTTCCCGCGCAGGGACAAGAGGTCTGCTTTCACAACCGTCCGGACAATTTTCAACTCTATCCCCGTAACGGAGCGGGATACGGACAGGTAGAGATCAGTGGAGAAATACGTTCGGGCAACTACCCAACGATCTATATCCATCTGGATCGGGAAAACGAGCGTGTAGCCACTTATCCGGTGGCTATACAAAACAAAGCGGACAAAAAGATATTCCGTACCCTTATCCCCCTGAAAGCAGAGCTTGCCAATTATACCTTTTCTTACCAGCTTCATCCGGACTCTACAGCGGTGTTGCTGGCAGAACAGGTGGTATCGGGAGATGTCTTCCTGATCGCCGGACAGTCCAACTCGGTTGCCTCCGGCAATTCCGTATGCAAAGAGGAGATCCATCCTTTTTTCCGCACATTGGGTACGACGCGTAAGAAAGAGGGGTATCTGCCGCAGGATACCATCTGGGGCATAGCCAATTCACAGGGCTGCTCGTATGGAAAGCCCTTTTTCAACGGCTACTCGGCACATGTACTTCACAGTCTGGTAGGGCAACACCAACAGGTACCTACCGCGATCATTAACATGGGGGTAGGTGGTACACGGATCAGTGAGAATCTGCCTTCGGAAGAAGATCCCATGGATCTGAACACGATCTATGGAAGCGGACTCTACCGGACCCGACAGGCGGGTCTCGACCAGGCGGTACGGGCACTGATCTGGCTGCAGGGAGAATCGAACCAGAAAACGGGATACGACCGGTATATGGAAGACTTTGCCCGGCTGTATGCGGGCTGGAAAAGGGATTATCCGAACCTGGAAAAAATATACATGTCACAGATCCATACGGGGTGTGGAGAGAATGAACATGGCGCGGAACTCCGGGAAGCCCAACGCCGCATCGGGCAACTCTATCCGGATATCGATCTGATCGCTAATGTGGGACTTCCTCTCCGGCCGGATGACTGCCACTATACACGGGAAGCACACGATACACTCTGGCATCGCTTCTACAACCTGATCGCCCGGGATTTCTACAGGCAGCCGGGGGAGTATCTGGCATCGCCGGATGTGACAGAGGTATGCTATACAGACCCGGAGTGTAGCACGTTGTGTATCACCTTTGACCAACCGGTGGTATGGCCGGAGGAGATCAGTGCGGAGATGCTTGCGTACCTTTTCCTCAATGAGAAGAAGGAGTATATAAAAGTGGAAGAGGTATATACCTTGCCGGAAGCCTCTGATTCGATCTTCTTAAAGCTACAGCAAGCGAGATCGGTACAGGCACTGACCTACGGACCTGACGGATTTGTGAAAGATAAGGAGGGAAACCTGATACGCTATGCAGGGCCCTGGATCACCAATCTGAAGGGGATACCTGCACTGACCTTTGACCAGGTGAAAGTGAAGGGATTTACGATGTACTGATGTACGATTTGTTCTTTCGTCACAACTATTATGGGATTCTTTACGCTGAGAAATATGGAAAGATAAATGCCCTGACGACCGGTAACATTTTCCTAATAAAGACGCAAAGAAATTTAAGATGTACGATGTGAGATCTCCCGGTATAGTAACTGTTCTGACGGGGTTTTATCTTTCTCTTTTGTTCGTATGTTCGTTTGTCTGTTTATATCCATTTATCAGACATACGAACAAAAGAAAAATGTATATCGGAAGACGCAAATATGCGTCTCTACAATAGATTATTACCCATCGTTAAAGGATTTGTCTTTCCAATTGTACCTCCTCAATCAAATCCTTCCGTCTTTCATTGCGGGTGAACGCCTGGATCAGCCTCTATCCAGCTCACTCCCGTACTTTTCCTGTCAGGAACAGATCGCAAAGAATGGCCTGCAACACTGCAACTCACCCCAGTTTCCGGCCTCCTTTCTCTACCCGGCATATCTTTTCTTACCTCTTCGTTGCAAGGAACCGGAGAGGTATAAAGTTCGCTATCAGTTGCAGGTTTGTACAGGCCAAACTCTTCCGTGGGCTTGTTCATCATAGCAGAAGAGACTTTCCGGAAACCCTTTTTCACCGACTTATTGCAACCGACGAATGTACCGCGATGATATACATTGCCGCGAAAATCAACCTGTTGGCGATCGTCCCTGATCCGGATCACCTCCCGGTCTGCAGAAGAAGTATTATAAATAAAATTGCACTCTACTATACTCTCTATAGGTGGTTCGGGCTGATCGGGAGCATGCCCTACCGCCACATCCAATGCGATGAGACAATCCACGAATGTATTGTATGCGATATAGGCCCCTTTTACCTGGGAATACCGGTTGAGGATACGGTTTTCATTGCCTTTGGTCAGGGAAAGTGCCGAACGGTAAGATTCGCCGGCAGTGCGGTAAAAATAGTTATGGGTCACCCGGTGCCCCTCTCCCATCACGCGCACACCACCCGACTCCCCGGTAGAGGTGACCGCACCGTTGGCCAGGAATATATTTCCATCTACTACGCAATGGTGTCCGTGACGCAGGCAAAGGGTACCGACACACTCCAGGAAAAGGTTGTTCAGGTAGTAATTGCCACAGGATTTGTTGGAGATCACTTCGATCTCCCCGTTGCACCGCTCAAACAGGTTACTCTCTATCCGGCAATCCGCTGTCTTCAGAGAAGTGCGGCTGTCTCCCACACGGATGGTTTCCTGTCCGTTGAGTTCTTTTCCGGTCAACGGATCCGTTTGCGACACCCGCGGGCCGAAGTAGTTGTGATCGATCCGGTGCCTGCCCTGCTCCTCTTCATCGAGCCAGACCACCAGCGTAACCCCCATATTCTTCTTATCATACACCGTACAATGATCTACCCGGTGGTGGTGACCACGGAGACTGATCCACTTCACATCATCCTGCGGATCGGGCGAGTTATAATCTGCAATGCGGGTTTCACTTAACCGGCAAAAGGAGCTCCCGCGGGCAAATTCCACCACCGCCTTACTAGGATGCGCTGTCTGGCTTGAACTGAAATCCAGTCCCGATACGTACAGGTATTCTCCATCTATCACCAACAGCGAATGACCCCGCATACATACCTGTCCCGGGGTCTCTGCTATCAACCATACAGGACTATCGGACGTGCCCTTTCCGCGGAAATGTATTTGCTGATCCTTCCACTCTCCATTGCGAAGGATCACCGTATCTCCGGCCACAAAAGTACGCCCGTTGACCTCACGGGCTTCAGAAACGGGATAAATCTTTGCTGAAAGCCACAGCGGACAAAGTAATCCACACAGCCAGAAAATATTCTTCAGGGTATTTCGTTTCATTCTATGACTCCTGTTCTACGTAAAAAGGCCACCATGGCCCGGTTGATCTCTCCATTGATCTCCGTACCGAATTTTCCGTGTCCACCCTGCGGAATGGTCATAAATTCCGTTTCCACACCGGCTTTCAGAAGGGCATCGTGCAGCCAGACCGATTGCTGATAAGGCACAATATCATCCGCATCGCCATGTACAATGAATGTAGGAGGAGTATCCGCATTTACGTAACTGATGGGAGAAACAGAAGCCATAAACTCCCTGTCACCGATCCGGTCACCGATCCAGCGTACTGCCGAACGGTAGGGCTTTTCACCTACGGAGAAATCTACCATATCGGCTATGCCATACTTATCCAATACGGCAGCGATACGTATCTCCCCGATCCCTTCGTAGTCCCGGTCGAACCGATGATCGTTGCCCAGATAAGCACCCATCATAGCCAGATGGCCGCCGGCAGAGCCTCCCATCAAGATGATACGCTGGGGATCGATATGATAGGTGGCAGCATTTCTGAGCAGGAAGATCAGAGCAGAACGCACATCTTCGATGGCTGCCGGAGCAGGCGCCACATCTACCAGACGGTATTCGATATTGGCTACCGCACAACCGGCTTTGAAGAAATTGGAAAACCCACGTTGCTTCTCTTTGTTGCCGTGATTCCATCCGCCACCAAATATATTAATAATGATAGGAGTGGGCTTGTCGGTACGGGGAGGCAGGTAAAGATCCATCTTTCCCACCCACTCCCCTTCCGGGGTGAAAGGAACATCCAGGTGATAGGTAAACCCTTGCGGGATCACTACGCCATAAGGCGTTTCCTGACTTTTTTGCGCAGCCACCGAGAGGGTCAGACACAGTGCGAAAATAAATAAGATTTGTTTGCTCATGGTTATGTATGTATTTGTTTCAGACGATGGATAATACTTCCTCTCCGGCAAAATAGCGCCGGATGTTTTCGGCAGCATAGTGCGTCATGGCTATCCGGGCCTCCATAGTACCTGTTCCATTGTGTGGAGAGAGTACCACATTGTCCAGGGATAGTAATTGCGAAGGCACCTGCGGTTCGTGTTCAAAGACATCCAGCCCTGCTCCCCAGATCCATCCTTCGGTGAGTGCCCGGATCAATGCCTCTTCATCCACCAGGGCTCCCCTGGCGGTATTGATAAAGATAGCCTCTTTCTTCATCATCCGTAGCTGGGCTTCACCGATCAGATGATGGGTAGAGGTGCTTGAGGGAACGTGCAGTGAGATCACATCGGCAGTATGCAGCAATTCTTCCTGCGAAAGATAATGTACGTGTAACCTCTCCTCTTCTTCCCGGCTTATCCGGTGACGATTGCGATAGACAACCTTCATACCGAAAGCAAGTGCCCGGCGGGCTACGGCTCTACCGATCCGGCCCAGTCCCAGAATACCCAGTCTTTTGCCGGAGAGGCTCTGCCCCAGATTGCCCATGGTACAGATATGCACAGATCCCTGACTACGCATTTTCCGATCCATCTCCCCGATCCTCCGGGCAACTGCCATCATGAGAGCAAAAGTGTGCTCAGCCGTGGGTTCCACGACTGCTTCAGGCGAATTGGTCACCCATATTCCTTTCTTTCGGGCATAGGCCACATCTATATGGTCATACCCGGCACCGAAGTTGGCAATGATCTTCAATGCAGGAGCACGATCGATTACCTGCCGTGTTACCTTGAATGTATATGTAGGCAACAGGGCTTCACAACAACCCAACTTCACCCAATCTAATTCAGTTATTATCTGATCGTTTACCAGATAATCCACATCAAATCCGGAAGCCACAGGAACCAATCCTTCGCGGGGAAGGGTTTGTGTAAGGAGTAACTTTTTCATATCCATAGACTGTTGAAAGAAAGAGAGGGAATTGCACTCTCGTTTTATGTCGACAAACATAGATAAAATAAATTGGTAGACCAAATAATCATAAAATAAATATTAAAAAAGGAAACTTTTCCGGAACTCTTCCCGCTATTTTGGGCTGAACTTATCATTTTCATGCGGTTTTTTTTAACTTTGCACCCATCATTGATAGGAGGCAAATGAAAACAGATCACATATTAGAAAGTCTGAGCAAAGTAGAGGAAAATCCCACAGAAAGTATCATCAGACAAATAAGAATGTTGTTGAATACCGGACAGTTGAAACCGGGTGACCGCCTGCCGGCAGAAAGAAAGATGGCCGAAAGGTTTGGTGTAGGGCGTACGCATGTGCGGGACGCATTGAAAAAACTGGAATTTTACAACATCCTGAAGACGTTGCCGCAGAGCGGGTCGGTGGTAGCCGGCATGGAGATGACAGCACTGGACGGACTGATCAGTGATGTATTGCAGATGGACAGTCACGATTTCTATTCTCTGGTTGAGATGCGTGCCATCCTGGAAACCAATGCTGCCCGCCTGTGTGCGATACGCCGGACGGAGGAAGATCTGAGAGAGATCGAGAAAGCGATGAACAACTACATCGCCAAAGTAGAGGAGAATGGTTCGGCCATGGAAGAAGACCTGTATTTCCATCGCACCATCGCGCAGGGTTCTAAAAACATGGTCCTGAAATCGATGATGATGATCATCACACCGGATATCATGACCAACTACAACAAATTCAATGTGTGCAAGACGAATTTTGATATTCCGATCAGTGAGCACCGCCTGCTGTTTGAATACATCAAAAACCACGATGCCAACGGGGCAACGAATATCATGAGCCAGCACCTGACGGGAGTGCTTTCTTTCGCGAAGACGCAGACCTTGTTTTAAATGCTCTCTCAAACAGAGAGGAAGCAGGGGTTGAGAATCTGAATATGCAGGCTTATCCGATAAATGTATAAAAACTTAAGTGCCATCCATTTTATTGGGCTTGTACCGCGGAGACGCACGGCGTGCGTCTCTACAAGTCAATTGGACATCGTTATAAAATCGTTATAAATTGGGCATCGTTACCAGAGTTATGGGAACTTTAACGATTGGAAATCCGAAGTACTTCATCTCATGCCACCACTCTGGCCTCATCATCCTGTAGAGACGCACGGCGTGCGTCTCCGCGATATAGGTCCAACAAAGTATCAGGTAGCCCGATGGCACAAATCTGACACGAAATGGTTTTATACTTCAGTCAATCACATGGAATCAGGAACAATCCTGTCAGATCAGTCATGAGTTCTGAGGGCGTACAGTTACTCTGATCTTTAACCTATTTATAATGAGAAATCCCCTTGGCTACAGGATACTGTAGCCAAGGGGATTTTGTGTATACAAAACTTTCCGGATAGCTTCTTTATGTCCGAAAAGCGGCCGGCCGATTGGTATCAAAAGAGCTCTTCTTTTTCCAGCCAGTGAGTTTACCTATTTATTAGGTGTATCCCATTTCTTGGTCTCCGAACAGAGGATATTCACGACCTGATCGCCTGCCTGGATACGGAAATCGCCTTCCTCTAAGATCCATTTGCCATCGTAACCCACAAAAGCAAGGTCCGAGCCTTTCAGCTTCAGGGTGACGGTTGTGGTCTCGCCCGGTGCCAGTTCCACTTTTTCAAAGGCACGCAGACGGCGCACGTCGGGAGTCAGGGAAGCAACCAGATCGCTGCTGAACAGCAACACACTCTCTTTGCCCGCGCGTTGACCGGTATTCTTCACATCTACTGTAAAGGTCAATACATCATCCGCCGTGAAGCGGGTATTATCTACCTGGAGATTGCTGTAAGCAAAGGTGGTGTAGCTCTGGCCATAGCCAAACGCCCACTGCACATTCACTACAGCGTCGTAATTATAGGCTCCTTCCATCTGCCGGCCGATGTGCTCACTCGGTTTGTGGTCGTAGGTAACCAGCGAATTGATCTCTTTCGGATAGGTAAACGGCAGTTTACCGCTGAAATTGGCATCTCCGGCCACTAAGTTGGCCAGCGCGTCGCCCCCGTAATTGCCCGGTAGCATGATATGCACCACGGCCGAAGCGAGGGGTTCGATATCGGCAATCAGCCGCGGACGCCCTTCGTTCAGGATCAGGACGATGGGTTTGCCCGTAGCGGCAAGTGCCTTCACCAGATTGAGCTGGTTTTCGGACAGAAAGAGATTGGTCAGGTTGCCCGGCGTTTCACAATAAGAGTTCTCTCCGATACAGGCGATGATGTAATCCGCGCCTGCGGCGGCAGCCACGGCCTTGTCGATCTCCGGAGCATTCTCTTCCCACCAGCTGCCGCCCTGTTTGTAGGTAACACCGGCTTCGTAGAGGATCTGTTCCGCACCGAACTTGTTGGTAAATGCTTCAAGAATGGTGTTGTGATCCGCGGCACATTCATCGGCTTTATCTCCCTGCCAAGAATAAGACCATCCGCCGTTGAGCGTACGCATGGAATGGGCATTGGGACCGGTGATCAGGAGTTTCTTCCCTGGGGCCAGCGGCAGGATGTGGTCTGTATTCTTCAACAGTACCATGGATTCTTCGGCAGCTTTCAGCGCTACAGCAGCATGTTCCGGGCCTCCGTAGAGCGGGAAGTCTTTCCAGTCGTACCAGGGTTTTTCGAAGAGGTTGAGACGGAATTTCAGCCGCAGCACGCGCCTTACGGCATCGTCGATACGGCTCATGGGTACTTCGCCTTCCTGTACCAGTTCTTTGAGCAAGGTGCAGAAGCTCAGGTCGTAGGGTTCCATAGCCATATCGATACCGGCATTGATAGCCATTTTGATGGCCTCTTTTTTATCTTTGGCTACGCGATCCCGGGTATAGAGGTTGTTGATGTCTGACCAGTCGGTCACGATCATGCCGTCCCAGTTGAGATCCTCTTTGAGCCAGGTAGTCAGCAATTCGTAATTGGCATGGAAAGGCAGGCCGTTGTTCATCGCAGAGTTTACCATGAGGGAAAGCGCGCCGTTGCGGATCATTTCCAGATAAGGGGCAAAATGCTTCTCCCGCATATCCTGCAGGGTAATGGAAGAGGGGGTACGGTCTTTGCCGGAGACCGGCACTCCATATCCCATGTAGTGCTTCACACAGGCAGCGATGTAGTCTACTCCGATGTGGTTGGGGTCACTGCCCTGGAAACCCAGTACGGACTCGCGGCCCATTTCGGCATTCAGATAGGCATCTTCGCCGTAGCTCTCCCACAGGCGGGGCCAGCGTGGGTCACGGCCCAGGTCGGTGACAGGGGCGTAGGTCCACGGGATACTGGCGGCTTTGGTCTCGTAAGCAGCAATACGGGAAGCCTCCCGGGTGAGCGCACGGTTGAAAGTAGCGGCCATGTTGATGCCCTGGGGAAAGAGCGTACCTCCGCGTGTATAGTTGGTCCCGTGTACGTGGTCTATCCCGTAGATACAGGGGATACCGATCTCCTGCATGGATTTCTCCTGGATGCGTCTGATGATCTCCTGCCACCTGGCGGGGGTCTGTGCCACACCGTTGGGTACGTTCAGGATAGAACCTACCTTGTAGGTACCGATCACCTGGTCCAGCTTCTCCTCGTCCAGTTCAAATCCTCTGGCGTTTTCCGCTGCCATGATGCGCATATAGATCTGCATCATTACCTCCTGCGAAGGCATCTCCTGTCCCAGGTCGAATTCCTGTTCGAGGTCATACTTCCTGAGGATCTCTCTGATGTCGTCTACCTGCATACTGGCCGGATGGATGCCGGCAAAGGGGTTGGCACGTTTCTGAATGGCGTCAATCGCCAGTTCGCACATCTGCCCCACCTTTTCGTCGAGGGTCATCTTGCTGAGCAGGGTTTCGATCTGCCGTTCAATGTTCTCGTCTCCCGGGATGGCAGGGGCCACCGTAGGTTGCGCTGTGGCAGCCAGGAGAGTCCCGGCTGCCAGCAATGAAAATAAAATTCGTTTCATTGGATCAGGTATAAATACATTCGTTACAATCATCTTTTCAAGCGTCGGATCTCTTTCTGAAGCCTCAGGATATCCGTTGTTTTCTCTGCCGAAGCAGCTACTTCCGCGTGCAGGGTAGCCCGGATGTCGCGGGAAGAGGCTCCTACCAGGAAGGTATATCTGCCGGCATCTACTACCCACGAAACGGAACCTTCGTCGTAAGAAGCCAGGTCAGCAGCCCGTACCGTAAGTTCTACCGTAGCTGTTTCGCCGGGTTGCAGTTCCCGGGTCTTGGCAAAGGCTTTCAACTCTTTCTCCGGCTTGTTGGCCTGTCGGGCATCCGGAGCAGTCACATAGAGCTGCACCACCTCTTTGCCCGCAACCTTACCCGTGTTCTTCACGTCCACGCTCACTGTATAGAGATCGTTATCGGTCCGGATCACCGGGTGGGTATAGTCAAATGTGGTATAGGAAAGCCCGTATCCGAAGGGATAGGAGACTTCTTTGCCGAATGTATCGAAGTAACGGTATCCTACGTAGATATCTTCTTCGTAATCGGTATAGTCCCACAGCCTGACTTCTGCCTTCTTCTCTCCGTGGTCGGAGAAGTCCATGCTGCTCATGGCACCGTCTGTGGGGAAGTTGGCCGATGAGCCATCGTCTTCATACTTCACCGGGAAGGTCATGGTGAGCTTACCGGACGGGGAAGATTTTCCGCTCAGTACATCGGCTACGCTGTTGCCCCCCTCCTGTCCGGCCTGCCAGGCGCACAGGATGGCATCCGGCCATCCTTTCCAGGAAGCGGTCTCTATGACGCCGCCGATATTCAGCACCACTACAACTTTCTTTCCGGCAGCGTGGAAGGCACGGCATACATCTCGCAACAAAGTCTGTTCTTCTTTTGTCAGGTGGAACTCTGTGAGTTTACGATCCACAAATTCACCGGTGGTACGTCCCAGGGTGATCAGAGCGATGTCCGACTCTTCGGCCTGCTGTTTCATCACACCGGCAGGAAGCAACAATTCCATAGGGCGGGGCGTGGGCAGGAACATGGCCATGCGGTTGTCTCCATCGGGGGCATTGCGTTCGTTCTCCGCGGCGATATGCTGTTCGTACGTAGCCTTCAGCTGATCGTTGAGCTGATAACCTGCATTTTTCAGTCCATCCAGCAGAGATACGGTATAGGCGCGGTTCACATTGCCCGATCCTGTACCTCCCGCAATGAAATCATACGATGTACAGCCGAACAAAGCCACCTTTTTTACATCCGCGGACAGCGGCAACGTATGACCGGCATTTTTAAGCAGTACCATACCTTCTGTGGCCGACTGCCGGGTCAAGGCGGCATGTGCTTCGAGGTCGGGCTGGTTGGAGAAGGGATACCCCTGGAAGCGGGGAGTCAGCAGGATCATCTCTAAGATGCGTTTTACGTTGCGGTCGAGAACTGCCTCGTCCAGCCGACCCTCTTTCACGGCCTGCACGATTGCTTCGTATTGCTTGTCCATACCGGGCTGCAACATATCGTTGCCGGCCTCCATCTGGGCCACCGCGTCCTTGCCACTGAACCAGTCGGTCATTACCATCCCTTTGAATCCCCATTCGTCACGCAACAGGGTGGTCTGTAACTCTTTGCTTTCGGAAGTATAAACACCGTTGAGGTAGTTGTAAGAAGACATCACCGTCCAGGGGTCGGATTCTTTCACGGTGATCTCAAATCCTTTGAGGTAGATCTCACGCAGCGCGCGGGGAGATACGCGGGCATCTACGGCCATGCGGTTGCTCTCCTGGTTATTGACGGCATAGTGTTTGATGGAGGTCCCTACCCCGTTGCTCTGTACACCCCGTACATAGGCAGCGGCAATCTTACCGCTCACTACCGGATCTTCGGAATAGTACTCAAAATTACGTCCGCAGAGCGGATTGCGATGGATGTTGAGCGCGGGAGCCAGCAGTACATCGGCACCGTATTCCAGTGCCTCGTTGCCGATGGCCTGCCCTACATGTTCTACCAGTTCCTGGTCCCAGGTAGAGGTCAGCAAGGTACCTATGGGAAATGTGTACAGTAGTATGTAGCCGGATCGTCTTCACGCGTGGGATTGATACGCAGTCCGGCAGGACCATCGGCCAGTACCACGGCAGGTATGCCCAGGCGTTCGATGGGATAGGTGGTACCGGCTGCTCCCGGCACTAAATTCCTGGTTTCACCAATTACGGCACTGTCTCCGGAGAATCCGGCCATGCCTGTACCTACAACTAAGTGGGCTTTTTCTTCGAGGGTCATGGCACCGATGACATTTTCTAAGGAAGACTTTCCAAGTTGGGGAACACCGGGACTACAGGCACAAAGCATAGTAGCAGCAAGCGCTGTCGGTAATATGTATTTTTTCATATGCGGAAAATTCATTTGTAATACGTAGGATATAGAAGAGTTATTGTCGTTGAACATAGCCCGAGGCAATGTTCAACTGACGTTCGTTCCATATTCTATCCGTTGGATGGGTTATTGAAACAGTTTCGGGGCAAATTCGGTGAGGTAGATCCGCCAGTTCTTCCAGATGTGCCCTTCACCGCTCTCGTAATATTCGTAGGGGTATCCTTTTTCGTCGAGCATATTGCGGTATTCGACATTAGCCTGATAGAGAAAGTCGGTAGTTCCGATAGCGATCCAGTAGAGGGCCGGCGGGGTATCGAACTGTATTTTGAGCTTGCCTTCGATATTGTCGTAGACCGGGGATTTCGCATTCTTATCGGGCATGATAGCCGCCGAGAACAATCCGATGTAATGGAATATATCGGGATATTCTTTGGAGATGTGCATGGAGTGATAGCCTCCCATCGAGAGCCCGGCAATGGCCCGGTTCTGTTTGTTGGCAAGGGTGCGATAGTTTGTGTCGATGAAGCTGACCACTTCGGGAAACGCCGTCTCGAAACTACCCTCCATGGTCCGGGGCAGTTGCATGCTGGGAGCAGCAAATCCTAAGGAAGACTCGCCGGGAGCTGCCTCCAGGTCTGCGTTGCCATTGGTCATCACCACGATCATGGGTCTGGCTTTGCCCTGCGCGATCAGGTTGTCCAGGATCTGCGCCGTACGTCCCAGTTCGCTCCATGCGTTCTCATCGCCACCCATACCGTGCAGCAGGTAGAACACCGGATACCGCTCTGTGCCCGATTCATATCCGGCAGGGGTATATACCGTCAGCCGACGGTCCATGCCCAGTGACGGACTGTTGTACCATACTTTAGAGACCGTTCCGTGGGGTACTTTATTTACTTTATACAGATCGGCGCGTCCGCCACCGATGAGAAACACATTGGTGACGCTGGCTACGTCGCGGATCATGTAGACATTGGCCGGATCGTTGATCTTCAGGTCATCTACCAGGAAGGTATAGCTGTACAGTTCCGGCTCCAGGGGCTGGGGGGTTGTAAACTCCCATACTCCGTCTTTTTGCACCAGATCGGCCACACCGGGACCGTCGAACTCCCCAAACGGCGTCTGGATCTTCTGCGTGGGCAGGAAGTCGCCTGTCACCTGCACCTGGGTAGCTTTGGGGGCTTTCAGGCGAAAAGTGACTGTGTTGTCGGGATGTATCTCGGGAGAAACGACCGGTGCACCTCCCCAGAGAGCTTGTTGTGCGAATGTTACCACACACATCAGCAACAAGGCTGATACTGAAAAAATCTTTTTCATACTGTTTTTTTTATTAGATAAGTGTTTATCCTTTATTGTATCTATCCTACTCCGTACCCTGTAGAGACGCACGGCGTGCGTCTCAGCATACCGGATGGGAATGCATACCAAATGTATTTTTTATTGTACCTGTACCGCGAAGACAGACGCTTCCGGGTTGTACCTGCATTGCGGAGACGCACAACATATGGATTGGACGTACACCGCGGAGACGCAAATATGCGTCTCTACAGGCCACCCCTATCTCTGTAGACGAAATCATATACACTCACTTTGTGTACCAGGAACAGGCCACCGCCACGCGGCTCAGACCTGCGGCTGTTACTCCCTACCTGCCGAAGTTGCGGCTGACGAAAGGCAGACAGGTATAGAGTGCCGAGTGCCAGTACTCGTTGGTATGCCCGCCGTCGCGCACACGCAACTGACACGGGATCTGTGCCTGACGCATGGCCTGGTAAAATCCGAGGTTGCAGTCGAGCAGGAAATCGTCATCACCACAATCTACAAACCATTGTACGGTGCGCAGCTCTGCTTTGCGGGCCTCGTCTGCGTCCGTCACATAACGCACACAACTGTTTTCCTGTACAGAGCGGGTCAGGAGTGCCATTTTGTTGGCCGGATCGGGATCGTCACCCGCTGCCTGTCCCATAGCGGGAATATCCATCAGGGCACTCATGGCATATACGGCGCAGTACATATCGCTGTGTCGTTGCGCGTAGCTGGTGGCTCCGCCGCCTCCCATGGAGAGACCCGCGATGGCGCGGTGTTGTTTATCGCTCCGGACACGGTAGGTCTTCTCGATATGGGGAAGGAACTCTTTGTAGAAGAAATCTTCATAGGCCCATCCCGGCATATTGAAGTATCCGTTCCATTCCGTAGCGGGGTTGCCTCCGGCATTGGGACTCACAATAATCATCTCACACGCCTCACCGGAAGCGACCAGCTGATCCATGACATCCCTGGCACGCTGGTCGCTGAACCAGCTGGTATTTACTCCCAACATGCCATGCAGCAGGTAGAGAACGGGATAGTGACGGGTAGTCCCGGTGTCGTAACCTGGGGGAAGATAGAGCGTGAAAGCCCGGTGAGCCTGCAACACTTCACTGTATATACTGTCTGTTACGACTTTACTTTGTGGTCCCCATCCGGAGATCTGCGCCTGCGCACAGACTGCCAGACAGACGATCCAGTACAAGGTCATTCTTCTTTTCATCGGATATGTATTGAAACAGGGACAAGGATGCAGGTTTCCTCTCTATCCTTGCCCTGTTGGTGTTTATTAAGAGTTGAATAAAATAAGAGTGAACCAACGACTGACGAAATCAGCCGAAGCTCAACGGAGTCAACCCAACGTTCAGCAAAATTAACAAAAAATGAATAAGATCCGGACAGTTTTTTACAGCAAAGTACAGAACCGGATGTTGAACGCTCCTGTTCCCAGATCTCCCGCAACGGTCATTGTTCCCAACTCACTTCCGGAGAAACTATACAACAGTTCCCCTTCTGTGCCTTCCGTAACGGTCACGGTGATCTTTCCGCTGGTGATGTATTGCCGGTTGTCCTGGCTGTCTGTGTAGTAGCTACCGCCTGCCATGCCCCAGTCGGGCACTACCCAGCCGTTGTCCATCAGCCACGCTTCGGCCGCGTTGCCCTGAATGGTGTAGGTACCTGCCAGGTCCGGAGTGGACATATCTTCGTTGTTGATGGCATCGAACGAGGCCGTCTCCTTGCCCTGCGGATCACAGACGGTAAAGGTATATTTGAGGATACCGGAGTGGAAGGTCGGAGTTCCCATCTCGTCGTAGGTAATTACCGGAGAGGGGGTTACTACGATCGTATAGCCGCTGGCTTCGGGATCGTCTTCGCCTATCTCAAAGGAGAGCTTCCCTTTGTAGTCACATTTGACGGGCTGGCCGTTGCTCATCTCCAACAGGCCAGTGATGAAATAGGTCTCTCCCACACAGGTTACTTCCAGATTCCCACCGATGATATTCCCGGCGGCTGAGCTGCTTTGCAGGCTGGCCGTATATTGTTTGTCGGCTACCACCTCTTCTGTCCATACATACACCCCTTCCTGCAACACCCACTCACTGCTCCCGATACGAAGCGTCAGCCGGTTGCCGGCCTCATCGGTCAGGTTCAGGTTCAGGGCCTTAATGCCTTTACTCAATTTGTCTGTGGGTTGTTCCTCTGCCTGGGTAAAGAGGTATCTGTTCATCTCATACGTACCCTTCAGTCCTTCCAGCGAGTCTTCGCTGCAGGCACTCAGGAAACCAAAGATCAGGATCATTACGGAGAAATATATCTTTTTCATACTTGTTCTATTTTACATGTTCAGGATTACCAGTACGGATTCTGTTCCATATGGGGATTGAGTTCCATCTCTTTGCGCGGGATAGGCAGCAGATTGTGTTTCGCTTTGAAGCCATAGACGGAGTTTCTGAACAGGATCTCTACTCCGGTTGCCGAGAAGCTGGGGATCTCTTTTCCCTGCTCACCCATCACAGTCTCCGCGTCTCCCCATCGCACCAGGTCCTGGAAACGTACACTCTCCAGGCAGAGTTCCAGCCGCTTCTCTCGCTTCACATCTTCGAGGGTCACCGAAGTGAGGGGGGTCAGACGCGCGCGATCGCGTATCTCGTTGATATACTTCCCTGCCTTATCCGCGCTACCTCCAACTACGTGAGCTTCGGCTGCCAGCAACAGTACTTCCGCGTAGCGCATCACGCGCAGATGGATGTATTGCAACGCCTGGAAATAGGAGGCATCGTATATACAGTCCTCTTTCAGCGTTCGGTTTTTCCACATGTAGAGACCTTCGTGTCCGATCCAACTGGCACCCGTCTGCAGGGTGACCCCAAATGCTGCCATCTGTTCGCTGGTACGCATCGTACTCTTCAGACGGTAGCCCTCTTCCCCTTCCATAGCTACAAACGCGTCATAGAGAGAACGACGCGGATTCATAAAGCCATACGTACCCTGAGCGATAACTTCTGCCGCTTCTCCGCTGTGGTTGAGTTTATCGGTACGCCAGCCTTGCATCAGAAAGGTCATGGTCATCTGGTTCCAGGCCTGCTCCGAGTCGTTTCGTTTCTGTACTTCGAGCATAGATTCGCTACTGCCATTGGCCTCTACATGGAGCAGTTTGTCGTAATCTCCCTGATACAGCGCGTATTTTCCGGACTCGATCACTTTATCCAGCATGTCAGCAGCATCGCTGTGTTTGCCCTGGAACAAATAGGCCTTTCCCAACATGGCCTGTGCCACTTCCCGGGTGACCCGGATGCCTGTCTCGGTATCATTTACATGGCTTTTGGAAGGGAGTGCGTTGGAGTCGATGGCCTCCTGCAGATCGCCTTCAATGAACTGCCACAGCTCTTCCGGCGTGCTGTTGCCCAGCCGATACTCATCCGGAGCAAGCAGGTGATCTACCACAGGGGCTGTACCAAACAGGGTCACCAGTTCAAAGGTTGACCAGGCGCGGTAGAACTTAGCTTCGGCCACCGCACGTTTCTTCACCTCGGTGTCGGGGGCCAGGAAGTCGATGATCAGGTTGGCTTTGTAGATAATGCTGTACATACCCGCATAGAACTCAGCGATCATGCCATGATCGGTGTCAAAGGTATATTCATTCAGTTGTTCCATACTGGCATTGTCTCCGCGCGAACCGCCGCTACACCAGACATCATCGGCCAGCAGGTTCTTGACATAAAACCAGTTGTAATAATTGTCGCCCCAGCTGGTATACAGAGAGGCCAATGCCTGCAGGGCGTCGTCATCGGTCTGGTAGAAATCTTCCTGACTACCCATATTGCCATGTTTGGGAATGTCCAGACGGTCTTCACAGCTGGTATGGAATACACACAGTAGTCCCAGCAGCCAGATAGAGATATATTTTGTTTTCATATTACGTATCCATTTGAGGTTAATTAAAATTCGATATTAAAACCTAATACCACTTTCTTAGAGAAAGGATAAGAACCTTTGTCGATGCCCATACCCGATGTGCTGTTGGCAGCGGCTTCCGGATCGAAGCCCGGATATTTGGTAAAGGTGAAGAAATCTTCCAGAGAACCATACACACGCAGGTTGCCTACAGAGATCTTTTTCAACACATGGCGGGGAAGGGTATATCCCAGCTGGATCTGCTTGATCTTGAAGAAGGAACCGTCATAGACTAAGGCATCGGAGGTCTGGTATTTATCCATATTGGTAGCTCCCGCACGGGGTACCGTACCAGAGGTGTGGTCGGATGTCCAGCGGTTGTCGTAGAATACTTTTTTCAGTTTGTTGGAAGCCGCGTAATCGGGACGATTGATGCAGTTGAAGATATCATTGCCCTGCGAACCGGTTCCAAACACAGTGAGGTCGAAGCCTTTCCATGCGGCAGTGAGCGTGATCCCGTACGTAAAATCGGGAATGGCGTCGCCGATATAATCCAGGTCGCCGTCGTTGAGGTCACCACTTTCATCCAGGTCATGGAAAAGGGGATCACCCGTCTGGGGATCGATTCCTTTGAATTTATAACCCCGGAAATAGTAGACCGGATATCCTTGTTCAAAATAGGTAATGGTACTGGTATGGAAGTTGACCCCACTGATGCGGGTGATAGAGGGGTCAATGTAGGTCACCTTATTTTTCAGGGTAGCCAGGTTGCCCCGGATGCTGTAGTTGAAATTACCGATGTGGTCTCTCCATCCCAGTTCAAACTCCCAGCCCTTGTTGTTCACATTTCCGGCATTCATCGGAGAGGTATTACCGCCGATGATCAGGGAAGGAGTAGTACCGGACACCAGCAGGTCTTTGGTTTTCTTCTCAAAGTAATCCATACTGAAGGTCAGCCGGTCGTTCAGGAAGCGTGCGTCGATACCGACGTTGATCTGTTCGGAGGTCTCCCATTTCAGTTTGTCGTTCCCCATGGTAGAGGGGGCCGCGCTGGTCACATAGGTATTGCCCGGAACAAAAGGATAAATACCTCCCAGGGCCATGTCGGTGCTGTAGGGATAACCGCTCAGGGCAGCCAGACTACCGTTCTGTCCCCAGCTGGCACGGAGCTTCAGGTTGGAAATATGCTTTTTCAGAGGTTCGAAGAAGGCTTCTTCCGATACGGTCCATCCGGCCGAAACTGCCGGGAAATATCCCCAGCGGTTGGTAGCTGGGAGCAGAGAAAGGTCGGCAGCATCCGCGCGCAGGGAAGCCTGCAACATATAGCGTCCGGCAAACTCATAACCGACGCGTCCGAAGTAGGAGAGCTTGGCCGAGCGGGTTTTCTCACCACCTACCCCTTTGGTGGCCGAAGCTGATCCGAAATTGAGGTAGTAGAACAGCGGATCGTTCTTTTTCAACGCGTCTTCTCCGTTGGCAGAGAGACTGCCGTATACAAAATCAGAGGTAGACTCCTGATAAGACATACCGGCCATAGCACTGACGGTGTGCAACCCGAAGGTCTGTGCGTAGTTGACAAAGTTTTCCCATTGATAATAAATGGTGGTCGAGGAGGTGCCGTTCTGGCTCACATAATCGCGGCTTTGCACCGAATTGCCGTAGAACGGAAGGTCTGTGTTGGACTGACGTGTTCCGGATAAGCGATATCCAAACCGGGAAGTATAGGTGAGACTTTGGAGAGGTTTGAAGTCTGCATAGATAGAGCCATTGACATTGAATCCGCTGTTGCGGCCCAGGTTGTTGTCGCGCATGATCATAGGATGGTATTGCTCTCCGGAATAGAAGCGGGATACCGCGTAATAGTCGCCCTTTTCATTTTGCAACAGGTGCTTGCCGGCCTCCAGCGCGCTGAGCATATTGGAGGGCAGGTTTTCGTAGGAGTAGGTATCCGGTGTCAGCGGATCGAGCTGAAGGATGGAGGTGAGCAGACTGCCGTATTCGTTGTTGATGGATACGCTGCGCACGTTGTATTTCTCGATCTGGTTGGTGGTACCCACTTTGAGCCAGGGTTTGATCTCATATTCGGAGTTGATGGTGGCGGTCAGTCGTTTGTAGACATCGGCATCGCCTTTTACAATTCCGTTGTTATCCAGGTAGGTCAGCGAAAGGTAATAATTGCCTTTCTCGCCCCCGTTGGTAAAAGAGAGGTTGTGTTTCTGCATCTGGCTGTTTTCGAACGCCACATCTGTCCATGCGGTATTGGTCACACCGTCCCAGTTTTTCAGCAGGAAATCCTCCGTGAAGGTGTTCGACTCCACCATGTACTGAATGTATTGCTCCGCGTTGAGCATTTTGGGAACACGTGCCAATGACTGGGTAGACCACTGGAAGTCGTAAGCGATCTTTCCCTGTCCGGCTTTCCCCTTCCTGGTAGTGATCAGGATCACCCCATTGCCTGCCTCGGCACCATAGATAGCGGCAGACGCAGCGTCCTTGAGTACCTCCATGGAGGCAATGTCATTAGGATCGATGCCACTGATATCGCTCAGACGGATCCCATCGACCACATACAGCGGATTGGAAGATACATTGGAAGAGTATCCACGTACACGTACCGTGGGCGAAGCACCGGGAGCGGCAGAGGTCTGGATCACCTGTACACCGGCAGTCTTACCCTGCAGAGCGGCGGGAGCGTTGGTGATGGTACGGTTCTGCATATCTTCGGCTTTTACCTGGGAGATGGCCCCTGTTACAGAACTTTTTTTCTGTACACCGTAGCCGACAACCACCACCTCGTCCAGGGTCTTGCTGTCTTCCCGGAGCACTACGTTCATCACTCCCTGCACAGCTGCTTTCTCCTGAGTGAGGAAACCAATGTAGGAGAAGACCAGAGTGGCTCCCTGTTGTACAGACAAATGGTAATTACCTTCCATGTCGGTAATTACTCCGTTGGTTGTGCCTTTTTCCAGTACACTTACGCCGATCATAGGCTGTTGGAGCTCATCGGTCACTTTACCTGAAACGTTCACCGGTCCCTGTGCGGAGAGGAAAGGCACAGTCACCACCAGAAAAAGCACTGCAAGCAGCTGCTTCTTCACAGAATTGTTTTTCATAATTTTTTTCATTAGTATGAATAAAAGGGTTAAAAAGCCAGTATATAGTTCCGGTCTTCCGGAGACGGGATCAGTTGCGACCGGGACGATCAGGTATACTCATTACCCTCCGGGTCGTTGCTATATTCCGGATCGGCAGGATCCGGGAAGGTCGGCTGTATCTGATACGTACAGATCGCCTCTGATCTCCATCCGCAATAGTCAGTAAGTCCGGGCCAGTTCCATGGCCCTACGCAGTGCCTGGTACAAGGCCGTTTGGTGATACGGCCTTATACCGAACAGATCCTCAGAAACCACGTAAAGGGAAAGACCTCACTACTTCCAGCAGTTCTTTGTCGTGATTGTATCTGATCTCAGAAGTGGTATCAAAGAACATTGTAGCTCCCTGTTCTACCGTATATGGCTCCCACACGGGCAGGTCTTTCGCTTCCGGTTTGCCGGTCTTTGCAAAGTTTACCCAGGCAGTACTCATCTTCTCACCCAACTCCCGTGCGGCTTCCCCTCCTCCTGTCATCGTGGCATGACGTACAACGTTGTTGAATACAAACGGGATCTCCATACAATGGGTGCTACGCAGGATACCGTCCATCACCGGAGATTCCCAGGCGAAGATATACATATAGACGGGGGCGCCCTGCCGGGCCACCTGTAACCTGGCCTGCTCTACCGCACCGGGACGGAACACAAAATCCACATCGATCAGGTCTTTGGGCTGAAATCCGGGATAGGCCTTTTCAAAGACCTGCAGGAATTCCTCCGTACGGTCTCCGTACCGTTGTTTCAGGAACCCGACCGCGTTGTCGCGGGTGATGTTCCGGAAGTCAGGCACATACGTGCTCATGGTGAATTCGTGCAGGGTGGTACCTATCAGGAGCGGGATGTCTTTGCTCTGTGCCGGAGCTTCCGGATCGAAAGGATGGGCAGGCAATACGTCTCCGTCTACCGTAGGTCCCCATCCGAAGATAAAGGTGGAATTCCCCTCTTTCTCCGCTTCTGCCCTGACCCGGGCTACCGCTTTCTCACCGGCTGCGAGAAGTTGTTCGTAAGGGATCTTTTGCAACTCGTCGATCCGGGAAGGATGGAGTCCGAGTTCTTCCACCACAGCCGTTCCGATGCGGCGGGAGTATTTCGTTTCCATGGAGCGGAGCATGGAGCCGCTTTGTACAATGGCTTTGTGGAACAGACCTTTGGCCGCGGGTGTGGCAAGCAGGGTGGAGACTTTACCGCCTCCACCTGACTGACCGAAAATAGTTACATTCTGTGCATCTCCCCCAAAGGATGCTATATTCTTATTTACCCATTGAAGCGCAGCGACCAGATCGAGCAGACCGGCATTGCCGGAGTTTGCGTATGTGTCACCAAAGGCGGAAAGATCCAGGAATCCCAGGACATTGAGGCGATGGTTGAGTGTGACGACGACCACATCTCCGCTCCGGGCCAGGTTGGCACCGTCGTACGAAGGAAGTTCCTGCCCCGAACCGGCCGCATATCCACCACCGTGCAACCAGACCATGACGGGACGTTTTTTACCGTCGGATATGCCAGGTGTCCAGATATTTACCCGAAGGCAGTCTTCGTCCGGGAAACCATCGTCCCAGTCAAAAGCGAAGGCTTGTTCGTCACTGTACCATCCCATGCGTTTGCCTTGCGGACAGGTAGGACCGTAGGCTCTGCTGCTACGGATACCTTCCCACGCGTCTGCCGCTACGGGAGGCAGGAAACGTTGTGCTCTGGCATAAGGGATACCTTTATATATATAGACACCGTCTTCCAGGTATCCTGTCACTTTACCCGATTCGGTATCGGTAACTGCCACTGCCGAAGAAGCGAGGATCTCCTGAGGAGCCTGCGCCGGTTGTCTCTGTGTGTTTGTAACAGGGCCACACGAGAGAAAAAAGATCATAGTGAGTGTCCCTGCGGATAGGAGTTGCTTTTTCATAGGGTGTTGTATGAGTTGAATGTTTTCTACACTGCAAGGATAGTATATATACTCCGATCAGATTGTCTGACATGTACAGATGGTTTATCCGCAGGTTCAAACAGGCTGTTCCCTGCGTTCAAATATTTGTCCGTAGGTTCAAAAACTGTTGTATAGCAGTTTCCGGTTTGTTTTTTATCGCTATATTCGCAATATCACCCTATCAGATGCGACATGTCAGCAACCAAATCTATTTACAGGATCATGACTTCCCGGTGTATGTTCGTGATACTTTCCTGTATCGTTGTTTCCTGCCGGCCGGAAGAGCTTCCTGCCGAACCACCTACCGAGATAGAGAGTCCTGTGATCGCCAGCGGTATATCCAACCAGAAGATCACGGCTATCGCCGAAGATGCGCAGGGGCACATCTGGCTGGGAAGTTTCCGGGGATTGAATAAATACAATGTACATGAATACCGGCAATATTTCTGCACGGACGATTCGCTGGGACTACCGGACAATCAGATCACGGATATCCTGCTCGACTCGAAGAAACGGTTGTGGATAGCTACCGTCAACGGGGTGAGCCTCTATACCGATCAGGATAATTTCCGGCATATCCCCATGCGGTTTTCCAACAAGAACGTACAGCAGGTGATAGAAGACAAAGAGGGACGGATCTTCCTGGTTACCTCTTCACTGATCTATACATACAACGCGGAGACCCGGGAGATCGATGCTTCCCTGACCAACCCCGACCCACAGCACATTTATTACCGGAAAGGCTACACAGATGCTGAAAATAACCTGTGGGTATGTACCCTTACGGGACTGCTTTGTTACAATCCGGCTACCCTGGAATTGAAAGATTCTGTGTCTGTAGAAGGCTATCCGTACTGCTCCTATCTTCATAACAACGAACTGTGGCTCACAGGTAACCATACTATTTTCATTTTCGATACCCGCACCCGGCAGTTCGCAGAGGTACCTGAGGTGATCCGGAAACATCCGGTACTGGCACATGCCGACATAGCATACATCCATCCGTATGCCAACAACTGTCTGTTACTGAATACGTCTAAAGACGGGATGTTCTGTTACAATTATGTGGAGAAAGTGGTGATCCATCAGACGGAGAACGGCTTCCCTTTTGAGGTACCCCGTTTCCGGATAAACAAGATGTTTACGGATTCGCAGAAAAACCTGTGGATCGGGTCCGTGGATCAGGGCTATACCGTATGCTATCATTACAAAGAGCGGTTCAACACCAATAATTACCTGCGTTCGGGTCTGGAAAACAAATCGGTCATTTCCATAGCTACCGGTACGGACCATAAGCTGTGGATAGCGACCCTGATGGACGGGGTGTATGTATATGATATGAAGGACCAGCAGATACAGGCTATCGATATAGAGGAACTTTTCAGACAGGAAAAGCACAAAGCTATCCATGTCAATCAGATCTTTGTAGATGACAGCAACGCCATCTGGATGACAGCGACCAACAACGAAGTACTGAAGTGCAGGTATACCGACGGAAAAGTGCAGGTAGAGGAGAAGCATTTTATTTACCTGCCTATGTCCATCACGCAGGGATCTGATAAAACCATCTGGATAGGTACTGCCAGTGTATTTGTATACGCGTTGCGAAGCGGTGAAAAAGATTTCCGGCAGATCAGGGTATTCGATGGTTTTACTTTCATCCCCGGACTGCTCCCGCTGAGCGACAACACGCTGATGGTGGCGGCTTTCCACCAACCTTTGAAACGGGTGCATCCGGAAAGGGAAGGGGAAGAGACCATACCCCTTTCCCGGGAGGACATGGAGGCGTGTATACGCCGCTCTGTACTTATTCCTACAGCGATCTATGAGGATAGCCGCGGGGAGGTCTAGCTGGGCACTGTGAGCAACGGTCTGCTGTGTTACAGCCCCGACACCGGAAGATGGAGGGCGGTGCCCGGTACTACCTGCTTAGATATTTCAAGTATAGAAGAGGATGCGCAGGGACACTTGTGGATAAGTACCTTGTATGGCCTGAGCAAATACGACCGCACCACAGAGAAGTTTATCAATTACTATGCCGCAGACGGTATCGGTGGGAATCAGTTCTACGACCGTGCCTCGTGCCGGCTGTCCGACGGAAGCCTGGTCTTCGGAGGCACACACGGTCTGACTTTCTTCAACCCGATCGATGTGGCTATGAAACGGAAGATCCCGCTGCTCTTTGAAGACCTGAAAATACATAACAGGCTCATACGTCCGCAGGATGCACGGAACATCGACAGACATTTGTCGTACAATCCCGACATCCGTCTGCGGCATAACCAGAACAGTTTCAGTATCTCATTTGCCGCGCTGGACTACTGTGAATATGAGCGTGTACATTACCACTACAAACTGGAAGGTTTTGACAAATACTGGATCGATGCGCGCAACAACCGGGAGGCTTATTATGCCAACCTGCCCGCCGGGAAGTACACGTTCCGGGTGAAGATCACCAACAATAACAATAGCATTATGGAAGCGGAGAATTCCCTTTCTGTGGTGGTGCGACCTGCTCCCTGGCGTACGTGGTGGGCCTGGTGCATCTACGTAGTGGGGATAACGGCTCTCTTCCTTCTCTTTTTGCGCGCCTTGTCACGTATCCGGACCGAGAAGGAGACAGCCCGCCGGGCCAGGCTGGAAAAAGAGCAGGAGCAACGGGTGAACCGGATGAATATGAGTTTCTTTGCCAATGTCTCGCACGAATTCCGTACTCCGCTGACCATGATCGCCGGACCGGTAGCACAGTTGTGCAACAGTGAGGAAATAGCCGGAGAAAACAAGAACCTTCTCTACATTGTCCAACGCAGTGTAGAACGTATGCTGAAATTAGTGAATCAGTTGATGGACTTCAACAAGCTGGAGAACGATACGCTGAAACTGAAAGTAAAACGTATGGATATCATCTCCTGTATCCAACAGCAGGCAGATGTATTCCGGGTAAATGCCCGGGACAAAGGGATTGCCCTACATACCTACGGGCTGGAAGACACGTTCCTGCTGTGGCTGGATGAAGACAAACTGCACAAGGTATTTGGTAACCTGATGGCAAACGCGTTGAAGTTCACTCCGGAAGGCGGGAAGATCAGTATCTGTCTGGATGTCGTGACCCGTCAGCAGGCTGCCTGTTCGTTCCCGCTGAATGAAAAGGACACGGCTGCCTCGTATGTACAGGTATCCGTGGCCAACACAGGAAAAGAGATCCCGGAAGACCAACGGGAAAAGATATTCGAACGCTACTATCAGGTAGACAATCAGACCGAAGGTAAGTACAACTGGGGCACAGGCATCGGTCTGTACTATGCCCGGAGCCTTACCGAACTGCACCACGGATACATCAAAGCCGGAGTTCCGGAAGAAGGCAGCGGAGCGGTGTTCACTTTCATCCTTCCGGTAAGCGACAACTCCTATACGGAAGAAGAACGTACACCGGAACGATACAACCAGCCAGAGGTCTTTCCGCTGCCGGACAGAAGGAACCCGGTGACCTCTGCTCCGGAAGAGGATCCGGAGGAAAAGAAAACCATACTGGTGGTAGACGATGATACGGAGGTGTCTCATTACCTGAAGACCCTGTTGTCTCCCTGGTATCAGGTGATCTGCCGCTTCGACGCAAACAGTGCCCTGAAAGCAATCGGTGAAGAACTGCCCGATCTGGTGCTCAGCGACGTGGTGATGCCGGACAAGACCGGCTACCAGTTCTGCCGGGAGATCAAAGAGGACCTGCCACTCTGCCACATACCGGTGATACTGGTTACGGCCAAAGCTACCGTGCAAAACCAGGTGGAGGGGCTGAATTGCGGTGCGGACGCGTATGTGACCAAACCGTTCGAACCCAGCTATCTGCTGGCATTGATCCGATCGCAACTGGAGAACCGGGAAAAGGTACGCAACCTTCTGGGGAAAGCTACCCAAACGGATAAGATAGAGGAAAATATACTCTCTCCGCAGGACAATGCTTTTATGACCGATCTTTACCGGCTGATGGAAGATGAACTGTCTAACCCGGAACTGGATGTGGCGCGTATAACGGAAATGATGAAGATATCGCGGACCAAGTTCTACTATAAGGTAAAAGGCTTGACGGGTGAAAACCCCAGCGTGTTCTTTAAGACCTATAAGCTGAACCGTGCGGCAGAGCTGATCTCAGAAGGGAAATATACCGTCTCGGAAATAGCGGATATGACCGGGTTCAATACCTTGTCGCACTTCTCGAAAAGTTTCAAGAAGCAGTTCGGAACGTCGCCGAGTGAATATAAAGGAAGAGATTGACGATCGGAAAATTTACGATTTACTCCCTTCGGTCATGACCATGATACGATTTTTAACCTCAAGGAACGTTGACGATTGACGAAGTACAATTGAAGTTACATTTCATTGTTTATAAAAGGTACAGGATTTGTACAGCTCAGGTGGAATAAGAGATCTTATATTTATAATATGTATAGGGCATATATACACTTCCCGTTTTCAGGCAGGGAATTCAGGGAATAGCCCTCACAGATCGAAAAGCAAGAGGTTTATCCGCTACATAAACCATACATACTACTGTGTTGGACACTGAGCCGCGAAGACGCACGCCGTGCGTCTCTACAGATGGAGGACGTCAGAGTAGTTACATAAAGTGGGGATTTGTATTTCCAATGGTAAATCTTTCCACGTCTCTGAGTCCAATAGGTCCAATCTACTTGTAGAGACGCACGGCGTGCGTCTCCGCGATACACGTCCAACACATCAATATATATCCGACTGGCACAGAACGAACACGGGATAATTGTATGTTGCCTATAATCAGAGGTAGTCAGGAGCTATCTTATTTGTTTCTTAAAACACATTTCATTCAGCTAATGAACTACAATACATCTGTTCCATGAAAGGTCAATGACTCATTCCTGAGATAAAACGTGATTGAGCCTGTCGTATATGTTTTTCCGCAAAGCAATAAGTGGTTGCAGGCTTTTCTTCCTGCGAAGTCTCAGGTACCTTACCGCACTGATCCACCGAAGGTATGAACGCGAATACCTCCATGCGAATACGCCCAGGAAGGGAAGGCAGAACACATGCACAAGTGCTATAGCGAACGAAAAGAATGTCCACATCAGTGCAAATGTGATCAGATACAGTACCGGCATGAGGAAAAGTACCGCAGCACCGAAATGAATGCCGCTGTGCAACATTTCGTCTTTTACCCGGGAAGTGATCCGGCGCGGGATATAATAGATCAGTATATTAGGAATACAGGCCACGACGAACAAGGGTGCCAGAAGAGCGAGCCCGACGGCCCGGAGTATCATACCTGCCCAACCGGGATCGCGGTTGAGATCCCGGTCATGTATGCCTAAACCTTCCGTATCCGTTTTCAGACGGATGGTATCGTCATAGATCTGCTGCATGAAGTCCTGATTCTCTTTTTTCATACCATCGAGTCGTGCGAAAAGCTCTTTGTCGGCCATCAGTTTTTGTGGCAGATCCTCCGGATCGTAACCCCGCTTGTGGGCATACTCTACCCCATAGGTGAGGCGGAGATAGTCGATGGCATCGTAATTGTCAAGATCGGTAATGTTAAGCATCATTGCGGCCACTTTCTCCCGGATCACCCCGTTCAATTGCATACGGGCCTCTATAGGGTCTTTGCGATATGCTTCATAGTATGGCTTTGCCGAAATGGGCTCTCCATACCAGACCAGCATCTGCTCGTCCATACTCAAATAATCGGAATAGTGATTGCAGGAAGGGACCAGAAAGATCTCTTTTTCGAAATGGGTTCTGCGGGCGGCCTCGAACACGATATGGAGATATCCTACGGAGAATTTCCCCAACCAATGCTTGTCCTGATGGCCTGCTTCGGGGTAGATTCCTACGATACCGTCTTCCATTAATTCCTCTTCTGCCTGTTCCAGGGTGGAACGGTTGCGGACTGTGGAACCTGTGCCGTTATATAACGAACGGTAGGCGGGAAGTATTCCCATCCACCTCAACGCAGGAGCAAACAGGGGTGTAAAAGCATCGGCACGCGCTATCATACGCAATCTACGCCGGGGATGACGGACAGAGACAGCAAACCCAAGCGCATCGGAAAGCCCATTCTGATGATTGGAAACAAGCATGACCGGTACGTTGTCCGGAATATTCTGCATGTCTATGTAATAGACTTTCTTATAATAAAAGTTATCATGAAACAGCCGTACATAAGACCTGAACATCCTATATCCCAAATTGGGTGTCGCATTATAAAAGTCGTGTTTGCTCATAGTAAAATTATCTATCATGCAAATATGGGACATTTACACAAAAACATAGGCTTTTATCCGGATAAAAAGTGATATAGATACCAAAAAGCGGATATTCTGTATATCCTCAGACGCACGTATGGGATAACTATTGCCCGTTGAGATCATAAAGAAGGATCGGTATACTACATATATTTCTTACCTTCTGTATATTTATGGAAGCGGCAAAACATCAATTTTCCTGTTTATATGAATCAACATTTTATTCCATATTCTTTGGTTATGGAATAAAATAGTATTAATTTGCGCACCATTCTTTCCCATTATATTATTGAAATACAAAGCATACAAGAGAAACACATAGAAAAACAGACTTACATTCACATACCAATACCATTCATATTCATTATGAAAACTAACTTATTATATCATCATCCGACAAAACTTTGATTTTTAATATTAACTATTCAACATTTATTCTTATGAAAGACAAAATTTACGACGAAATGTGTGAGCTTTTAAAAGAGAGGCCGGAAAAAATGCAGGAGTTCAAACTGTTCCATTACAAGAACCAGAATGTGTCTTCCTATCTTGAATTGTTCGATACCGAATTTGGTGATTTATACAGGTCTTTACAAGGCAGTATAAATCTTAAATCAGAGATCCTGTTAAATAAGAAATCAACCTCTAAGAACAGTCTCGCATTGGAGAAGAATGATATCTATAAAGCGGAAAACACACTCAGGATGGTCGCTCTGATCGTACTGATTATGGGTGTATTGGGAACTCTCTTTATGCTTTACAACACCGTGTGGACAGAAGACTATACAGGTGAAAAAGAATTCAGTGCCACAGGATTGGGAATGACGATCGGCTATTTATTATCCACAGTAACAACCTGGGCAGTATTGAATGTGATCAGTAATATTTCTGTCAATATTTTCAAACTAAGAGAACAAACAGAACGGAAAGATTAAAACGGTGAGTTCTATTTACCGAAAGTGGATCAGATCGTATATCCTACTCTTATCGATAAAAATTTCTTTGATCACCTAAAAAATAAATCATCAAAAAATAAGGAGCTGACCTGACGGCCAGCTCCTTACAGAAAAGAAGAAGTTTCTTCTTTGTTATTCCTCATCCATCAGGATCTCCAGGATCTGACAGGCAGCTTTCGCTACCGGCGTACCGGGACCGAAGATGGCAGCTACACCAGCCTTGTAAAGGAAATCATAGTCCTGCGCAGGGATCACACCACCGGCAATTACAATGATATCTTCACGTCCGAGTTTCTTCAGTTCGTCAATGATCTGAGGCACCAGTGTTTTGTGTCCGGCAGCCAGGGAAGAGACACCTACTACGTGTACGTCGTTCTCTACAGCCTCACGCGCGGCTTCGGCAGGAGTCTGGAACAATGGTCCCATATCCACATCGAATCCACAGTCGGCATAACCGGTGGCTACTACTTTGGCTCCACGGTCGTGTCCGTCCTGGCCCATCTTCGCGATCATGATACGCGGCTGACGACCCTCTTTCTTCGCAAACTCCTCAGCCAGCTGACAGGCCCGTTTGAAGTCCGAATCGTTTTTACTTTCTGCTGAATACACGCCTGATATGGTTCTGATGATTGCTTTGTAACGTCCGACGATCTTCTCACACGCATAGGAGATCTCTCCCAACGTAGCACGTACCCGCGCGGCTTCCACAGCCAGTTCGAGCAGGTTGCCTTCTCCGGTCTCCACACAACGGGTGATGGCTTCCAGTGCGGCCTGTACGTTGGCTTCGTCGCGACCCTCTTTGAGCTCTTTCAGACGTTCGATCTGTTCCTGACGTACAGCAGTATTATCGATCTCAAGAATGTCGATCGGATCTTCTTTTTCCAAACGGTATTTATTTACCCCTACGATGGTCTGCGAACCGGAGTCGATACGTGCCTGCGTACGGGCAGCCGCCTCTTCGATACGCATCTTAGGAATGCCGGTCTCAATGGCCTTGGCCATACCGCCCAGCCGCTCCACCTCCTGGATCAGTTCCCAGGCACGGTGAGCCAGTTCATCGGTGAGAGCCTCTACATAATAAGAACCTCCCCAGGGATCTACGTTCTTACATACATAGGTCTCTTCCTGGATATAGATCTGAGTATTACGCGCGATACGTGCGGAAAAGTCGGTAGGCAACGCAATGGCCTCGTCCAATGCGTTGGTATGGAGCGACTGGGTATGTCCCAGGGCAGCTCCCATCGCCTCGATACAGGTACGTCCTACATTGTTGAACGGATCCTGCTCGGTGAGTGACCAGCCGGAAGTCTGCGAGTGCGTACGCAACGCCAGGGATTTCGGGTTTTTCGGGTTGAACTGCTTCACGATACGTGCCCACAACATACGGGCGGCACGCATCTTGGCAATCTCCATAAAGTGATTCATACCGATGGCCCAGAAGAACGAAAGGCGGGGTGCGAACGCATCGATATCGATACCTGCGGCCACTCCGGCACGGAGATACTCCAAACCATCGGCCAGGGTATAAGCCAATTCGATATCGGCAGTAGCACCGGCTTCCTGCATGTGGTATCCGGAGATAGAGATCGAGTTGAATTTCGGCATCTTCTGTGAAGTGTATTCGAAGATGTCGGAAATGATCTTCATGGAGAACGCGGGCGGATAGATATAGGTATTACGCACCATGAACTCCTTGAGAATATCGTTCTGAATGGTTCCGGCCATCTCTTCCAGTTTGGCTCCCTGCTCGAGTCCGGCATTGATATAGAACGCCATCACAGGCAATACGGCGCCATTCATGGTCATGGATACCGACATCTTGTTCAACGGGATGCCATCGAACAGGGTCTTCATGTTCTCGATGGAACAGATAGATACCCCTGCCTTACCCACGTCGCCCACCACACGTTCGTGATCGGGGTCGTAACCCCGGTGTGTAGCCAGGTCAAATGCTACGGAAAGCCCTTTCTGACCGGAAGCTAAGTTGCGGCGATAGAACGCGTTGGACTCTTCTGCCGTGGAGAATCCGGCATACTGACGGATGGTCCAGGGACGCAGGGTATACATCACGGAATAGGGTCCGCGCAGGTAAGGGGGAAGTCCGGCAGCATAGTTGAGATGCTCCATTCCCTCGAGGTCTTCTTTGGTATAAATGGGTTTCACCCCGATGTGTTCGGGAGTTTCCCAGTCGGCACGGATGCCGTTCTCTTTCTGCCACTCCGCACCGTCTACAGGTTGGAAAGCAGCATATATATCTATATTTCTAAAATTGGGTCTCATGTTTTTCTTTACTTTTTAATAAGAGCCTGTTTCTATTTTCCACAAACAACTTTATATTTATTTTTCGCTCTTTCTTCTGTCTTCTTTTTGCCTCATTTTCCTCTTTTTAGACGCAAATATGCGTCTCTACATAGCCCAGATATAGCACGCTCTGATTGTCTCTAAAATAGAAAAATGTGACTAAAAATAAGCCTGAATAAAGAAACGAGCAACATGTAAACAGGCTCTAAACCTTCGTCTTATTTATTTTAACAGTTGGGCATTGTACTGTTTCAATGTTTCCAATACGTTGGAACGGACATTGATGAAATTTTCGATACCCGCGGCTTTGAGCTCATCCATATTCGCTGGTGCACCGGCCACGATGAACATCGCGCGTCCGTCCACAGCTTTAAGAGCAGGGATAGCATATTCGGCATACTCCTCATCGCTGGAACAAAGCACCACAATATCGGCACCGGCAGCCATTGCTGCTTCTACACCGGCTTCCACGGTTTCAAAACCCAGATGGTCGATCACTTCGTATCCGGCACATGCCAGGAAGTTACATGAGAACTGAGCACGGGCCTGACGCATAGCCAGGTTTCCGATGGTCAGCATAAAGGCTTTCGGACGCTTGCCCGAAGCTTCGGTCTGCAAACGGAGTGCTTCGAACTCACTGGCGGCACGGGACATATTCAGTGTATCCACATCTGTCTCTCCGGTTTCTCCGCACCCGCATCCACAGCAACCATCGGCAGGCTTCTTTCCGGCAGAGGTTTCCGTGAAGTTGGGATACTGATTGGTTCCCAACAGGATCTCCCGCCGACGGGCTACTGCGTCGTGACGGGCTTTACCGGTTTCGTTGATGGCTTTCTGTACCGAACCGTTGCGCAGGCATACATAGAATCCGCCCGCGTCTTCTACACCTAAGAAGATCTCCCATGCCTGGTTGGCGATAGATACGGTAAGGTTTTCAATGTAATAAGATCCCGCAGCAGGGTCTACCACCTTGTCGAAGTGCGATTCTTCTTTCAATAGCAGTTGCTGGTTGCGTGCCAGACGTTCGGAGAATTCGTCCGGAGTCTGGTATACCTTGTCGAACGGAGTCACTGTGAGCGAGTCTACTCCGGCCAACGCGCCACTCATGGCTTCGGTTTGTGTACGGAGCAGGTTGACATACGCGTCGAACAGGGTCAGGTTGAACGAAGAGGTCTCCGCATGTATCTTCATCTTTGCGGCACAACGGCAATCTCCGTCGGGGCCCTGATTTTCGCAATCGCGCAGACATTCGGGATTGTATGAAGCTACGATATTGGCCCACAACAGACGGGCCGCGCGGAACTTGGCAATCTCTAAGAAATAATTGGAACTGATCCCGAAATTGAATTTGATATTCTTGGCTACCAGTGCAGCGGGAACCCCCAACTCGGTGAGCGCACTCAGGTATTCATTTCCCCAGGCTAAGGCATACCCCAGTTCCTGAGAGATATAAGCACCGGCATTGTTCAGGGTGATCGCATTGACATTCAATACGCGGTAGAAAGGCAAGGCCTGAGTGATCTCGATAAGGGTTTTGGCTGTCTGTACAATGTCTCCTTTTTCCTTACCGGTAAGCAACATCTTGTGATAAGGATCGAAGTTGATAGAGCCTTGCAACTCTTTTACGTCGTATTCTTTTTCGCGGAAATAAGCGACCAGCAACTCAGCCAGATCGATCACCAGACTCTGGCAGGTGGTAAAGTTGAGTTCTACCGCAGGTGCCTCAATCCCTTCCAGCAGGGTGGCCACAAATCCGGCATTCAGTTCTTCCGTACGGATATGGAAAGAGAGCGAATCTACTCCTTTCATCAGAATGTCCAATGCTTTGGCATTGGCCTCCTTCGGACATTTCGCACAGATCTCCTGACGCACCAACCAGTTGTTGTTTTTCTTAGTACCCCTCAGGTAAGGGAATTCGCCGGGAAGAGCATCGGTCGTATTCAGGCCTTCGAGGTCTTCCATCCGGTAGAAAGGTTTTACTTTGAATCCTTCGTTTGTCTTCCAAACGAGCTTCTTCTCATAGTCGGCCCCTTTCAGGTCGGCTGTGACCTTCTCCATCCATTGCCCGGTGCTCACGGAAGGAAAATCCGAGAAGAGTTTTTCTTTACTGTCTGCCATAGTTTATTTAAAATTAAAATAAGATTAGAGAGTATTCCGATTACAAAATTACGACCTACGGATCAGCGGATTACACATATCGGTTGATACGATTGGCAACCCATGCCTTTTCGCACTCCCCCTCTATATTTCGCAAATCGGTAAATCGTAACACAATTGAGGTGCAAATATACGTAAATCCTTTATACAAGGCTTTTTTTTGGGAAAAATTCCTTCCCTTTCCGGAGAGTTTTTCCGGTAATTTCGATCGCAATTGACTTCCTCGACCGTTGGTTCGTAAATTTAGTAAACCGTAAATTCTTTAAAGTCTCCGAAATATTTGTTCGCATGGATGTAATGACTACTTTTGCACCCGAATTTTAACTATACTTTAATATTGTTATGAACTGGTTACAGGATTTGTTGTGGAACCCCGGTTCGGTGGCACATATCGTATTTCTTTACGCATTTGTGATCGCTACGGGAGTTCTACTGGGGAAGATCAAGATTTTCGGGGTTTCACTGGGGGTGACGTTCGTCTTATTCATGGGTATATTTATGGGGCATTTCGGTTTTTCGGCCGATCACCACATTTTACACTTCATCCGTGATTTCGGTCTTATCTTGTTTGTCTTTTGTATCGGGCTACAGGTAGGGCCCTCTTTTTTTCTTCTTTTAAGAAAGGAGGAATGACACTGAACCTGCTGGCTGTAGGTATCGTACTGCTGAACATTGCCATGGCACTGGGATTCTATTACGGTCTGGATGGCCGTATCGAACTTCCCATGATGGTGGGTATCCTCTACGGAGCCGTGACCAATACGCCCGGGCTGGGGGCTGCGCAGGAAGCACTCAATCAGCTCCATTACGACGGGCCGCAGATTGCACTGGGATATGCCTGTGCCTATCCGCTGGCAGTAGTAGGGATCATTGGTTCGATCATCGCCGTACGCTACCTTTTCCGTATCAATCTGAATAAAGAGGAAGAAGTACTCAACAGCCAGAACGACGATGTACATCACAAACCGCACATGATGCACCTGGAGGTACGCAACGAATCGATCCACGGGAAAAGCCTGATACAGGTGAAGAACTTCCTGGGACGACCGTTTGTCTGTTCCCGCATCCGCCACAACGACCACGTCAGTATTCCCAACCATGAGACCATCTTCTACAGCGGCGACCAGCTGTTTGTGGTCTGCTCGGAAGAGGATGCCGAAGCCGTCACCGCGTTCATCGGCAGGCAGATCGAGGTAGACTGGGAGAAGCAGGACACCCCGATGGTATCCCGCCGTATCCTGGTGACGCGTTCGGAGATCAACGGCAAGACACTGGGCGCAATGCACTTCCGCAGTATCTATGGAGTGAACGTGACACGTATCCATCGTTCGGGGGTAGACCTCTTTGCCGATCCGAACCTGGTGTTGCAGGTAGGAGACCGTGTGATGGTAGTGGGTGAACTGGATGCGGTAGAGCGTGTGGCACGGGTACTGGGTAACTCGCTGAAAAGGCTGGATCATCCGAATATCGTCACTATATTTACCGGGATCTTCTTAGGTATTCTACTGGGTAGTCTGCCCATTGCTTTCCCGGGGATACCCACTCCGGTGAAGCTGGGATTGGCAGGGGGGCCGCTGGTAGTAGCGATCCTGATCGGACGCTTCGGCCATAAACTGAAATTAGTAACCTACACGACACAGAGTGCCAACCTGATGTTACGGGAAATAGGGATCGTGCTGTTCTTAGCCAGTGTGGGCATCGAAGCAGGGGCCAACTTTGTACAGACAGTGGTAGAGGGCGACGGATTGTTGTACGTAGGGATCGGTTTCCTGATCACCATCGTGCCCCTGCTGATCATTGGCGCCATTGCCCGTCTCTACTTTAAAGTCAACTATTTCATCCTGATGGGACTCATCGCGGGAAGTAATACAGACCCTCCGGCACTGGCATACGCCAACCAGGCGGCCAACAACGACGCGCCGTCGGTAGGATACTCCACCGTATATCCGCTGACGATGTTCCTGCGCATCCTGGCCGGACAGATGATCTTACTGCTTCTGATGTAGCGCTTTCCGGACAAAGTCTTCCAGCATATCGACTGTAGCGTCGATGCCCAGCAACGAAGAATCGACACACAAATGATACGTAGCAGCGGCGCCCCAGGTATTGTAACTGTAATAGTTGTAATACTCTGCGCGCCGCTTGTCCATTTTATAGATCAGCCCTTCGGCTTCCTTTTCGGAAATATGCAATGAATCGCACAAACGCTGTATACGCACTTCGGCAGGAGACGAAATAAAGAAGTTGACACACCGGGGATGCTCACGCAGGATATAGTCGGCACATCGCCCCACAAACACGCACGACTTCTCTGCAGCCAGCTTGCGGATCACATCGCTCTGGATCTTGAACAGAGAGTCGTTGCTCAGGTAATTGGTATATCCTATCGCACCATCATTCATAAACGGAAAACGCATACCAAACATCCCGCTAATGAGATTCTGGGAAGCCTTCTCGTCTGCTTCTTCAAAAAAGTCGCGACAGAGACCACTCTCTTCCGAAGCCAGATTGATCAACTCTTTGTCGTAGAAGTCTATACCCAGACGCTGCGCCAGTTTCTCACCTATCTCTTTGCCTCCGCTTCCGAGTTGGCGGCCGATATTTATTACATAAGGATCAGTCATATTCATTGTATTAGCTTATTACAAACATAAGGAAATTATTGAAAAACTGTTTACACGGGGAATTAAAATTTCCATAAAAAGTGGTTCCAGCCCGAATAAAGAGCTCTTTGCAGAGGAAAAAGAAAGGATCTATAATCTTCCGGTCATAACTTCTCAGACATTTACACGTTGATAGCAATTATAGGATTACAGCTTTCTTTTTGCAGGAAAAACAGCTTATTCTCTTATTCTGACAAATGGGATTACACTCCTAATAAACGACATGTACTGCATATTTATAAATTTTAATAGCAAAAATATGCAGGAAAGACCCTTTAAAATGTTTTTTTATACAAGTAAACATGCGGACTTTTACCGGTAAGACTCCGAATCCTTACCCGGAGAACTCCGAATCCTTACCGGTAAGGATTCGGAGTTCTCCGGAGAGAAGTCATTTTCTCACTAAAAAAGGACTTTTTTCTCCGGAAGAGGTAGTATCACGCGAAAAATACTTTTATCTTTTCGCTATTAGAAGAAGTAACTCAGCCTTATCATAACCAGCAACGTGGGGAAATAACTATCAGATAAACCTGATTCGCACGAAAAAGAAGATCTATTTGATTTCTCCCAAACAGTTTTCCTTCCGTTTTTCGGGAATCCTTTTTAATGAGGCTGGAAATACCTCCGGAAAAAAGGAATAAAAAATCATTTTGTTACATCTTGCACAAAATGACATTCTGCCACTTTCCATAAAATATCCGTGCATCATCGGTTCATCTATGAATACGTTGTTTTTCCCTGCAATCTTGTCCAACCCGGGGATCTCCAGCGGAGTGTCACCACAATCGATCTCCGGTGGGTATCACAGTTCGCATTCCTGATTAAAGAACAGAACGTGTCCTGGAAAGTGGCACTCCCTGTCCCCGGTATCATACGACCAGACATCTTCCCACCGTGGACAACAGAGTTCTTTTCTACAATCCGGGAATTTACACATCCGTTGCCAGACTTTCTTCCCTCGTCATCTTTCCGAACTGACGGAATTGCCAGATCAGCAGACAGGCAGATACGATGCTGGCCAGAAAATCCGACACAGGCAGACTCCACCAGATCCCGTTGTCAACAAACTGTGGGAGTATCAACAGGCAGGGGATCAGGAAGATCACCTGACGGGTGAGCGAAAGGAAAATCGCTTTACCTGCCATACCGATGCTCTGAAAGAAATTGGAAGTGACCATCTGAAATCCTACAATCGGGAAAACAAGTACGGAAATCCTCAGGCCCTCGGCGGCCAGTCCGATGAGTTCCGGATCAGTAGTGAAAGCGGAAACAGCAATGGAAGGGATCAGGACTCCGACCAGAAAACCGGTAGTAGTCACTACGGTGGCACACAGAATGGTTATTTTCAATACCTGGGTGACCCGTTGATAGTGCCGGGCACCGAAATTATAACCGGCAATGGGTTGCATGCCCTGATTCAATCCCATCATCACCATGGCAAAGAAAAAAATGATACGGTTCACAATGCCGAAAGCTCCGATAGCCAGGTCGCCTCCGTAACGTTTGAGACCGTTGTTGATCAGGATCACGATGAAGCAGGATGCCAGGTTCATCAGGAAGGGCGACATACCGATGGCCAGTGAGGCCTGTACGATCTTCCGCTGCAAACGAAAGATACCGGGACGAAAGTGGATCAGTTCTTCTTTGTTGCTGAACAGTTTCATCAGCCAGATCAATGAGACGATCTGTGCCAGGATCGTAGCATACGCTGCTCCGCGTATACCCCAGTCGAACCAGAAAATAAATATCGGGTCTAAAACGGTATTGACAGCTACTGTGACGATGGTAGCCACCATCGCTTTGCGCGGATGTCCGGAAGAGCGGAGCACCGCGTTCAGTCCGAAATACAGGTGAGTAATCACATTTCCCAGCAGGATCACCTGCATATAATCGCGGGCATACCCAATGGTACTTTCACTGGCCCCGAAAAAGTATAGGATCGGGTCCAGAAACGCAAGTGCTACGACCGTGAGCCCTACTCCGATGAGCAGATTGAGTACAACCACATTCCCCAGTACACGCTGCGCCGTGTCGTAGTCTTTTTGTCCCAGTTTCACAGAGATCAGCGTAGCAGCCCCTACTCCTACCAGCGATCCGAAAGCGGCTGCCAGATTCATCAATGGAAAAGTCACAGCCAATCCTGAGATGGCCAGAGGGCCCACACCGTGTCCGATGAAAATGCTGTCTACCATGTTGTAAAGAGAGGAAGCGGTCATCGCGATGATCGCCGGGATCGCATACTGCATCAGCAGTTTACTGATCTTCTGAGTACCCAACTCCGTGGGCGCGTTATTTCCAACCATACCTGTCAACTATTGAGGGTGCAAAAGTAACCAAATCTTCAGATTCCGGCAAGAAAAGCGATTTCTTAAAAATCCTCTGTGAAAAAAGGAACAAACGGAGATAACCAACGTTTGCAAAGCCTCTTCCCGTGAAATAGGGGAAGTATCTTGCCGTAAAATGAAAAATGTTTCGTATTTTTGCCCACAAATTTGAGTCAATATCTAACAAAATGAACATTTTAGAACTAAGTGAACAGGAAATTATCCGGCGTAACAGTCTGAATGAACTGCGCGAGCTGGGGATCGACCCCTATCCCGCGGCCGAATATGTGACCAACGCATTTTCAACCGATATAAAATCCGAATTCAAAGACGATGAAGAGAAACCACGGCAGGTGACTATTGCCGGACGCATGATGAGCCGACGCATCATGGGCAAAGCCTCTTTCATCGAATTGCAGGACTCCAAAGGACGGATCCAGGTGTATATCACCCGTGACGATATCTGTCCGGGAGAGAACAAAGACCTGTACAATGTGGTGTTTAAACGCCTGTTCGACCTGGGCGATTTCATCGGTATCGAAGGATATGTATTCCGCACACAGATGGGTGAGATCAGCGTACACGCGCAAAAACTTACCGTATTGGCCAAATCCATCAAACCGCTGCCTATCGTAAAATACAAAGACGGTGTGGCATACGACTCGTTTGAAGATCCGGAACTGCGTTACCGCCAGCGCTATGTAGACCTGGTGGTGAACGAAGGGGTCAGAGATATATTTATCAAACGCAACAAGATCTACTCTTCCATGCGCGAGTATTTCGATAGCCGGGGCTATATGGAAGTAGAGACCCCGGTATTGCAGACCATACCCGGCGGAGCAGCCGCGCGCCCGTTCATCACCCATCACAACGCGCTGGATATTCCGTTGTACCTGCGTATCGCCAACGAACTCTATCTGAAAAGACTGATCGTCGGTGGTTTTGAAGGGGTATACGAATTCTCCAAGAACTTCCGCAACGAAGGGATGGACCGCACACACAATCCGGAGTTTACCTGTATGGAGATCTACGTAGCTTATAAAGACTACAACTGGATGATGGAAGTCACGGAAAATATGTTCGAGAAGATCTGTATGGATGTCAACGGCACCACCCAAGTGAAGGTGGGAGAACATGAGATCGACTTCAAGGCCCCTTACAAACGGGTGACCATCCTGGGAGCCATTCAGGAACACACCGGATACGATCTGGCAGGCAAGTCGGAAGAAGAGATCCGTGAGATATGCCGCAAACTGAATATGGAGATCGACGCTACGATGGGAAAAGGCAAGCTCATTGATGAGATCTTCGGAGAATTCTGCGAAGGAAAGTACATACAACCCACCTTTGTGACCGACTATCCGGTAGAGATGTCGCCGCTGACCAAAAAACACCGCGACAATCCGGAACTGACGGAGCGCTTCGAACTGATGGTAGGTGGTAAAGAGTTGTGTAATGCCTATTCGGAACTGAACGACCCGATCGATCAGCTGGAACGTTTCCAGGATCAGCTGAAACTCAGCGAAAAGGGAGACGACGAGGCCATGTTCATCGACATGGACTTTGTGCGCGCCCTGGAATACGGTATGCCGCCTACATCGGGAATGGGCATCGGGATGGACCGCCTGACGATGCTGATGACCGGTCAGACGGCCATACAGGAAGTGCTCTTCTTCCCGCAGATGCGCCCGGAAAAGACGATCAGAAAAGATCATGTATCGAAATACATCGAACTGGGTATTCCGGAAGAGTGGGTACAGGTGATCCAGAAAGCCGGCTATCACTTAGTAGAAGATATGAAAGGTGTGAATCCGCAGAAACTCCATCAGGATATTTGCGGGATCAACAAGAAATACAAACTCGAATTGATCAGCCCGTCAGTCCATGACGTATCCGGATGGGTGGAAAAACTTAACTCCTAAGTAATGAAACTACCCGGTAAGATAGCGATCATCGGCGGAGGGAGCTGGGCCACAGCCATTGCAAAGATGGTGCTCACTCAGGAAGGTGATAGTATAAACTGGTATATGAGACGGGACGACCGGATCACAGACTTCAAACGTCTGGGACACAATCCGGCCTACCTGACCTCTGTCAAGTTCAATACCAAGCAGATCCGGTTCAGTTCCAATATCAACGATATTGTGAAAGAATCGGATACGCTGATCTTCGCCACCCCCTCGCCCTATCTGAAGTCGCATCTGAAGAAGTTCAAGACCCGCATCCGTGACAAATTCATCATCACGGCCATCAAGGGGATTGTGCCGGATGACAACCTGATCATCTCGGAATACTTTACCAAAGAATACGGCGTACCTCCGGAAAATATTGCTATGCTGGGAGGTCCCTGCCATGCGGAAGAGGTAGCGTTGGAGCGCCTCTCCTACCTGACCATCGCCTGCCCGGACAAGGACAAAGCCCGTATCTTTGCCCGCAGGCTCGGCAGTAGCTTTATCAAGACTTCTGTGACAGACGACATTGCCGGGATCGAATACAGTTCGGTACTGAAAAATGTCTATGCCATTGCGGCAGGTATCTGTAGCGGTCTCAAGTATGGAGATAACTTCCAGGCGGTGCTTATGTCCAACGCGGTGCAGGAGATGAACCGTTTCCTGAATACCATGCACCCGCTCAACCGGAATGTGGACGAGTCTGCCTACCTGGGAGACCTGCTGGTGACCAGCTATTCCAACTTCAGCCGCAACCGCACGTTCGGTACCATGATCGGAAAAGGCTATTCGGTAAAAAGTGCACAGATAGAGATGGAAATGATTGCCGAAGGCTATTACGGTACCAAGTGCATCAAAGAGATAAATAAACACCATCATGTGAACATGCCGATTCTGGATGCTGTTTACAATATATTGTATGAGCGGATCTCTCCCATGATCGAGATCAAGCTGTTGACAGATTCTTTCCGCTGATGGCTGATCGGTGATCGGCCTGCATCATCAGAATAGTTATTCTCTAAAAATAAAGAATATGATAACTTTAGACATTCAAAAAACATTGGGGTTTATCTCCAAAGAGGCGGTTTATGACTATGAAAGCCAGGCTAAAGCCGCGCGTGCAGCTTTGGAGAACGGTACAGGAAAAGGAAATGACTTCTTAGGATGGCTGCATCTGCCCTCCTCTATCACCGCGGAACAACTGGCAGACCTGAAAGCTACGGCTCAGGTGATGCGTGAGAATTGCGAAGTGGTAGTGGTGGCCGGTATCGGTGGCAGTTACCTGGGAGCACGTGCCGTCATTGAAGCTTTGTCGAACAGTTTCACCTGGTTGCAGGAGAAAAAAGAAAATCCGGTGATCCTGTATGCCGGACACAATATCGGTGAAGACTATTTGTATGAACTGACCGGATACCTGAAAGATAAGAAATTCGGTGTGATCAACATCTCCAAATCAGGTACTACCACTGAAACTGCCCTGGCTTTCCGCCTGCTGAAAAAGCAATGCGAAGATCAGCGTGGCAAAGAGATGGCAAAGAAGGTGATCGTAGCCATTACAGATGCTCACAAAGGAGCTGCACGCGTCACTGCCGACAACGAAGGATATAAGTCTTTCATTATTCCCGATAACGTAGGCGGACGCTTCTCCGTACTGACCCCTGTAGGTTTGTTGCCTATCGCCATTGCCGGATTTGATATCGAAAGATTAGTAGCCGGTGCTGTGGATATGGAGAAAACCTGCGGAGTGGATACTCCATTTGCGGAGAACCCTGCCGCGATCTATGCAGCTACCCGCAACGAACTGTATAAAAACGGAAAGAAGATCGAGATCTTAGTCAATTACAATCCTAAACTCCATTATGTAAGTGAATGGTGGAAGCAGCTGTACGGTGAGTCGGAAGGAAAAGAGCACAAAGGGATCTTCCCGGCGGCTGTAGACTTCTCTACCGATCTGCATTCCATGGGACAGTGGATACAGGAAGGAGAACGCACCATTTTCGAAACCGTGATCTCTGTAGAAAAGGTGAATCATACCTTGACGGTGCCTTCGGATGAAGCTAACTTAGACGGTCTGAACTTCCTCGCGGGAAAACGGGTGGACGAAGTGAACAAGATGGCCGAACTGGGAACCCAGCTGGCACACGTAGACGGCGGAGTACCGAATATACGCATTGTGGTTTCGGACCTGAGCGAATATACCATCGGAGAGTTGCTCTATTTCTTTGAAATAGCCTGTGGCATCAGCGGATATATCCTCGGGGTGAATCCGTTCGATCAGCCGGGGGTAGAAGCATACAAGAAAAATATGTTTGCTCTGTTAGATAAACCGGGATACGAAGAAGAGTCTAAAGCGATACGGGCCAGACTCTGATCAAATGCCTATACACTAAAAAAGCGGCGCTTCCTATCGGGCGCCGCTTTTTATATCTCCTCTCAGGATCAGATCCTGCTTTCCGTATTCTCTTTTACATCCTCCGGTTCAGGTTCTATTTCTATCCTTTCCCCCGTCTGAAGCAGTAATTTCACTTCTCCTCCCTGATCGGGCTTGGCTCTGGAAGAAAGATAAAATCCTACTTCAGCTTCATTCTCCTGCGAAGTACGGATATTCACCCGTGCAGTAACCTCACTTTTGGTAACGCCATCTACAAATCCTAATAATCCATCCTCGGGATTGGTAAAATTGGAATCATCCGTCACATCGTCTTCGTCGTAGTCAGAGATAGTAACCCGGATCACGTTGCTCAGATCGCCATCCTCCCCCTGAACCAAAGAAGCGTAAAAAGACTTCAGCTCCGCACCTTTTCCATCCAGCCGCATCACTAAGGTCAGTACATCGTTCCGGGTAAGAACAGGAAGTTCTTCCGGATCAGATGAATAGTCCGTGTCACCGTCATTCAGATAGATCTCCAGCACACTTATCAGTGGTGTATCATCCGCATCCGAATCTGTGCAACCCGAAAGCCCAATGACCGTGAACACACTCAGTATCAGCAATATTTTATTCATGTAACCTGTTGATTGTGATGCAAAAATAAGTATTATATTTTAAAGCGCAAAAATAGTATCTTTGCATTTCATAAAAACAACATTTATATTATGTATCAGGAAGCTATCACAAACTATCTCCGCCACTCTCCATACACTTCGTTCTCAATCAGATCGGTACTGTTCGATATGGATGGAGTCCTGTTCAACTCCATGCCCTATCATGCGGAAGCCTGGCACCATGCCATGACTGCTCAGGGACATACATTCAGCCGTGAAGAAGCCTACCTACATGAAGGGCGTACCGGTGCGGGCACGATCCATATCGTCTACAACCGCGAGCATCACCGTGATGCTACTCCGGAAGAGGTGCAATCCCTTTACCGGCTCAAAACAGAGGAATTCAACAAGTATCCGCAGGCAGAGCCTCTGCCCGGTGCCCGGGAAATGCTACAACGGGTAAAAACAGAAGGATTGATCCCTACGGTAGTCACCGGATCGGCACAGGATTCTCTACTGGGCAAGCTGGAGCATTTCTTTCCCGGTACATTCCGCAAAGATCTGATGGTCACTGCCTACGATGTTAAGTATGGCAAACCCAACCCCGAACCCTACCTCATAGCCTTGAAAAAGGGAGGTTTACAGGCCAATGAAGCCATAGTTATCGAAAATGCTCCACTGGGAGTAAAGGCTGCACATCAGGCAGGGATATTTACCATTGCCGTAAACACAGGGCCTCTGGAAGACCGGATACTGCTGGATGCAGGTGCGGATCTATTATTCCCCTGTATGCAAGCGTTGTGCGACCAATGGCTTACGCTTCATAAAGAATTGAAAAATACAAGTATATAAAAAGGGAATATTCAAAAAAGTGAAGTGACCCCCTAAAGTTAGACATAGAACTTTAAGGGTTTCTTATTATGTATAGAAAACATTCATTTGAAGAAAAGCTAAATTTAGTGAGCCAGGTAAAATCCGGTATTTCACTAAAGTTGGTAGCAAGAAAGTATGATTTAGAACCAAAGCTGCTTCGTCATTGGGTGGGTCTTTATGATAAATATGGTGAATCGGGTCTTGAAAAACGGTTCCATATCAGAGTAACTACACAAGTTAAAGAACAAATCGCTGGTCAAATAGTGGAGAATAGTATATCTTTACCCCAAGATGCTTGCTCTACTCCGTAAGTGAGTATGCATTAAAGAGTTGGATTAAAATAGTAAAAGTCTGTGGTTACACAGCTCTGTCAGAACAGAAGAAGCCCGGGCGTCCACTAAATAGTATGGGAAGACCCAAGAAAAAGTCGGCACAGACTGAGCTTGAGAAACTTCAAATGCAGAATGCTCGTCTGAAAACTGAAGTCGCACTATTAAAAAAAGTTACAGCCTTAGTCGAAGCAAAAGAAGCCCGCGAACGCATGAATGGGAAGAAGCCATCGAAGAACTAAGGCCCCAGCATGATGTTGCAATTCTATTGAGTTGTAAGCAGATGGCTCGTTCTGTATTTTATTACCACCGGAAAAGATTGGGTGTTAAGGATAAATATAAATGCCAAAAAGAAGAAATAAGGCGTATATATCATCTGCACAAAGGCAGATATAGCTATCGACGGATAACTATCGAGATGCAAAATCTGGGCTATAAGATAAACCCTAAAACCGTTCAAAAACTAATGGGTATGTTGGATCTCAAATGTAAGATAAGGAAAGTACGTTACCGATCATACAAAACAGAGGTGGGTAAGGTTGTCCAAAATGTCCTTGAGAGAACCTTTAAAGCCCGTTTGCCTAATCAGAAATGGGCTACGGAGGTGACACAGATAAACAGGAAAGATCAGAAGATATACCTATCTCCTATAATTGACCTGTTCAATGGAGCAATCATCTCTTATAGCACATCCAAAAGTACAAATATGAAAATGATAAGTCAAATGTCAGATAAAGCTTTTGGAAAGGTACAGTATACAGAAGGATTTATCTTACATGCTGACCAGGGATGGCACTATCAGCAAGCTGGGTATCGGAAAGCATGACAAGAGCAGGGTATTGTCCAGAGTATGTCCCCAAAGGAAACTGGCTGAACAATTCAGTAGTTGAAAACTTTTTCGGAATCATGAAAACAGAACTTTTATATGCACAAAAGTTTGAAACGGTACAGGATTTTATTATCTCTTTAGAGGAATATCTGGAATATTATAATAATCAAAGAATAAAATGAAGATTAAAGGGAAAGAGCCCTGTGCAATACAAGGCTCTTATAAATAATAGAAATTGTAAATAGTCTAACTTTTCGGGGTCACTTCATTTCAATACCTTTTTAGATTTTCCTTTGTTTCGAATGATTCATGTACGGCAATTATAAGGTTGTTTCAGCGGAACTTTCTTTTTGATAAGTTGAATGAATCAGTCTCCGTATCAAGATGGATGATAGTGGCTTCATTTATATATTTTCTGTATTCTCTTCATTGTAGAAGTAAGATTTCTCTGATCAGTCCTATAAAGAAAATAAAGGGAAAGACCAACATAGTTTGCTGGTCTTTCGTGCCGGCACTAAAACTCTACCAGAAAAGAGATATAGAAAAATTTATCCACCCTGCCAGGCTACTTACAGGCTATATAATAATAGAGGCCAACATCACATGAAACGAATATCATCCGTTCTCATTATCGAGACAACAACCTAACCTTTAACCCCTTAAATAATGACACGTCTTTCAAACATTAAGTACCCTCAGGAGGATGCAAGGATCGCACAAACCAGATACATCTTTCTTCCCGGATCTGAAACCCTTACCAATCGGGATACAGTGACTATTTCAAGCAAAAAAATACGCACTTTTCCCCTAAAGGGTATATAGTATTAGAGAGGGAAAGAGAGCCCTCACCTACAGTCAGGAGATCTCACTGTAGCAAGAAACCATATAATGATCCTGGTTGAGAGGTCAGGCAAGAATTTTTTACACGATATATAACCATTGAAAAATGTACCGGAGCAACACCCAGAGATTAAAAAGTATCCATTTATACAACAAAATATGAGAAAGAATAACGAAACACCTGCCACAACATCATGGGGCAAAAACCCTAAGGATACTATACCTGAGCCTATGGAGCAGGCAACCTATAAAGAGATCCTTATCACGGGCCGCATAAACCATCTCCACTCATGGAGAACAGAGGTAAAAGTCCCGGTGACCAACCGTACGGATAACTATCCTGAACTAATAATGAAAGAAAAAGTCTCAGTTTACAGAATATCAACTTTTTAATCCCAATAATTATGTATAGTTGCAATGCGCGAATACCCCATACTTTTGATGTATCAGATGGAGCGAAAGTGTCGTATGATATCTGGATAGGCGACACACAGATTTATTCAGGGGAGATACTCCCCTTTGGGGCGGATGCTACCCTTACGATTGATATATCCAAGCAGTGCCGCACATATATGCAGGCCTATTACGAAAGGCTTTCATTGGACGGTATAGCTGTCCGTAATGTACCCATTGACGGACTTTTCTCTACTGTACAGACCTTCCGGGTTTCTTCATTGAGTAATCAGGGGGCCAACGCTCCGGATGTTTCTTATGTGGTTTGTTATGACTACAATACCGATTACATCAGCGAATTGCGGAATAGAAGAGGATTGAACCACCCTTTGTTCCTGAAAGCCGATCCCCGTCAAAGACTTTTTGTCTCCGGGGTCAATTACGGTGCAGAAAAGCAGCAGTATGGGTACAGAATAAATGAAGAGGATTTACAACTATTCACGATAGAGCATTCTGACGTATACCACCTTTTTTCGGTCAATCTGGGTGTACTGAATGTGTCTGCCGGAGATTCGGTCACCCTGATTATGGGAGACGCAAACAATCCCGTGCAAACGCATACATACCTCATTACGGAGCCTTGCAGCAACCGATATGTCCTTTATTATGTCAATAAAGCAGGAGGGTTTGATTCCCTGTTGTGTCAGGGACGCACTACGGTATCCTGGTCGCCCGAGCGTACAGATGTAAACCTATACAACGACATAAGCAACCGGCAGGACTGGGAACAGAAAAGATTGCATCAACAGGTGGAAAAACGATACGAGTTGAATACTAATCTGCTACCGGCAGATTCACTTCCGGGGATCGATGAACTGATCTACTCTCCCAGGGTCTTTATACACGACCTGCACATAGATACCATCACATCGTGTCTGATCACCAATACGAGTTACACCGTCAAAGAGCACCCATATGACCTGCCACAATATACGATTGGTGTAAAAGAATCGCAAAAACACATAAGGAACTGATATGGCACAACTTAAAACAGTAGACCTGCAACTGGAAGTAAACGGAGTGTATCAATCCGCGGATATAGACAAAAGTACCTCTTTTGCCTTCAATTTTCAAAGGGAGGATCTGAAGAACCCGACCAGCACCCAGATACCCTTTTCAGTTTCGATCGGCCTCCCTAACACAGAGAAGAATAACGACCTGTTCTCGCACATGGGACAATATGATGCAAAGATATTGAACATAAATCCCCTGATGAGAACCCATTTTATTCTGTATGTAAACGACAGGGTTTACCAGCGGGGATATATGACGGTCGAAAATGTGACCCTTACCAACTATCATATACGGCTTTACGGTGGGCTTGGCGACTATTTTAACCTGTTAAAAGAGGTGTCGGATGACAGGGATATGCGCCTCAAGTCTCTTGATTTCGGAGATATGTTTGACCATACAATAGACAGAAGTACCCTAAAAACGTATTGGCAGACAGAAGGCAAAAAAGCTTCTTACCATGACTACTCCACCGGCCGCGATATCCACGAAGAGGTATTGAACTACGCAATGACTTATCAGGGTGTCTATGATAGTTTCGACAGCGGATTTTACGTAAATGGGATCCTTGAGTCGGACACGGGAGACGTCATCTGGGAAAGCGGAAATAAAAAATACAGTACCTCCAGGGAACTTTCTGAGCACGAAAGGTCTTTCAAATTATCGGGAACGCAATATCATGGCGAATATAGGTCCTACTATCAGAAGCCTGTGATAAAGGTGAAGCCGATCGTATGCAGGATTATCGAGAAAATGGAGTCAGATGGCTGGAAAACAGAACTCGACAAAACGTTTTTCAATACCTATAACCCCTACTGGAACAACCTCTGGATGGTATGCCCCAATTATGAAATATCAAACGACCAGGTAGGGGAAACACTCGAACTCACAAAGGAATCTCCTTCTTTTACAAATCCATCGGCTGTGGAACAGTCTTCAGGAATTGCGTTCCGTGAGATAACCGTCAGTCAGGGATATTTATTTGAAAATAAAACCTATACATTGACTTTTGATATCCCCTTCTGGCTATTGACCCATCAGGAAGAAGGGGATAACGACAGGATAGGGAAAGGCAACCCCCTGATCATTACAGCGGATATTTACATCGGAGGCGTAAAACAGGACAGCCAGGAGTTGGTATATGACAACAAGCCCAGTGATGAAAATAAGATCTTTATCAATTCCCAGACGGTGACCATGAAAAATGTTACAAAATTCCGGAACGAGACCAAGCAGGGACAAACGAACAACCCCTTCTACTGCCTGCGCGATAAGGAGGAGCAAAAAGAGTCCGGCTATTACGATACAAGCTACCGGACACTCTATCGTTTCAGAGGAGGCATCAGTTACAACGGCAAAGGTAGCTCTGAAAAGATTGTGATACGCTTTACATTTGATGGGGATACGCACTGGTATAAGAACAACGGCAGCTCCATCCGAAAGCGTTCGATACAGATCATCTTCCTTGACCCTGCAAATGTTAAGGGAGCAGACCAGACCATCACCTGCAACATAAGCAGCACTGCCGGCAGTGGAACACGTACAGGTGCAAAAATCACCTACAAAAGCATCCTGAGAAGTGAAGATACCTGTTTCGACTTCCTGATGTCTTATCTCAAACCCTTCGGAATGTATTTTGTAAAAGACCCCATAGAAAAAAAAGTCACCATACTGACCCGTAACAGCTATTTCGGCAACCGGGAATGTCTCAACTGGACCTATAAAATAGATTACAGCCGGGAGCATAAAATAAGACCTGTTCCTTTTGATTACAAAATAGGGATATTCAAGTGGCAGGACACAGGAACAAAATATGAGGGCGAGTATGTGGCCAAATATGCCAAAGAGTATGGATCCGCGCGCTTCAATACCGGAGGGCAGTTTATTGATACCGAACACAATTATCTGGACACGAATATATTCGGTAACGGGATTGTTGTGAATGGATACAGCAGTTACTTTCTGGGACGTGATAAAACTCTCTACAAAGACAATAAAGAACTGCTGTACTTTCAGGACCCATCGGGAACAGGAGTGGATATACCTTACATCCTCTGCTTCAAGGAGGGCTACAAAAAGACAACAGACAACTTTCTCATTACAGATGACAACGACGCGATGCTGGAATATGGATATGCATACACCACCGCCAACCGGGAGGCAGTAAGTTCTTACCCTGCCATATCCCGGCTTGTGGTGGCGGGTAACGAACCCTATTCGTTAAATTTTGGTCGCCCGGCTGTGGTGTACAACGACAGCGAGGACAAATACTTCGACGAGACAGACACTACCGCAGGGGCCGAAACGCTCTACACCAGATTCTGGCGGGAGTATCTTTACGACAGGTTCTCGCAGGAAAATAAGATGCTCGAATGCCATGTGACGCTAACCCAGAACGATGTAAAGGATGACTTGTTCAACAAATTCATTTTTATCCAGGATACAGTGTGGGTTCTCAATAAAATAACAGGGTTTGACCCCCTATCGAATACTCCGACCAAGTGTGAATTTATCTCGGTACAGAATATAGACAGCTATATCTCGCAACAGTATATTTCCGGGAATTTTATCATCCATTATGGAGAGAACAAGATCTATGATTATGTAGATGAACCGAATCCAAACCCTATCGTATTGCGCTTCAACAGCGATGCCCGTAATCTACAGTTTCAATTTGTGGCGGAGCTCGACTGGCAGGTCACCCATTCATCACTGGCAGTGACACCCGCAAACGGCACAGGAGGTGGGATAGGAACACCACATACACAAAACGTTACTATTCAGGTCTCCGAAAACAAGTCCGGGGAACTGCAGGCACATTTTATACCGATAAAATGGGGGAATACCACGACATTTATACAAATCATACAGGAGGTATATTGTACGGTCACAGCCACTTCAAACTATGGCATCGTTACCATAAACGGTGCAGCGTCTCCCCAGGTGATCACGCTGAATGAGACTGCCACCTTCGCGGTATCCTATGACACTATAAACTACGATTTCCTCTACTGGAACATCAACGGAGCACAGTATTTTACAGAAACAGTATCACTGAATGTCTCCGTAGATCTGCACGCAGAGGCAGTCTTATCATTTAATCCTACAATACATATCGAACCTTTCACCCAGATAATCAACAAAACAAGTATGGCGTATCAAATCAATGTAACATCGAATACAACATGGGAACTTTTAATCCCTTCACAAGCAGCAGGCTTTGTCAGTGCGGACAGAACCTCCGGAGATGGAGATAGTGTAGTCACAATCACTGTAGAACCGAATCCTAACCCGGAAGCAAGAACAGCAGAATTAACGTTCGTAACCACATTCGGAACGGGCGATATCTCTACTGTACATACCCTGACACAAGAAGGGGCACCGGAAATCGGTATTGTTCCGGATACTATCCACGTAGATGCGGAAGGCAACGAGAATAAATAATTCTCTACAGGTAGAAAAAGGTGCACCCTTCATACAGTGCACCTTTTTGTATAAATACATCTCTTTCATATAAAAAGGACTTTACAGACTTTTAGTTGATGAAGTGAGTTTTATATGAATATATTTTACTATATTAGCGGCATATTACAATCAGATCCCATTTATTATGAAAAAGATTTTTGTTTTAATGGTCCTTTTTATGGCTTTGGGGGGATGCTCAAATGACGATATTGAATACCGTACCCCTGAATCTATCTATACGGAAACGCTTATACATACAGAGGTGGCAGCAGAAGACAACCACTGTGAATATAATTTCCAGTGGACTATCGGAAAACCGTATAGAGTAATCCATGAAAGAAAAGAAGGATATTCTGCACAAGGTGCAACAAGCAGTAATTTGACAGGCTATCGTTATCGGGAACCGGTAGATATTTATGCATATTATACATATATATATTATGTAAATGGTATAGAGGTAACAGCTGATAAAGATCAGGGGTTTTATCATTCTACACTTCCTGGAGATATCTATGGAACCATAAAAAAGGGCGATGTTATAACCGTCATAGAAATAAAGGACGCATTTGAATAGAGCATAAATCACCTATATGACAAAAGGGGTCGTTTAGCCCTTTTTGTCATATACCCTTAATTCAGGAAATACAAAAAGTAACGAGAATGATTAATTCTATTTATACAAAAAAGTGGTGTTGCATATGCACCACTTTTCTGTATAAATAGATCTCATTGACAGAGAGAGGGGTAGTACATAAATTCAGTCTGTTAATTGAGTTTTATATGAATATATTTTACTATATTAGCGGCATATTACAATCAGATCCCATTTATTATGAAAAAGATTTTTGTTTTAATGGTCCTTTTTATGGCTTTGGGGGGATGCTCAAATGACGATATTGAATACCGTACCCCTGAATCTATCTATACGGAAACGCTTATACATACAGAGGTGGCAGCAGAAGACAACCACTGTGAATATAATTTCCAGTGGACTATCGGAAAACCGTATAGAGTAATCCATGAAAGAAAAGAAGGATATTCTGCACAAGGTGCAACAAGCAGTAATTTGACAGGCTATCGTTATCGGGAACCGGTAGATATTTATGCATATTATACATATATATATTATGTAAATGGTATAGAGGTAACAGCTGATAAAGATCAGGGGTTTTATCATTCTACACTTCCTGGAGATATCTATGGAACCATAAAAAAGGGCGATGTTATAACCGTCATAGAAATAAAGGACGCATTTGAATAGAGCATAAGTCACCTATATGACAAAGGGTCCTCACGACCCTTTTTTTGTATGGTTTTATATAAGGAATACAGTTAAATAACCTGAGAAAATACTATACCTACATAAAATAACCGCAAACAAATGATTTATATCTGTTTGCGGTTATTATAATTTTCAGTGACCCCGGTGCGATTCAAACGCACGACCTTCAGAACCGGAATCTGACGCTCTATTCACTAAGCTACGGAGCCAATTGCGACGACAAAATTAGAAAAAAACTTCGGAACTACCTAAAGATTTTATATTTTTATCACAGCTTAGGTTGAATTCGACAAAGCGGAATGTTATTTTGAAAACAATATCCCTATTCAGGAAACAAAATGATTGCATTTTAACTAAAAACGGATACAATGATAAATATTATTCCTATCTTTGTCGATCAAAAACATATCATAACCGTATATGAGCTATCTTATAAAACCTCAGCATTATAAACCTTTACTTGATCTGAAACAGACCGAGCTGGGAATCAAACAGATCAAAGAATTCTTTCAACTGAACCTCTCCTCAGAATTAAGACTGAGAAGAGTGACCGCTCCCCTTTTTGTACTGAAAGGGATGGGCATCAACGATGATCTGAATGGGGTAGAGCGTGCTGTTTCTTTCCCGATCAAGGACCTTAACGACGCACAGGCCGAAGTGGTGCACTCGCTGGCCAAATGGAAAAGACTGACCTTGGCAGATTATGGGATAGAGTCCGGATACGGGATCTATACGGATATGAATGCCATACGATCGGACGAGACCTTAGGCAACCTGCACTCTTTGTATGTAGACCAGTGGGACTGGGAACGGGTGATCACCGCGGAAGAACGCAACATTGATTTTCTCAAAGAAATCGTCAAACGCATTTATGCCGCCATGACGCGCACGGAATATATGGTATATGAGAATTATCCACAGATCCGTCCCTGCCTGCCACAGGAACTCCATTTTATTCATGCGGAGGAACTGCTGCAACTCTATCCGGATATGGAGCCTAAATGCCGGGAAAATGAGATAGCTAAAAAATACGGAGCCGTCTTTATCATGGGTATCGGCTGCAAACTCAGCGATGGTAAAAAACACGACGGACGCGCTCCGGACTACGATGATTATACCACGGAAGGAATAAACGGACTGCCTGGGTTGAATGGCGACCTGCTGGTATGGAACGATGTGCTCCAACGGGCTGTGGAATTGTCATCCATGGGTATACGTGTAGATAAAGCAGCATTGCAAAGACAACTGAAAGAAGAGAACGAAGAACAAAGACTGGATCTCTATTTCCATAAAAGACTCATGGAAGACACGCTGCCTCTCTCCATCGGAGGAGGTATCGGACAATCCAGACTTTGTATGTTCTACCTGCGTAAGGCTCACATCGGAGAGATCCAGGCAAGTATATGGCCGGAAGAGATGCGGGAAGAGTGCAAGAGATTGAATATACACCTTATCTGATTGAATATGAATGTACAGATTGAAGAGAGTTGGAAACAACGTTTACAGCCGGAATTCGAGAAAGACTACTTCCGCCAACTGACAGAATTTGTCAGGTATGAATACACACATTATCAGATATTTCCTCCGGGAAAACTGATATTCAATGTTTTTAATCTGTGTCCCTTTGACAAAGTGAAAGTAGTGATCATCGGTCAGGACCCGTATCACGGACCCGGACAGGCACACGGACTCTGTTTCTCGGTGAACGACGGGATCCCTTTTCCCCCTTCTTTAGTGAATATCTTCAAAGAGATCAAAAGTGACCTGGGAATTGATCCTCCTACTACCGGCAATCTGACCCGCTGGGCAGAACAGGGCGTACTGCTGCTCAATGCGACACTCACGGTACGCGCGCATCAGGCTGGCTCTCACCAACGCAAAGGATGGGAGACTTTTACAGATGCTGCTATACGTGTATTGGCGGAAGAGAAAGAAAACTTAGTGTTCATTCTATGGGGATCGTATGCGCAAAAGAAAGGGGCTTTTATCGACAGGAACAAACACCTGATACTTACATCGGCACATCCCTCTCCCCTGTCCGCGCATAATGGTTTCTTCGGAAACAAACACTTCAGCAAAACCAATGAGTATCTCAAAGCACACGGTCAGCAAGAGATCCGGTGGTAAAGAGACAACTCACGGTAAGCACAGAAGGACTGACCATTTCGACATCAGTCCTTTTTTATTTCCCTGAGTCCGGCAGAGGTGTTCTACTTCCCTTACTTTGACCCGCCCTAAAAAGGTGGTATACGGAATATAAAAACAGATACCAGGTATATACCATCCTATAAGAATCATTCAACAGCGGCAAATAAACCGGCTTTCCCACCCGCCAAAAACACACCTGAAAAATGAACCCGTTCCGGTAACCATTTTTTCATTTTGGTAACCCATTCTATCCCGTATGGTTACTATCAGAACAACTGCTGTTGCAGAGAAAATTCCCGAACGCATTACACTCCCTCTCTGAATGTCCTGAAATCAGATCAAGATCATAGAAAAAGAAAAAGGCAGAATCAATACCATTGAATATTACTTTGCGTCTGACTACGCTGCTCCCACTTCAGGTCCTGCAAAACGCTGGCACTGGCCCGGATGGTAAAGTTATAATATTTATATACACCAAAAGGAGAGATACTGGCAGTCATTGTCCAGCAATGCAAATCGCGGGAAATACTGCAAGAGGTCTGTGTGATCTGTTTGGCATCGAAGTCGTATCCACTGCTGAAACTACACGACCAGTTGCTGGAAAGTTTGATATTGCCACTCATACTCAGGTTGTGAGTATACCGATAGGGATATCGCATGGTCTTCGGATCGATCTCGGCCGATGTATTTTCGCGGATGTTGAAAGAATAATTGAAGTTCAGAGACCAGGGCATTTTAAACACCTGATAGCCATCGGAGTCTGCCTGTGCTCTTTCCACGCGTTTGGTAAGCCCTGTCAGGCCTTCATCTTCTCCGGATTCCTCTTCTGCAGAGGATGGCGGCGGACTGTCATCAGCGTTGTCGTCCTTGTCTTTTCTGCCAAACCACTTCCGGAACGTATCGTTGTTGAAGTTGTAATTAAAAGAAGAACCCCAGCCCGAAAAACGTCCGAAGCGTCCGTACGACCACTCCGTACGATTGCCTACTACTACGCGTCCTGTCGTTTCATCAAACTGATAGGCATACGTCGCGAAAGTAGAGTTCATACTCAGTGTATAGTTCTTGGTCAGCTTCATACGCAACCGCAACGACAGGTCACTCCAATGCTTTTCCTTAACAGCCGTATTGTAAGAGAGGCTACCTCCCAGTTCATCGATCAGGCTGATCTTTTTATATCCGGTAGTATCCTTTTTGGATTTGAACTTCATTTCGAAGTTATTGGAAATATCCAGAGATATGGTTCCACTCCTCCCCTGCCCGGGTACACTGAAAGTCTGACCTGCATACGGAGAATAAGTCACCGTATCTCTTCTACCTGTACTCAGATTGTCATATTCATAAGTTTGCCAATACCCATAACGGGATGCTCCGAAGTCCGGAGCTGCACTGATGGAAAGTTGAGGAGTGAATACATGCCGGATCTGTATCTCTTTCTCTTTGGCGAACAAAGGTTTGTACATACCATACAATTTGGTACCTAAAGAGAGACTCGCATTGTAATTATAGACCCGATGGAATCCATATACCGTATCCTGTACCTCGTCGTAGAGATCCGGGTCCCAGTCTCTCATCACCTTACGTGTATACCAACGTTCGGTATAGTTGACCGACGGAGTCAGGTTGAAGTAGTTGAACAAAGTGAACGTCGCACTGACCGGTACATTGTGATTCATCGCGTTTTCCCAATCTTTCAGCAGACTGGATTTGAACAACTGATCGTCTTTGGTCTTGATGCTGTTGGTCAGACGACCGGTATAACGTATAGAGATCTTCTCGTACCAACGGTCGGACCCTACCGCGTTCTTGCGTCTGAACGGGTAGATCTGACTCAGGGAGATATTCAGGTCGGGGAATGTCACAGCGATCGAAGAGTCGCGCATCGTCTGTGCGATATTCGCCGTACCCGAAAGAGTCAGTTTCTGATCCGGAAAACTACGGGAATAACTCACACTGGATGTCTTTGTATTCTGAGTCATCAACTGTGAGTTGTAGAGGTTGTTCACATTGGTACGTTCGTAACTGCTGGTAGCAAAATTCACACTGGCCGAGAAAGTACTGTTGGGACTGGCCTTCGCATCCTGACGATGGCTCCACACTACTTTGAAGTCTTTGGCTACCGAATAGTCGGGCAGGTTCTTCTCACCCAGTTTGGTGATCTGATAACTGGCCTGTAGTGCACCGGAATATTTATAACGACGGTTGTAGTTCGATTCTACCCCCAGCGACCAGGAGCCTTTGGTAAATATATCTCCGATCACTTTCAGGTCCATCATGTCACTGATCGCGAAATAATATCCTCCGTTGGTGAGTCCGAAACCACGGCTCGAATCATCCATGTAAGAAGGCATAATAAATCCGGAAGAGTAACTGCTGGAAAACGGAAAGAAGAAAAACGGAACCGCGATCGGAAGCGGAACATCCTCCACCACCAGATAGGCCGGACCGGTGACCACATTCTTCTTCGGACGCACTTTTGCGCGGGTCAGCTGGAGATAAAAGTGCGGATGATCGTGATGATCGCAGGTGGTATACCGACCGTTCGGCATATATAATTCATCTCCTTCTCCTTTCTTGACATCCCGGCCTGTGACATAGCCTTCTCCCTGTTGGGTAACCACATTGTTGATAAATCCCTTCTTTGATTTGAAATTGTATCGGATGGTCTTGGTCTCATACGGAGTATCGCCGTCGGTAAATATCGGTGAGCCCTGCAATACCCCCAGAGAGTCGGCAACACCACGGGCAAAGACCGTGCTGCTGTCGAGATTCATGGTGATGATCTCCGCCTTCAGTTCGATCGATTCATAATTCACCTGGCTGTCACCATACAAATGCGCAAATCCGCCCTGTAGGAACACAATCGAGTCTGTGGCTTCGTAGATCACCGGCGCATCCAACGGTTGTTTCTTCTGTACAGGTTCTATGACCAACAGGCTGTCACTGCCCAAGGTATCTACCGTCAATGTATCCTGCCGGAGACTATCCAACGGCACGGAAGAGAGGATGTCCAGAGAATCGGGAGTAAGAGAATCGGTGTCCAATGCCTCTTTGTTGCGACGCTGAGCTACGGCGTTCTCAGGAAGCACAAATAAAACAAACAAGAATAAGAATGATATGATCGTATTTGCTTTCAATCGAGGCATCAACTATTTGTTTACGCTTGGAGGCACAAAAGTACACATTCTTCCTAAAATAGTGGAACGAACGAGCTATTTTAATTATTTTTAGAGGCTACAAGAAACATTCGCACCACTTATCAAAACGCATCGTTCCTTCTTCACCATGCTTAGCCACACTCTTACGGGCAGCCTCTATACTTTTTTCTTCTTCAAGACGGGTTTTGGAGAAAAACTTATCCGCGAAACAGATTACCTGTTCCTCCATACTGACGGGAAGCATATCCCGGTGAGGCAAAGGCAATTTACGGTCTGTGATCTCTGACAATGCAATCCCTGCTCCGGTGTGTCGCTCACAGACCCACGCATGCCGCGGCAATCCTGCCTCCCGCAACAGATCGGCACCCAGATAACCGTGACAGATATAGGGCAACTCTCCATAGCATTGTAAGTCGGGAGCATGGGTACGAAAAATGCCGATATCATGCAACATAGCCGCTTCTTCCAGGAAATCCAGGTCAAGTTCAAGCTCCGGATGATTCCTGGCGATCCACAAAGCTTTGTCTGCCACCGAACGGCTGTGACTCATCAATACAGAGCGGAGAAAAGGACTCTGCTCTGTATAGAAACGATCTATCAATGCACTGGTATCCATGCGAAAATGAAAGTTGTATTACTGGTCAGAATTCCGTACTTTTGTGAAATATAAGATGTGCCTTAGCACAGTTGAAATAAATTTCGCTTTGCTTTCGGCCTACACTATATCCGTGCAATATTACAAAAAATATACAGTGAATCAAAAGTCTGTCTACAGATTTTCAAATTTTATCTATGAAACCTATTCTTCCACTCTGGCTTTTCTTTTCGGGCTGTCTCACCGTTTTACCCCTGTCTGCTCAACAAGTGATCACAGGCGCGGAACGCACTTCGGAATATCTTCCCTTACTGGAAGGGAAGCGCGTTGGCCTGGTTGTCAACCACACCTCCATTCTCGGAAAAGAACACACTCACCTGTTAGACACACTCCTTTTATCGGGGATAGAGGTAAAAGCTGTATTTGCTCCGGAACATGGATTCCGGGGAGATGCCGATGCCGGAGAGACCATCCGGAACGGAAAAGACACACGGACAGGGACCCCGATCATCTCTCTGTATGGAGACAACAAAAAACCAACCGCCCGGCAGATGGAGACGATAGATGTCATGGTCTTCGATATTCAGGATGTAGGAGCCCGTTTCTATACTTACATAAGTACCATGTATTATGTAATGGAAGCCTGTACGGAACACCGGAAACAACTGATCGTTCTCGATCGTCCCAACCCTTGTGATTATGTGCAGGGACCCGTACTGAAACCAGCTTACAAAAGTTTTGTAGGGATCGTCCCCCTGCCTGTGCTGCACGGATGCACGGTGGGCGAACTGGCCCGGATGTTCAACGGAGAAAGATGGATCAGTCAAACGAAAGACGGATGCGACCTGACAGTGATCCCCGTGCAGGGGTGGGTACACGGACAACCCTATTCGCTGCCGGTAAAGCCCTCTCCCAACCTGCCCAACGATCAATCCATCCGTTTGTATCCTTCGCTGTGTCTGTTCGAAGCAACGCGCGTCAGTGTAGGAAGAGGTACTACCTTCCCATTTCAGGTAGTAGGAGCACCGGATAAAAAATACGGAGAGTTCAGTTTTACCCCCCGTTCCCTACCGGGATTTGACAAAAACCCCATGCACAAGGATCAGCTATGTTACGGCACAGATTTGAGAGAAGAAGAAATACATACGGGATTTACCTTGCGTTATTTCCTGGATTTTTATCAGCGGTCGGGCCAGGGAACCCATTTCTTTTCCCGTGCCAAATGGTTCGATCTGCTGATGGGAACAGATCAGGTACGCAAAGAGATACTGGCCGGCAAAACGGAACCAGAGATCGCCGCAGGTTGGGAGGATGAATTGAATGAGTATAAGAAAATGCGCTCTGCCTACCTTCTCTATCGCTGAACAGACGAACTTCCCAGAGATTATTTCCCGGGCAACTCACGCCTGCGCTTTTTCCACAACTGCCAGGAGTTGATCAGGTTCTGCCACAACACATACGCCCCCGGCCCCACCGCGGACAAGGGCTGGAGGTAAGCATGTGCCATCCAGATCGCAAGGATCGTATTCTTCTGTCCCAATGCCTGCCCGCCACTGATGCGTTCGCCCCAGACCTCACCGAGATTTTTCCCGATAAAGAATTGTACCACACAACACCCCAACGCGGCCAGAGCAATCACTACCTTTATTTTTCCATCCGTAGGATCGTTCAACAAAGGAGACAGCGTCTGCGCGGTAACAATAGACAGTGAAAATGCCCAGAGGTAAAAAGCCAGATCCTGCAGATCGGCAATGCGCTGATGCCACCGGGGCATCCATGCTTTCAGAGCAAACGCAACCAGAAAGGGAAGGATAAGTAAAGGGAACACCCGACTCAGGATCAATCCGAAAGACTGCCAGAAATCCATGTCCGGATGATACTCGACCAACGGAAAAAGTACAGGTACGATCAGGGCAGCCATGATATTGCTCAGTAAAGTATAGGTAGTGAGCGTAGCCGCATTGCCTCCCAACTTAGAGGTGATCACCGCGGCAGCAGTGGCCGTGGGGCACAGGATGCAGACCATGACTGCTTCTGCCACGATCTTGTTCATCCGGTAAAGCAGGAAATATCCACCTATCGCACCTGCTACCTGAATGAGCAAAAGCCAGCCATGCAACGGTTTGGGTTTCAGTTCCGAAAAAGACATCTTACAAAACGTCACAAAGAGCATCACAAAAAGCAGGTAAGGAGTAAGAAAAGAGAGATGAATAAGTACAGGATAGCCTATGGCTCCCACGAGCATGGCTACAGGTAATGCCCAGTTTTTCAGGAATCTCCACATGAAGCAGTCATTTATTTTTTTTGCAAAGTAACGCCGAATAGGGGAATAATGTTACCTTTGGCGCGTATTTTTTTATTAAAAACTTTATTTTAAACATGAAAGAAAACAAGTGTACCACACAGGGCGCGTTTCGCTGGAAACAGTTCAATCGCAAGGGTTACGCTGTGTTCTGCAGTTTGAAGAAGGAATTCCAGATCGGAGTATTGGCGTTCTCTACGCTGACCTTCGTGAACATGGGATCTGTCTCCGCACAAAACGAGACTCCTGTTCAACTAAAGAATTACGAACTCGAAGAGATTGAAGTAACCGGCACCCGTGTCCCGCTGACCGAACTGGAGTCGGCAAAAATGGTGACTGTACTTTCGCGCGCGGACATTCAGGCGGCGGCGGTACAAAGTATCAACGATCTTCTCAAATACGCCGTCGGGGTCGACGTCCGGCAACGGGGGGAATTTGGAGTACAAACAGACATCTCCGTCCGCGGAGGTACTTTCGACCAGGTTACTCTCCTACTCAACGGGGTAAACATCACCAATCCTCAGACCGGCCACCACACAGCCGACCTCCCCGTCTCTCTCAACGACATCGAACGTATTGAAATCCTCGAAGGCCCGGGGGCCCGGGTATTCGGCACTTCTGCCTTTACGGGTGCCATCAACATCATTACCCGAAGGGATACGGACAATCAGGGCAGTGTACATCTGACAACAGGCGGATATGGCCTGGTCGGAGGAGGAGGAAGGATCAACTACGTAACACATTCTTTCGCCCAGCAGGCTTCCGGAAGTTACCACCGCAGCGACGGAGCAACAAAGAACAGTGATTTCCGTATCGGAAGGGCCTATTACCAGGGGAAATACACCTCCTCTCAGGCAGACATTCACTGGCAATTCGGATTCAGCGACCAAAAATTCGGTGCCAATACCTTCTATACACCTAAGTACGACAACCAGTATGAAGAACTCAGACGCTACCTGATCTCCGTACAGGCAGAGAGCAAAGGGTGGCTGCATCTCACTCCGACCATTTACTGGCAACGTTCGAACGATCATTACCAACTGATAAGGAGAGATGACTTTGGGGAGAACTTCCATAGAAGTGATGTTTTCGGAGCCAATCTGAATGCTTACTTTACTTCCATCTTAGGAAAAACGGCTTTCGGTACCGAGATACGCAACGAAGGTATACTGAGCACCAACCTGGGCAAACCCCTCGAAGAAGAACACTATGTGAAAGTGAGCGGAAAAGACCGCTATTTCGACAAAAGGGACAATCGTACCAATATCAGTTACTACATAGAACATAATCTTCTGTTGGAGAAGTGGACCCTTTCGCTGGGAATACTGGCAAACATGAATACAGCCCTGGGAACCGGCTACCGGTATTATCCGGGTGCGGACCTGTCATTCAGGCCCAAAGACAAATGGAAGTTATATGCTTCCTGGAACAAAGCGCTACGTATGCCGACCTTCACCGATCTGTATTACCAGAGTGAGACTTTACAAGGAAATGTCGGGCTCAGGCCGGAAGAGACACATGCTACGACTTTAGGCAGTACCTATCGCACATACTTTTTCCGTGCGGATCTGAGTGTCTTCTACCATCGCGGAAAGAATATGATCGACTGGGTCCAGTATGCCCCTGACGATAAATTCCACTCCAGAAATTTCAAATTAGATAATATGGGAGTAGAACTGAATACGGAAATAAGGTTCCGGCAGATATTCCGCGAAAATTTCCTGCTCGATAATTTACAAATAAGCTATGGATACATCCATCAGAAACGCCACGATGAGGTAGAATTCTACCGTTCCAACTACGCGTTCCAGTACCTGAAACATAAATTTATTGCCAGACTCAACCATCGTGTATGGAGACAACTGAGTGGAAGCTGGAGCCTGCGTTGGCAAAACCGCATGGGAGGATACGACAAGTATGAAGAGAATGGAAATTCTTCGGGAGTACTCACCCCCTACCCTTCTTACGCACTGGTAGATCTGAAGTTGCACTGGGATACAGAGCGAATAAAGATATTTGCGGAAGCAAACAATCTTCTCAACCGTTCGTACTACGATTTCGGTGATATACCTCAGGCGGGATTCTGGTTCCGCGCAGGAGTAAATTATACCTTCTCTTTCTGATCGTCCGTCAGATAGATACACACCTCCTTTGCCTGTAACATGCAGTATACAGGAAAGGAGGTTTTATAAGAACCTGTCTGATTTTTCTGTTCATCCTGATCCTTCGTTTCACTGCTCATTTATCCATAGGTCTTTCTGATCACATCGATCTTTGATTGACTATGTACATCGTGATGTCAGAAATACTGATTTTTGATGGATTTTACCGACCGCCTGGTTGGCTATGCCGATCTACGATTGACTCCGTCGACCGTTGGGTTGGCTACGCCGATCTACGATTCAGGGATACAAAGAGCCGGATATATACTAACAGTATATAATCCCAATCGTACATCGTAAATCCTCACATTGTAAATCAGTAAATTCTTCTCTTTTTTGCAGGCAAGCCGTACCGGGAAGAACCTAAAAAACACAAAACTTAACTTGAATTGTAGAGTTTTCTGCAAAAATCTGCTAAATTTGCACACAGAATGATGAGATTGAGTAAAAATTTTCTTTTTGTCAGACTACTCTATATCAGTCTATGGGGCTTCCTGCTAAGTGGAAGCAGCCTATGGGCAAAGGATTTTGTAGTTGTGATTGATCCCGGACACGGAGGGCGTGACCCGGGAGCAGTAGGGAAAATATCCAAAGAAAAAGATATCAATCTGAAAGTGGCCCTTAAAGTCGGCGATCTGATCAAAAAAAACTGTAAAGATGTGAAAGTGATCTATACCCGGAGCACAGATGTATTTGTGGCACTGGACCGAAGGGCAGAGATCGCAAACAATGCCAAAGCCGATCTGTTCATATCTATACATACGGATGCGGCATCCGGATCTAAAACGGTCAGAGGTGCCTCTACCTGGACGTTAGGATTGGCACGGTCAGACGCGAACCTGGAGGTTGCCAAACGAGAAAATGCGGTGATCCTCTACGAAAGTGATTACCAGACGCGCTATGCCGGTTTCAATCCGAATTCTGCGGAATCTTATATCATTTTTGAATTTATGCAGGACAAATACATGGAGCACAGTGTACATCTGGCCTCATTGATGCAGAAAGAATTCAAAACAACCTGCAAACGGGTCGACCGGGGTGTACATCAGGCAGGATTCCTTGTACTCAAAGCCAGTGCCATGCCCAGTATCCTGATCGAACTGGGGTTCATTTCTACCCCGGAAGAAGAGCGGTATCTGAACAGTGAACAGGGAATGAACACCCTGGCGAATGGTATCTATCGCGGATTTCTGCAATACAAAAAAGAACAGGAGTTGCGCCTGACAGGAGTGAGTCAGATCGTCATACCACCTGCCGCGTCAGAACCGGGATCTGCTCCTCCACAAACCTCAGTCACTGCTTCACAAGAGGCCCCTTCCCACTCCGATGAAGAGATTGTATTCAAGGTACAGATACTAAGTGCCAATCGCCTGCTACCGGCAAATGATAAAAGTTTCAAAGGCCTGAAAGGGGTAGATCACTATAAAGAAGGAAATACGTACAAATACACATACGGAGCTTCGGCCGATTATAACCAGATACAACAAACCCGTCGGTCCATTTCCGCACAATTCAAAGACGCGTTCGTGGTCGCATTCCGGGGAGATACCAAAATGGATGTAAAAGAAGCTATTGAGATCTTCAGAAAACAAAATAAAAAATAGTCTGCAAAAAACAGAAATATGAAATATTTTACCAAAGAAGTTAAGATCGGACTGACAGGCATTGTTGCACTGTGTCTGTTGGTATATGGTATCAACTGGTTGAAAGGGATATACCTGTTCAAACCTTCCACCTATTATTATGTACACTTCAGCAATGTAAACGGACTGACCAAATCCAGTCCGGTATTCAGCGACGGATTCCGTATCGGTATCGTACGTGACATGCAATACGATTATACGAGACCCGGTAATATCACCGTAGAAATAGAACTGGATACAGAAATAAAGATACCCAAAGGCAGCCAGGCCCAACTGGAAGCAGAGATATTGGGAGGAGTACGTATGAATCTGTTGTTAGACAGAAACAATACCTACGATTTCTACCAGGTCGGAGACACCTTGCCCGGCACCCTGTCGTTTGGTATTATGGAAACGGTAGCCACTCTTATGCCACAACTGGATAGCATGTTGCCCAAGCTTGACTCCATACTTGGGTCGTTGAATACTCTTCTTGCTGATCCGGCTATTCCGGCAACCCTTCGCTCGATGGAAACCACCACAGCCAACCTGGCAGCTACCAGCAACCAGCTTCGTATCTTTATGAACAGAGACATACCCGAACTGACAGGAAAACTGAACCGGATCGGAGACAATTTCATAGCGGTGAGTGATCAGTTGAAAGATCTGGACTATCAATCTACTTTCGAACAGGTAGAACAGACACTGACCAATGTCAGATTGCTCACGGATAAATTGAACAGAAAAGACAATACAATCGGCTTGCTATTGAACGATCCGGACTTCTATAACAACCTGAATACGACTACAGCCAATGCGGCCAGCTTACTGGAAGACCTGCAGACCAACCCGAAACGATACGTTCATTTCTCCTTATTCGGAAGAAAATAAAAATCGTTAAGATTGATAATTTAGATTTTCTCCAAATAACAGAGGGAATTAAAAAAACCTCTGGGTACCTTCCGCTAAGTGAAAATAAAAGTTGTAAACGAAGCAAAGAAAAAAGAG
>JAJBTC010000123.1 GCA_020861095.1 Bacteroides sp.
ATATATAGGATACCCGGGTTATTCATAAAATTTAAATACATCAAACTATGAAACAGATTTCATCTACAGCCATTCTAACAGCTATACTCTGTATGGTTTTCTCTATGAATGTGATGGCACAGCAAAGAAGAGTGACCGCCAGTAAGAATTACATTACCGAGAAACGTACCGTCGGTTCGTTCCAGGCACTTCAGGTGACCGGAAGTCCGGACGTAGAATATACACAAACCAGTGGCAGCCCCTCGCTGGAAGTATATGGCGCAGATAATATTCTGGAAATACTGGAAACCAAAGTAGAAGGAAATACCCTGAAAATCGGGTTCAAAAAGAACACCAGCATACAGAAGACAGGCCCGTTGAAGATCAAAGTATCCGGACCCGCGCTGGAGAAGGTGAGCATCACCGGATCGGGCGATGTTACCTTTGTGAACGGAATGAACAGCAACGGTAGCCTTGCCCTCTCTGTCACCGGATCGGGAGACATTGAAGGAAAAGGGGTGTCTGTCAATGAACTGAACACTTCTGTAACCGGGTCGGGTGATATCAAAATACGCGATCTGCAAAGCAACAGTGTATCTGCCACCGTGACCGGTTCGGGCGATATTGACCTGTCCGGAAGTGCCTCCGAGGCCACTTACCGGGTTTCGGGATCGGGAGACATCACCGCTTCCAACTTAGTGGCCCGAAGAGTAGACGCACAGATCAGTGGCTCGGGTGATATCAAATGCCACGCTACCGAATTCCTCAAAGGAAGAGTGAGCGGTAGCGGTGATATCGGCTACAAAGGCAACCCGGAAATTGATTTCCCTAAAAAAGGTTTATATAAATTATAATTTCTCTCTTAATCTATACTTAACTAAACGAAATGGCTGTCCTGTGAAGGATGGCCTTTTTCATGTATGTATCTTTCCGTATTTCACCGGAACAGGTAACTCACGGTTTTGTAAGCCGGTAGAAGCACTCATCCATCCGTCATACCCACACAAAAATAATCGGGCTACTGCATCCCGCGGTAGCCCGATCACTTAGTTAGTTTTTCAAATTTGAGAGAATAGAAACTTCACAGTCTCATGTTTTCGTTTTAAATTAAGCACACTAACTATATTATGTTTAAAGCAAATGAAAATGTTCTTTTCAGGGTGCCTGCATCGCTCCTGCGATACGGGCAATAAAATCCGGATCCATATTACCGGTAAAATTGATGACCGAGAATCGTCCGTTCGTATGCGTCAGCATCACCAGCTCGATAATGGTATCCTCTCTTTTACGGATCAGGATGCGACTATCTTCCGTAGGTTCCGTGATCAGTGCCAGGGGTTCAAACAGGTCTTCATTCTGCTCCAGAACCTCCAACGCGTGTGTATAATAGGATGCTCCGTCTGACTCTGAAGAGAGCAACTGCATACTCTTCAGATTGGAGATGATCTCTATCATGGCGGCATCTTTCTCCGTTTCGCTCCGGAGTATCTCTTCCATCATTTTGGGGCTGATGGTCACACACACCAATGCGGAATCTGCCGGATAACGAGCTATAAAACGTGAGGTGAAATCCTGTGCCTGCATACACAGACAAACATACACACTCACTAATGCCAATAGCGCTTTCTTCATTCTTCTCTCAGCTTATGATCACGGATCACGGAAAGCGTATCTTCAAATTCTGTGTCCAGACTCACGGAAAGTTTTTCCGAAAGCACCCACAGCGCGTTGGTTACCTCTTCATAGGCCATCGCGGGATCATCATAGGTATCTATATACGCGTCGTAATCGTAATCGACAGGTTCATCGCTCCAGAAGGTATAACGTACGGCCGTTCCCAGCGACAACACAAAACCAACGATCGTCGCGGCCCGGAAAAGGGGCATGCAACGCCTCGTCCAGGAGACGCGTCGCGCCTTTACCACGACCGGCTCACCGATCCGTTGCAGGATACGGGCATCGAACTCCTCACTGAGCCCTTCCTGTTGTTGGATATATTGATACACAAACAGCTCCCTGTACTTTCGCAGGTGATCCGGAACGTCTGCCTTCAGAAAGAAATCGCGCAGACGACTTTCCTCTTCCAGTGTGGTATCGCATTGCCAATACCGCTCCAACAACTGTTCTATATTTTTATAATCCATATTCTTCTATTTCGGTGAAGCGTTGTTTCACTTTCTGCCGGGCACGGAAAAGATTGACTTTTACCTGCTGCTCTGTGATCTGCAGGATACGGGCGATCTCTTTATATCCTTCTCCTTCTATATCCCTGGGCTGCATCACCATTTTCTGTTTCTCCGGAAGTTCACCGATCAGTTGATGGATCAGCTCCAACCGTTCTTTTCTGACCAGTCCGTCCAACGGACCGGGAACCCAGTGCAGATCTTCCACTTCAACTGTCAGTGACTGGTTGCCGGATTCTTTCAGGTGTACCCGGTCGATGGCCAGATTTCTGACGATGGTGATGCAATAGGCTTCTATCGACTCTAATCGCGGCCACTCTTCCCGCCTGTTCCAGACACGGATCATGGCTTCCTGTACCACATCCTCCGCTTCTGCCCGGTGCAGGGTGATCCGCAAGGCCAACCGAAAGAGTTTATCTTTCAGGGGTAGAATGTCGTTGTGAAAGCTGATCTCTTGCATCACTATAAGAATGACGGGTGAGTAGATAAAAAGTTACAGGGAATATGTATTTTTTTGAAAAATCGGCATCAGGCTACCGGTGGCAGGCTCTCTCAGGCAATGATCTGGGTGCCTTCTTCCGTTTGATGGATGGCAGATGCCTGTGTAATGACTACTTTAGATACACCTGCATCGATCGCCTGGAAAGCATTCTCCAATTTAGGTATCATACCTCCCTGGATCACCCCCTCGGCTACATAATAGGCAAACAGCTCGCGATCTATGCGGGAGATCACACTGTTGTCATCGTTCTCGTCGGACAGTACTCCTTTCTTCTCGAAACAATAGACTAAGGTGACATCGAAAAACTCCGAAAGGGATTTAGAGACTTCACCGGCAATGGTATCGGCATTGGTATTGAGCATATTCCCCCTGCCGTCGTGGGTCAGCGGGGCCATAACGGGTACGATGCCCTGACGGATCAGCCCGGCAAGCCTTTCCCCGTCTACCTGCTTCACGTCTCCTACAAATCCATAGTCTACTTCACCGACCGGACGCTTCGCGGAACGTATCACATTCATATCGGCTCCGGTGAGCCCCAGCGCGTTGATATCCAATGCCTGCAAGCCGGCCACAATATTTTTATTGACCAATCCGCCGTACACCATGGTCACCACACGAAGCGTATCGGCATCGGTGATCCGGCGGCCATGGACCATCTGACTTTCAATGCCCAGCTGAGAAGCGATACGGGTGGCCGAACGCCCTCCGCCATGTACCAATACTTTATAACCAGGTACTTCTCTAAAGTCTTCCAGAAGCCGGTGAAGCGTTTGTTCTTCTTCTACAATCTTACCACCGACTTTGATTACTGTTAATTTCTTTTTCATAACGGTTTATGCTGTTTATTATATAGGAAAAGAGAACGATTTTCAGTTACGATTTGCTAATTTAGGAACCAACGGTCGACACACTCCATCGAAGATCGGCGTAGCCAACCAGGCGGTCAGCAAAGGGATTTGCGATTGGAACGAAAAACAGACCAAAGGCTGGTAGTATCCACTTGTAGAGACGCATATTTGCGTCTCCGCGGTATATGTCCAACATAGATACAATCTTATCTCATAGTATATGCTCTATTTTAAACGGACCAGCTAGCCCATTGACTTTTTAAACGATCCATCACATAGATACTTATAACAATTATTTCACACCTGTATGGGACTTGCATCGCAGAGACGCACGGCGTGCGTCTCCACAAACGGACGCTACCCATCGTTGGGAATACTTATATCTTGAATCGTAACTCCCCTGATCTTCCTTCGTGTGAAGGAGCAACTAATGATCCTGACCGAAGGGAGTAATCGTAAATCTCTTCGTTAGTTTCTACTCCAGATAGGTATATCCATACAATCCGGAACGGTAATTGGAGAGGAATTCTTTTCCCTCTTCCACGGAGATCTTTCCTTCCTTCACCGACTTGGTTACCCAGGTCTCCAGGGTACGCACCAATTTCTTCGGATTGTATTGCACATAATCCAGGACCTCGGCTACCGTCTCCCCATCTATGATCTGCTCAATGGTGTAGTTCTTTTCGTTTACAGTTACATGCACCGCATTGGTATCTCCAAACAGGTTGTGCATATCTCCCAGGATCTCCTGATAGGCACCTACTAAAAACACAGCTAAGAAATAAGGTTCTTTACTCTTCAGGCTATGTACCGGCAAATAGTGGGCCACATTCTTGGTAGAGATAAAGTTGGCGATCTTACCATCTGAATCACAGGTGATATCCTGCAAAGTCGCAGAGCGGTCGGGACGTTCGTCCAACCGCTGGATAGGCATGATCGGAAAGATCTGGTCGATGGCCCAGGAATCAGGCAAGGACTGGAACAAAGAGAAGTTGCAGAAATATTTATCTGCCAGCAGTTTGGAAAGTCCTCTGAAATCCTCAGGTACATGTTTCAGTCCGGAAGCGATCTCATGGATCTCCCGTGTGATGGACCAGTAGAGCCGCTCGATCTGCGCCCGGGTTTTCAGATCCACAATGCCGTGACTGAAAAGATCGAGTGCCTCTTCGCGGATCTGCTGCGCGTCGTGCCATCCTTCCAGCATGCGATTCTGGTTGAGTTTGTCCCAGATCCCATACAATTCACGAACCAGTTCATGGGCATCTTCCCCGATCTCCTCATCGTCTCCCCAGGAAGGTACGCTGGCAGTGCCCAGTACCTCAAAGACGAGTACGGAATGGTGAGCGGTCAGTGCCCGTCCGCTCTCTGTAATGATATTGGGATGAGGTATGCCGTTCTTATCACTGGCATCTACCAGTGTAGAGATAGAGTCGTTGACATATTCCTGTATGGAGTAGTTGACACTGCTCGCGCTGTTAGGCGAACGCGTTCCGTCATAATCGACTCCAAGTCCGCCACCGATATCCACAAACTCGACCCTGAACCCCATGCTGTGGAGCTGCACATAGAATTGGGAAGCCTCCCGGAGCGCTGTCTTGATCCGGCGTATCTTGGTCACCTGGCTTCCTATATGGAAGTGGATCAGTTTCAGACAGTCAGCCATTTCTTTCTTTTCCAGAAAATCCAGTGCTTCCAGCAATTCGCTGGAGGTAAGCCCGAATTTACTGGCATCTCCACCCGATTCTTCCCATTTCCCACTGCCCGAAGAGGCCAGTTTGATACGGATACCCAGGTTGGGACGTACATTCAGCTGCTTCGCCATTCTGGCTATCAGCTTGAGTTCATTCATTTTTTCTACGACAAGGAAAATACGCTTTCCCATCTTCTGAGCCAGCAGAGCCAGTTCTATATAACTTTCATCTTTGTAACCGTTGCAGATGATGAGAGAATCCGAATCGGGATAAATAGCGATCACTGCGTGCAATTCAGGCTTTGAACCGGCTTCCAGGCCGAGATTGAACTTCTTGCCGTGGCTGATGATCTCTTCCACCACAGGACGCATCTGATTGACCTTGATGGGATAGATAATAAAATTCTGAGCTTTGTATCCGTACTCTTCTGCCGCCTGCTGAAAACACAAGGCTGTCTTCTCAATACGATTGTCCAGAATATCCGGAAACCGCAACAGCATGGGAGTAGCAACATCACGAAGCTGTAATTCATCTACCAGCTCTTTCAGGTCGACAGACACTCCATCCTTGCGGGGAGTTACATACACCCGCCCCTTTTCATTGATACCAAAGTACGAAGTCCCCCAACCGGTTATGTTATAGAGCTCCTCGGAGTCTTCAATACGCCATTTTCTCATTTTTCTGTAATTCAGTAGTTTTTAAAATTGTCAGCCAGCAAAAATACGTATTAATCCGATACGATAACACAAAAACAAAGAACTTGTTGATGTATGATGCAAGGAAGGGACTATTTACGATATACGATGAAAGAAGTATATACTGTTGTACTCCTGAAGGGACATGACACGTTGGTATAGAAAAAGTATAGAGAACCGGAACCTACCAACGGCCAACGCAGTCCAAAGTGAGAACAAACGGTTCTTTACCTGATTGCATACCATGTGATTGCAATGGTACATCGTAAATCCCTTTGCTGACCGCCTGGTTGGCTACGCCGATCTTCGATGGACTGCGTCGACCGCTGGTTCAGTACATTGTAAATCCACACGTTTCTTTATATTTCAAGAAGCTCCCTCAACCGCCGGATCGATTCCCGGATCTGCGAGCGGTCTTCCAGTTCATGCGCGTCGAACCGATACGCTGCCTGGGTATAGAAACAGGAACGCTTCTCCAGCGCCTCTGCTATAAACCGTTTCAGTTCCTCTTCGTTCTTATCACGCAGGATAGGACGTTGATGCTGGGCCACCCGCAACCGACGGAACAAAACATCCGGATGTACATCCAGATACACCGTTTTTCCACGACTGTTCATATACTCCATGTTATCAAAAAAGCAGGGAGTACCTCCACCGGTAGAGACGATCACATTTTCATATTCTCCTACCTCACGCAACATCTTGCGTTCCACCTGCCGGAATCCCTCTTCACCTTTCTCTGCGAAAAGTTCGCCCACGCTCTTGTGATAGCGCTCTTCAATGCACCAGTCGAGATCGACAAAAGAAACGTTCAACTCCTTTGCCAATGTTTTACCCAGGGTGGTTTTACCGGCACCCATGTAACCGGTAAGAAAAATACGGATCATACACTACAATTTATCAGGCACAAAGGTAGCGAATTCACATGAAAAAATCTCTCCGGTATTCCGAAGAATTACCGGAGAGACCACCCAACAACTTTTTATTATACTCATCAGAACATATACGTATGGAGGCTGACCCTTTTCAACAGATCAGCCCATCCACACACTCACCCCTTTAACGAAATATTTTCAATCTTTTTTCCAGCGGTTGGAACTCTTTCTGTCCCGGCCCTTCAAACGGCAGGCCGAATGGCATCTGGGCATTCAGTTCCCATTTTTCGGGAAACTTCCACTCCTTCCGCACCTCTTCATCAATGAGTGGATTGTAGTGTTGGAGCGAAGCTCCGAATCCGACATCTTCCAGCATGGTCCAGATAGCGAACTGATGCATGGCACAAGTCTGGAGCGACCAGCCGGGAAATTTCTCCGCATAGGTGGGAAAATCTTCCTGCAACTTCCGGACAACAGTTGTATCCTCGTAGTACAGAACCGTACCGTAGCCGCCGGCAAACCCACGGTCTATCTTCTCCCGGGTCTTCACAAACGAGTCTTCACTCATCAACTTACGTAATGTCTCCTTAACCATATGCCACAGTTTGCGGTGATGCTCCCCCAGGAGAAGTACCACGCGGGTAGACTGGGAATTGAAAGGAGAAGGCACATGCTTCACCGCCAGACGAAGGATCTCTTCGATGCGTTCGTCGGGAACCGGTGATTCCGCAGTCAGCGCATAATACGAGCGCCTGTGTTCCATCGCTTCTGTGAAGGTTCTTTCCATATGTCAGAATTTACGATTAATAAATTGACTCTCTGTAAATTATAACAACTCAGAACCCGAAATTGTTCATTCAGAAAATATATTTGTACCTTTACTCCGGAAAACTCTATTATTCACTGTATGTCCAAACAAAAATTCTATGTAGTCTGGGAAGGGAATATTCCCGGTATATATACCTCCTGGGCCGATTGTCAGAAACAGACACAAGGTGTGGAAGGAGCTAAGTATAAGGCTTTTCCCACCCGGGAAGAGGCAGAAAGGGCATATGCGTCAAGTCCCTATGAATACATCGGACAGAACGCTCCTAAAAAGAAAGCCGCGGCCCGCTCCACCTCTTCGGAATGGCCCGCAGAGGTATCTCTGTGCAGCCTGGCCGTAGACGCGGCGTGTAGTGGCAATCCGGGACCCATGGAATACAGAGGGGTCTATTTAGTGACGGGAGAGGAGATCTTCCGCTTCGGCCCCATCAAAGGTACCAACAATATCGGAGAATTCCTGGCCATTGTACACGGTCTGGCACTGATCCAACAACGTGGTCTGGACATGCCGATCTACTCAGACAGTGTGAATGCCATGCAGTGGGTCAAACAGAAAAAATGCAAGACCAAACTGGAACAGACACCGGAGACCGAAAAGGTATTCGAAATGATCCGACGGGCAGAAAAATGGTTGAAGGAAAACAGTTTTCGTGTCCCGATCCTCAAATGGGATACAAAGAAGTGGGGAGAGATCCCGGCGGATTTCGGAAGAAAATGATGATAGTTACGATTGACTGATTTACGATGTACGATTGAAATTACAAGTACCTTCATGATTGGTAGTATTCATTTGTAGAGACGCATGGTTGCGTCTCCGCGTTGCAAGTCCCATATAGATGCAAAGGATAGGATGCAACGCTTTATTCAATCAATAATTCAAAACATAGATTGAATTACTCCCCGGTATCGGATAAATCGAATAAGAAAAAGAAGAACCAGAGGACCTTATTAGCTTATGTATTGGACATACATTGCGAAGACGCAACTATGCGTCTCTACAGGTGGATAACAACATGAGAATAACTGTATTCTCAATCGTAAATCTGTCAATCGTAAATCTAAAGGCTTTGCATATCATTCAACCGCTTATAATATCCGTCCCGTTCCAGCAATTCCTCATGCCGTCCCCGCTCTACGATACGTCCTTCGTGCATCACACAGATCTCATCCGCGTTCCTGATGGTAGAGAGGCGGTGAGCAATAGCGATCGTGGTACGCGTCTTCATCAGACGTTCCAGAGCCTCTTGTACCAGACGTTCGGATTCAGTATCCAGCGCCGAAGTTGCTTCATCCAGGATGAGGATCGGAGGATTTTTCAGGATCGCACGGGCAATACTGATACGCTGACGTTGTCCGCCCGAAAGTTTACTTCCGCGATCTCCGATAAACGTATCATATCCTTGTTCGGTAGCCATAATAAAGTCATGTGCATTGGCGATCTTTGCCGCTTCCATCACCTGCTCCAGAGTAGCTCCATCTACTCCGAACGCGATATTATTGAAGAAACTATCATTGAACAGGATAGCTTCCTGATTGACATTCCCGATCAGGCCACGCAGACTGGCAATACGCAGGTCTTTGATATTCACACCATCGATACAGATATCTCCCTGCTGTATATCGTGGTAACGAGGGAGCAGATCGACCAGCGTAGACTTTCCGGAGCCCGACTGACCCACCAACGCAATGGTCTTTCCCCGGGGAACGGTCAGGTTTACATCGCACAATACCTCTTTGGTATCGTAGCTGAAGGTAACGTGTTTAAATTCGATCTTGTCTCTGAACGTATCGATAGAGACAGCCGAGGGGCTCTCCGTGATCTTATTCTCTGCCAGCAGGATACGGTCGATACGCTCCATGGATGCCAGACCTTTGGGAATGTTGTAACTGGCTTTGGAAAAGTCTTTCAACGGATTAATAATACTGTAGAGGATCACCAGGTAATAGATGAAGGCAGGTGCATCGATCGTAGAGCTGTAGCTCAGGATCAGTGTGCCGCCAAACCACAATACGATCACAATGATCAGCGTACCCAGGAATTCACTCATCGGATGCGCCAGACTCTGCCGGATAGCCACCCGGCTCACTGCCTGACGGTAATCGTTGCATACTTTCACAAAACGGTTCACCATCTTATCCTCGGCGATAAAAGCTTTGATGATACGCAACCCACCCAGAGTTTCGTCCAGTTGCGACATCGTATCGCTCCATTTTTCCTGTGCATCCAGCGATTTTCTTTTGAGTTTCTTCCCTACCGCCCCCATGATCCATCCCAGCCCCGGAAGCACCAACAGCGTAAACAGGGTAAGTTTCCAACTGATCACGATCAGCGTGATCAGATAGACAAAGATCAGGATCGGATTCTTGATCAGCATATCCAACGAACTGGTAATGGAGGTTTCAATCTCATTCACATCTCCGCTCATACGGGCAATGATATCTCCCCGACGCTCTTCTGAGAAAAAGCCAAGAGGGAGTCCGATGATCTTTTTGTAGACCTGTACACGGATGTCACGCACCACCCCTGTGCGCACAGGTACCATAATGGCAGTAGAACCAAAATAGGCTAATGTCTTGAACAAGGTAGTTACGGTCAGAAACAATCCCAGGACCAACAAGGTGAAAGAGGCTCCCTTGAGGTCGATCATTTGTGTCATGTAGTAATAGAGATTGTTTTTCAGGATCTCTACAACACCCGCATCGGGAGAATTCCAGGGAATAAACAGATATACACTTTCTTCGAGCCGGAACAGGATAGAAAGTATAGGCATGATAAAAAAGAATGAGAATATATTCAATATGGCAGAGAGCATATTCAACACCAGCGCCCATATCAAATAGTATTTATATGGAGAGATGAACCTCCGCAACAGTTGCAGGAAACCTTTCATGGTTTGTGTTTAAAAATTTAGCCACAAAGATATATAAATTTTATACAGTTCGGGGCGTGTACGTATATCTTTCTGTAAGTTAGGGGAATTATCTGCCTGCTCTGATACCTCCCTGAAGACAGGAGCAGATAGATCTGTCGGAAGAGGTTTGCATCTTCCGGTGAAGACTTATTGTATCTGTACGTTCGTTTATACCTCTGCACGCGAAGTCTGTCAATGACCGGAAAACCTCTGTTTATCAGACAAAAGTTACTGTTTGTATCTGATACGGTTTTCCATCTCCTGCACCTGTTCGCGCGTACGCTTCCAGCGGTTGTGCGACCACAGCCACGAGGAGGGATACTGATGCAGCGTTTCCGAAAGACGTTCGAAGTAAAGATCGGTCAGTTTGAAATCCGGCATCGCAGAAGGGTTTTCCACTAAAGACTGCACTTTACACAGATAGTATCCCCTTTTCTCCTGCACCATGGTCAGGTAATAGGTGGTACACTTCATCTTCTTCGCAATCTTTTCCGTACCCGTAAAAACAGCCGTATCCTGATGCAGAAAATCGACCCAGTGATGAGTAGACTGCCATTTGGGGATCTGATCTGCAATAAAACCGATCACAAACAGCCGGTCCTGACTCTTATACTCCATCACCCTGCGCAGGGTATTCTCTTTCGAAATGCTGGTAGTTCCAAACCTTCCGCGGAGCTTCAGGAAAAGCCTGTCGAACGTCTTGTTACGCAAAGCGTGATAGATCTGGCCAAAAACCACACTTTTGTCCGACATATGCAGCGGGATGGAGCTCACCCACTCCCAGTTAAAGGTATGTGCCAGGTAGAGAGCCACCGAACGACCCTGTTCCGTATCGGCCTGCACCTGCCCGAGCCCTTCAAACCTCATCCGGCGTTTGATCTGTTTCTCACTCATGCTGGCCATCTTCAGGGTCTCAAAAAAATAATCGCACAAGTTGGAGTAGAATTTCTTCTCTATCCGGACGATCTCATCCAAGCTCTTCTCCGGAAAAGAAGTAACCAGATTCTTACGCACCACTTTTTTGCGGTAACCGATCAGATGATACAACGGATAATACAGCAGGTCGGAAAACCTGTAAAGTACCCAGAAGGGAAGCAAAGACAAGAGGTAAAACACTCCCCAGACTATATAATAAAGCAAATTCTTCATCTGTTTTTTAAATTACCCTTTCCCTGAAAGAGAGGAAACGATCTCGGAAATCACATGTGGCACTCATTCGCCTTACGACCTCACCACCTCTGCCTGACCAAACAGACAGTACATCCTGATACAAGATCACCAGTCAACCACCCCATCCTGGAGTATGGAAAAGGAACGAAAGGCAAAACTATGGATTATTTCTTATTCAGACAACCCTTCTGTCCCGAAATGTCAGTATCCTCTCCGGAATGAAAAGGATTTTTCCGCCTTTATACATACACTGGCCTCCGGAAAGAACGAATCTGCCCGAAAAACGTTATTTTTGTAACGGTTTAAACCAGGGAAGTCATGAGAGTAGTTGTAGACGATAAAATACCTTATATAAAAGAAGCGATCTCCCGCATTGCCGACGAAGTGGCATATGCTCCGGGCGGAGAATTCACCCACGCATTGATAAAAGATGCGGATGCCCTTATTGTACGTACCCGCACACAGTGCAACCGCTCTCTGCTGGAAGGAAGCCGGGTGCGGTTTATCGCCACCGCTACCATTGGCTATGACCATATAGATACGAAGTATTGCCAGGAAGCAGGGATCACCTGGACCAATGCTCCGGGATGCAATGCCGACTCTGTTGCTCAATACATACAATCGTCTTTATTCCTGTTGCAACAGAAAGGATGTATACCCCGGAACGCGTGCATCGGCATTGTGGGAGTAGGGAACGTAGGAAGCCGCGTCGAAACCGTAGCACGGGACATGGGAATGAAGGTATTGCTCAATGACCCTCCCCGCAAAGAACAGGAAGGAAGCTCCGGGTTTGTCTCCCTGAGCCAAATCGCGGCAGCATGTGACATCATTACGTTTCATACTCCTCTTACCCCCACAGGAAAATACCAGACTCTTCATCTGGCAGATGCGGGATTCTTTGATTCACTGCTTCGCCAACCGGTTCTCATCAATACCTCCCGCGGAGAGGTTGTATCTACGACGGCTATGCTGGCAGCACTGAAAAACGGGAAGGTTTCGGAAGTTGTTCTGGATGTATGGGAAGGAGAACCGGATCTGAATCCGGAGCTACTGGAACTTTCTTTTCTGGGCACACCGCACATCGCGGGCTATTCGGCCGACGGAAAAGCAAACGCTACACGGATGGCATTAGATGCTTTGTGCCGGTACTTTGACATCCGGGCGGAATATACCATATGCCCGCCCGAACCACAGCAACCTCTGATCTGCGCACCGACCTGGCAGGAAGCACTTCTACATATATACAACCCGCAGACAGACAGCCAGCGGCTGAAACAACATCCGGGAGACTTTGAGTACCTGCGTGGTCATTATCCCCTACGCAGGGAACCCAAAGCATATACTATTCGGATAGAATGATCCGCCGGATTACTTCGGGATAGTGTTGATACTCCAGCGCGTGTACCTTACACGCTACCTCGGCCGGAGTATCTTCCGGAAGTACCGGACAAGTGGTCTGAAAGATCACCTGCCCTTCGTCGTAATGTTCATTGATATAATGTATAGTAATACCACTCTCCTGCTCCCCGGCGGCTACCACCGCCTCGTGTACCCGATCGCCATACATGCCTTTGCCACCGTATCTGGGAAGCAGCGAAGGATGAATATTTATAATTTTATTGGGATAAGCATGCAAAATGACTTCCGGAATACGTAGCAGAAAGCCGGCCAGCACCACAAAATGGATCTGATAGGCCTCCAAAAGGGATAAGACAGCTTCCCCCTGCTTCCACTCTTCTCTGGCAAAGACCTTATAGGGTACACCAAGGGCGCGAGCCCGTTCCAACACATACGCATCTGCCCGGTTAGACACCAGTAAACTCACATTCAGCCGGTTATCCTCCCGGAAACATCGGATGATATTCTCGGCATTCGTACCCGAACCGGAAGCAAAAACGGCAATATTCTTTTTCATACCCCCCTTCCCAATACACAATTCTCTAAAAAATGTGCAAAAAACTACATTTATTTATTCAAATATTTGCTCAGAACAATAAATATTTATTCCTTTGCACCGCAAATTTAAAGAAATAAAACTATTTACTAATTAAAAACTTAAAGTTATGTCTGAAATTGCATCAAGAGTGAAAGCGATCATCGTCGATAAATTGGGCGTAGAAGAATCAGAAGTTACGAATGAAGCAAGCTTCACTAATGACCTGGGAGCAGATTCTCTTGACACTGTAGAACTTATCATGGAATTCGAAAAAGAGTTCGGTATTTCTATTCCAGACGATCAGGCTGAAAAGATCGGTACTGTAGGAGATGCTGTATCTTACATCGAAGAACACGCCAAGTAATCCGGATTTCATAAATATGGAATTGAAAAGAGTTGTAGTAACAGGCCTTGGCGCCATTACTCCCGTAGGTAACACCATCCCGGAATTCTGGGAGAACCTGGTAAACGGGGTTAGTGGAGCGGGGCCTATTACTCATTTCGACGCATCAAAATTCAAGACCCATTTCGCATGTGAAGTGAAAAACTTCGATTCCTCTATGTATATAGACAGGAAAGAAGCACGCAAAATGGATCTCTATACCCAATATGCCATTGGTGTGGCCAAACAGGCGGTTGAAGATTCGGGAATGGATGTAGAGAAAGAAGATCGTACCCGTATCGGAGTGATCTTCGGAGCCGGCATCGGAGGCATCAGGACCTTTGAAGACGAGATCAGCAACTATGCTGTCAACAAAGAGAATGGCCCCAGATTCAATCCGTTCTTCATTCCCAAAATGATCTCCGACATAGCCGCCGGCCAGATCTCCATCATATACGGTTTTCATGGCCCCAACTACGCGACCTGTTCGGCGTGTGCCACCTCTACCAACGCGATCGCAGACGCATTCAACCTGATCCGTCTGGGAAAGGCAAACGCCATTGTAACGGGAGGTTCGGAAGCAGCCATAGCAGCGGCAGGCGTAGGTGGTTTCAACGCGATGCATGCCCTCTCTACCCGCAACGATGAACCGGAAAAGGCCTCACGCCCTTTCAGCGCCAGCCGCGACGGATTCGTTATGGGAGAAGGAGGAGGCTGTCTGGTTCTCGAAGAACTGGAACATGCCAAAGCACGCGGTGCCCGGATCTATGCCGAAGTAGCGGGAGTGGGAATGTCTGGCGATGCCTATCACCTGACCGCTTCACACCCGGAAGGACTGGGAGCCCGGCTGGTGATGCTCAACGCATTGGAAGATGCGGAAATGAGACCGGAAGATGTAGATTATATCAACGTACATGGAACTTCAACGCCGGTAGGAGATATCTCGGAAGTAAAAGCCATCAAAGAGGTGTTTGGAGATCATGCCTACAAGCTGAACATCAGCTCTACCAAATCCATGACAGGCCATCTTCTGGGAGCAGCGGGAGCCGTAGAAGCGATCGCGAGTATCCTGGCTATCGCAAACGGTATCATACCTCCGACTATCAACCACGAGGAAGAAGACCGCGACGAGAATATTGACTATAACCTGAATTTTACATTCAACAAAGCTCAGAAACGCGAAGTGAATGTAGCTCTTTCAAACACATTCGGGTTTGGTGGTCATAACGCTTGCGCTATTTTCAAGAAATATACAGACTAAACGCGTGTTACGTGATCAGATAGAGAAGATAAGGCTTCTGTTTCGAAAAGACAGAAAGCCTTATCTTCGTTTATACAAAATACTGGGCTTTCTTCCACGCAACATACAGGTATATGAAGAGGCCCTTTTGCACAAGTCTTCGAACATCCGCTCCGAACAGGGACGTCCGTTGAACAACGAACGACTGGAGTTTCTGGGAGATGCCATATTAGATGCCATCATCGGAGATATTGTGTACAGGAATTTTGCAGGCAAACGCGAAGGGTTCCTGACCAACACCCGCTCCAAGATCGTGCAGCGTGAGACACTCAACAAACTTGCCGTAAACATCGGACTCGACAAGCTGATTGTCTACTCCACACGCTCCTCTTCCCACAACAACTACATGTACGGAAATGCCTTCGAAGCGTTTATCGGTGCTATCTATCTCGATCAGGGATACGACCGCTGCAAAGAGTTTCTGGAAAAGAAGATCATTGGCGTACACATCGATCTGGAGCGTCTCTCACGCAAAGAGATGAACTTCAAATCCAAACTGATCGAATGGAGCCAGAAAAACCGCGTGCAGGTCTCTTTCGAACTGATCGAACAGTTTCTGGATTGTGAAAGCAATCCCATGTTCCAGACAGAGATCCTGCTGGAAGGGCAATCAGCCGGCACAGGGGTAGGTTACTCCAAGAAAGAATCGCAGCAACAGGCCGCCCAGATGGCACTTAAAAAGATCCGTACCGACCAGAGCTTTACGGAAGAACTTCTCAGCAGGAAATTACACAGTGAAACTGTATCTGTGGAGGAATGTACAGAAGAACTGGCAGCAGATCTTTTGTTGGCCGATGAATTACAAGAAACTCTCTCTTTCTCTGAAGAACCGGAATCTATAGTTCCCGCTCCGGAACCTATGGAGAGACCTCTCCAGACGACAGAGGAAGAACCGGATCTGTAGAAAATCAGGTTATGTAAGTATCCTACTCCCATCCGGCATACGGAGACGCACGGCGTGCGTCTCGTATGTTTGCATCTAACATGTAATGTATGGGGATTTACAAAATGTAATTTCAATCGTAAATCGTAAATCGTCTAATCGTAAATCTCTTTGCGTCTCTACAGAGTACCCGTCACAGGCAGGGTTTCCGTATCTATTCACCCCTTTCCCTTTTTTGTAACTCCACTGATCACTCGGACAGGTAAGGATATGCTTCCTGCTTTAGCGCTGTGATCTCTGAAAGATCCGTTACTTCTTTTTCATTCCGGAAAACTCTTTTACGCGATCAGCCGAAGCTGATACCCATGCGACGTCCCTGTACTACTAAGTCATGATCTTCCGTCACTAACTTCAACTTTCCCGCCACCTCCTCCAGCGGCAACGAAGAGACCTTGTCCCCTTGCAGGGTCACCATCCGGCCAAACTGACCGGTAGCGATCAGTTCCGTGGCATGACCGCCCATACGTGTAGAGAGGTTACGATCAAATGCTGTCGGCGATCCGCCCCGCTGGATGTATCCCAGCACCGTCTCACGGGTCTCTATACCGGTCTCATACTCGATCTCCTGAGCAATATATTCGGCAGCTCGTTTTTTCCCATCGGTCTGGATGCCTTCGGCCACCACCACAATGGAGTAATTCTTTCCTTTCTTCAGACGTTGCAACAAGACATCACCGATATTCTTGATGCTGTAAGGTATTTCAGGCAACAGGATCACATCTCCCCCTCCGGCCATTCCGGAATAAAGCGCGATCCACCCGGCCTTATGTCCCATCACCTCGATCACCATCACCCGCTTGTGCGAACTGGCGGTAGAGTGCAGACGGTCTATCGCCTCCGTGGCAATGGTCACTGCCGAGTCGAAGCCAAAAGAGACATCCGTACCCCAGATATCGTTATCTATGGTCTTGGGAACAGAGATCACATTCACCCCTATCCCTGCCAGCCTGGCCGCGGTCTTCTGCGTACCGTTGCCTCCGATACATACCACACAATCGAGTCCCAGCGCCTCTATATTCTGCCTGATCAGTGTAGGCTTGTCTGCCTCCACAGTGACCGCGCGTTGTTTCTTGAAAGGTTTCTCGCGGGAAGTTCCCAGAATGGTACCTCCCAGATTGAGCAGCCCCGTAAGGGAGTGGTCCGTGATCTGCTCCACATCCCTGGTAAGCAATCCCTGAAAGCCACTGTGGATACCTACCACCTCCATCCCATAATGCCGGATAGCGGTTTTACAAACCCCTCGTATGGTTGCGTTGATACCGGGACAATCTCCCCCGGAAGTCAGAATACCGATTTTCATAATTCTTTTCTCCTTTCCACACAAAGATTCAACAAAAAATTTAAAAGTTCTATAGAAGATTCCCCAGGTATCAACATTAGCCATTTAACAAACGTTTCAATTTACGGGAATATTTCTCTCGTAAAGATAGAAAAAAAAGATTATTAAGGTTACTTTTGCACTCTGAAACGTTTTTTGTAGACGATTAATGAATACCACAAAAATCATCAGTAAAATTTTCAATTCCCGTCTGAAAGAGATCGATCGGTATGCTACCCATGCCGGTGAACTCCAGCAGGCAGCATTGGCGCGTCTGGTGCGTACGGCAAAAGATACGGAATGGGGAAAGAAATTTGACTATCAATCGATACGAAACTACGAAGACTTCAGCAACCGGGTACCGATCCAGGGCTACGAAGAGATAAAGCCCTATGTAGAACGACTGTGGGCCGGAGAGCAAAATCTTCTGTGGCCCTCCCGCATCCGGTGGTTTGCCAAGTCGTCCGGTACCACCAACGACAAGAGTAAATTCCTTCCTGTCAGCAACGATGCTCTGAAAGACATTCATTACAAAGGTGGAACGGATGCCGTAGCCATTTATCTGCGCAACAACCCCGACAGTCACTTCTTCTCCGGAAAAGGACTTATCATGGGGGGCAGCCTGGCTCCTAACCTCAACTCTCACCACACGCAGGTGGGCGATCTCTCCGCTATACTTATCAAAAACGTAAGTCCGCTGGTCAATATGATCCGTGTACCCAGCAAAGAGATTGCCCTGATGAGCGAATGGGAAAGCAAGATAGAAGCCATTGCCAACAGCACTATCAAATCCGATATCACCAGTATATCCGGCGTACCTTCCTGGATGCTGGTACTCATCAAACGCATCTTAGAGAAGACCGGAAAGAATTCTCTGGAAGAGGTATGGCCCAACCTGGAGGTATTCTTCCACGGCGGGGTCAGTTTCACTCCGTACAAGGAACAATTCACACAGGTGATCCGCAGACCCGATATGCGGTATGTAGAGACCTACAACGCATCGGAAGGTTATTTTGGTACGCAGGACGATCCGTCCGATCCTTCGATGCTGCTGATGATCGACTACGGCATTTTTTACGAATTTATTCCTCTCGAAGATGTGGAAAAGGAACATCCGCGCATCCATCCGCTCGAACAGATCGAACTCCATAAAAACTATGCCATTGTCATCTCCACCTCTTGCGGGCTGTGGAGATACATGATCGGCGACACTGTACGCTTTATCTCCCGCGATCCTTACAAGTTTGTGATCACCGGACGTACCAAGCACTTTATCAATGCTTTTGGCGAGGAACTCATCGTGGACAATGCGGAGAAAGGACTGGCCAGAGCGTGTCTGGAAACCGGAGCACAGGTAAGCGAATATTCGGCAGCTCCGGTATTTATGGATCAGGAGGCCAAATGCCGCCACCAGTGGCTGATCGAATTTGCCCGTATGCCGGACTCCATAGATAAATTTGCGGCTACCTTAGATGCTACCCTGAAAGAGGTTAACTCGGACTACGAGGCGAAACGGTGGAAAGACATCGCCTTGCAGCCACTGGAAGTGATCGTAGCACGTCAGAATCTCTTCCACGACTGGCTCAAGCAGAAAGGCAAACTGGGCGGTCAGCACAAGATCCCACGCCTCTCCAATACACGGGAGTATATCGAAGATATGCTTATACTCAACAAATAATTCCTCCTCCTACCAGCAGACCTTCTTTATAGAAAGCAGCGGCTTGCCCTGAGGCTACGGCAGCAAGAGGTTCTGTCAGCCGTATATGCAACCTTCCCTCCGTCGTACGGATCAGGGTACACTGGTTGTGTTGCTTCCGGTAGCGGATCTTCACCACCAATTGCTCCTTTCCATCGGCCAAAGTCTCCTCCGTCAGTCGCCAGTCTTTCAGGAAAAACTCTGTTTTCTCCAGCGAACGCAAAGGAGCCAGTACCACCTCATTCTTTTCTACATCGATCTCTTTGACAAAAACCGCCCGGTTGAGATAGATCAATCCACGCCGCTGACCAATGGTATAAAACGGATACCCTGCGTGTTGCCCCAGCACATTTCCCGCTTCGTCTACAAAATTTCCTTTCCCAGGTAATTGCCACTCCCCCTTGTTCTCTTTCCCTGCGGCCAGTTCAGTACGGAGAAATCCCCGGTAGTCCATCGGGCAGAAACAGACTCCCAGGCTATCTTTTTTCCCGGCGACCTTCAGAAATCCCCGCTCCCGGGCAAATTCCCGGGCCCATATCTTGGTCACATCTCCCATAGGCAGAAGCATCCGTCGGAGTATCTCCTGTGGCAATCCCCACAGGAAAAAAGTCTGGTCTTTGTCCGTATCCGCTGCCGGTGCGATGTAGTATTTCCCATCCTGAAAGATTTTACAGATATAGTGCCCGGTAGAAATATAAAATATCCCCTTTTCATCGGCCATACGGGCAAGCAACGGCCACTTGAGCAGGTTGTTGCATACCGTACAGGGTACCGGAGTGCGGCCACACATATATTCCCGCACAAAATAGTCGATCACCTCCCGGCGAAAAACATCCCGCGCGTCATATACCAGATGAGGCATACCCAATCGGGCAGCCAATTCCCGCGCGTCTTCAATGGCCTGCTCCGAGCCGGGGCCGTCATGAAAGCGAAAAGTCACCCCAGACACCTCATATCCGGCATCTGACAGTAACATAGCTGCCACCGAACTATCGGTGCCGCCACTCATGCCCAACAACACACGTTTGTTTTCCTGTATCATGACGCGAAATTACACAAAAATCTCCTATATTTGTTTCAGTTTACATAAGTCTGTCCCTATCCGGCCGGGAGTTTGATCCCGGCCGGATAGGGAGAAGGTCATCTGTATGATCCGGGTAAAACCGGACCAAAAACAGAGGGTTGCGATATGCAACCGGAAAACAGAGGGTTCAAAAAGTTATAAGTAGTAAGTTATGAGTGTTAACTTACCACTCAGCACCTGAAACCTAACCAGTAAACAAGTCATTCAAATCGTAAACCATACATCAGCAAATCGCACATCCGGATCTCCATATCATCTTTGTCGTAGTCGATCATCCCGTCTGGGGTGTATTGATCCTACCCTATACCGCCGAGCCGCAGCCGCAAGGAGGATATCAGTTGCTGGAGCAGGCTTTTCATTCTACAAAGGAAGACCTGAACCGGTTCGATACTGCCGTGCAACAGATCGTACGGATGGCCAGCCAGTATACCGACCGCAACCTGATGAAACTCTTCTCCCGCGAAAAGACTCACAGCGATTTTCTCCGAAAACTCACCGAAAAGAACTGGAAAGAGCATATCCGCCCATTCATCGAAGAAAAGCTGGCTGCCATCATGGAAGTGATCCGTACCCACCAGCTTCCTCTCTACCAGAAACAACCCGGAAGTAAACTGCTGTTGCCGCACCATGCCTATCAGGTAGGTAAAGAGCCGATACAAGTCCGGTTCCACTTCCGGATAGAGGAAGACTCCTTCCGTTACCGCTTGTATGCGACCCGGGAAGGAGAAGAGATAGATCTGACCGAAAAGAAACCGGTGATCGTACTTTCTTCCGACCCGGCTATCCTGCTGGCGGGGATGGATGTGTGGACATTCCGCAACCTCGAAGCCCGGCGGGTACTTCCCTTCACCCACAAAGATACAGTCCGCGTAGAGACTACCCAGATCCGCAAATACCTCCGCAACATCCTGCTGCCTGTGGCACGTTTTCATCCGATCGGGGTGGAAGGGATAGAGGTACGTACCATCCGCAAGATATGCCATCCGGTACTCTCGATAGAAGATTCGATCTATACAGACAGCTTGCTCCATCTGCGTTACCGATACGGGAACGACTGGTTCGACCGCCCCGCAACTCAACCGGGAGAAAGGCAAGTGTGGCTGGAAGAGAAAGAAGGAAAGCCATGGATACGTATCCTGAAACGCAGCTATACCGCCGAACAGAAAGCCATAGCCTGGCTCACGCGGCATCACCTGGAACAGGTGAGTGATACACTTTTCCGCCTCTCCCCCGCATCCGGTCAGCCGGGCTTGTCGGCCTGGATGCTGCATCATCGTCAGGAGTTGATACAGCGTTTTGAATTAGTCAGCCTGCAAGAGAGAGCCTCCTACTACTTAGAGGAGATACGACTCCAACAAGACCTCACCGAAGAGAGAGACTGGTTTGAATTGCGCATCACCGTATGTATCGGTGATCTGCGCATCCCTTTTGTCCGCTTCCGGCGGCATATCCTCAACGGACAACGGGAATATACCCTCCCCGACGGCCGCATCGTGTTGCTCCCGGAAGAGTGGTTTACCACTTATCCACCGTTGTTGCAAGAGGCACAGGAGGAAGACACCGCTCTGCGTATCCGCCCTTCCTTCGTAGGATGGATAGAACCGCTGCTCGAAACGTCTCAACGCCAGAAGCTGCACAACTATACCCAGAAAGAAAACCTGCCGGCACCGGAAGGACTGAAAGCGCGGCTGCGACCCTATCAGCAAACGGGCTTCTCCTGGCTGGTACATCTTAGTAAAAACGGGTTCGGAGGTTGTCTGGCGGATGATATGGGACTGGGGAAAACCTTACAGACCCTGGCTCTGCTGCAACATATATACGGATATACTCCGCCGATGGAGCTACCGGCAACCACCGTATTACCGCCTCCAAAAGCCGATGAAAAGGGTCAGTTCTTACTCTTCGGAGAAGAAACAAACCCTTCTCTGCCAGGATCTCCGGCAGCTACCTCAGAAAAACAACCCGTGTCTACAGACCAATCGCTATCCCCGGAAGATACTCCCCGCCTGGCTGCTTCTCTGATCGTGGTACCTACCTCCTTGCTGCACAACTGGCGGCAGGAGATCCGACGGTTTACCCACCTGCGCGCTGTCTGCCTGAGCAACAACGATCAGTTCCGCCTGAGGGATCTCAAAAACTATCTGGACCGGCAGCAACTCATCGTCACCACCTACGGTATGCTGCGCCAAAATGTGGAAGCCCTCTCTGCCTATCGGTTCGAATATGTGATCCTCGACGAAAGCCAGCATATCAAGAACAGCGATTCGGTCACCTTCCGTTCGGCCGTCAGCCTGCAAAGTAATCACCGGTTGGTACTTACAGGTACGCCTATCGAGAATTCGCTGAAAGACCTCTGGGCACAGTTCCGTTTTATCCAGCCCGACCTGCTGGGAAGTGAAAGGAACTTTCAGACAGCATATATACAACCCATCCGCCAGGGAAATGCCTTGCAGGCACAACGCCTCAAACAACTGATCTCCCCTTTTATCCTGCGACGGGGCAAAAAAGAGGTGGCACCGGAACTCCCTGCCCTCACCGAGGAGGTGATCCTGTGTGACATGTCTGCCGCGCAGGAAGAGATATACAAAGAAGAGAAAAACAGCCTGCGCAACCTGCTGCTGCAACAGAAAGAGCACCACCATCCCTCCCACTCGCTCACAGTACTCAACGGCATCACCCGTCTGCGGCAACTGGCCTGCCATCCGCAACTGGTGCTGCCCAACTATAACCAGCGTTCGGGCAAACTGGAACAGATACTCACTGCCGTGGAAACGCTCCGGAGCGAAGGACACAAAGTGCTTATTTTCTCCTCTTTTGTAAAACATCTGGAGATCGTGGCACACGCTTTCCGCCAACAGGAATGGGAATATGCCCTGCTCACCGGCTCTACCAAACTCCGGCAACAAGAGATAGAACGATTTGCCAACTCCCCGGAAATCGTGGCTTTCCTGATCTCCCTGAAAGCAGGCGGTGTGGGACTCAACCTCACAGAGGCAGATTACGTCTTTATCATAGACCCCTGGTGGAATCCGGCGGCAGAGAATCAGGCCATCGCCCGGGCACACCGCATCGGACAGGACAAGCAGGTTTTTGTATACCGCTTCATCACCGCGCATACCATCGAAGAAAAGATACTGGACCTGCAGGAAGAAAAACAGAAACTGGCCGATACCTTTGTTACGGACAACGATCCCTTCCGTACCCTTTCGGACGAAGAATGGGCCCGGCTGCTGGAAACTTGAAAAGATACCTACGATCGGACAAACCAACGGTCGACGAAGTTAATTACAATTTACGATTGAAATCAAATCAACCTATTCATACCATTTACCGCACTACCACCATATATACAACCCGCTCCTCTACCTGTAGAGACGCACGGTGTGCGTCTCCGCGATGTACGTCCAACAAAGAAATACACATGTATCCATATACATTCTTATTATAGTGTATGGTCTATCGTAAGAAATGTTTTTACTGTTATTTCTCTACCATGGACTGTATAGAACCCGTAGATAAATAACACCATTAAATAATCAACTACATATTTTATAGGTTCTTATGTATATCAGACACATACCTCGGAGACGCATGCTGTGTTTCCTACATGTTTGCATATAAGACTTGCCTGTTCAAGTTTCCGAACGTATACTTTCTGTATTTTCAATCGTATATCGTAAATCCGTCCAACGTTCCTTCGTGTTAAAAATCAAATAATGGTCATGACCGAAGGGAGTAATCGTAAATCTATTTGCGTCTCTACAAGTGGGTGATAACGTGAAATGAATAGATTATATGATAATATTGTATTCCAAATCGTATCTCGTAAACGTACTTGCATGTGAACAATCAAATGAGGTGTCACGACGAAGGAACTAATCCCTACATCGTACATCCTTAATTCTTCCTCTTATGCCCGAAATTACCTTCCGGACAAACAGGCTGTTAAATAATTTATTGTAACTTTGCATTCTACTTATTTATAGTTGCAAACCGATCAAAATCAATCGTTATGGAACATCCATTGACCATTTACAACACTTTACATAGAAAGAAGGAACAGTTTGTTCCTTTGCACGAACCTCACGTAGGCATGTATGTCTGCGGACCTACGGTCTATGGCGACGGCCATCTGGGACATGCCCGCCCGGCCATCACCTTCGACCTGCTTTTCCGCTACCTCACTCACCTGGGTTATAAAGTAAGGTATGTGCGCAACATCACCGATGTGGGCCACCTGGAGCACGACGCCGACGAAGGGGAAGACAAGATCGCCAAAAAGGCCCGTGTGGAACAACTGGAGCCGATGGAGGTGGTGCAGTACTACCTCAACCGCTACCGCCACGCCATGGAGGCACTCAACGTACTGCCTCCCAGCATCGAACCGCATGCTTCGGGACATATCATCGATCAGATCGAACTGGTACAGGAGATCATGGACAACGGCTATGCCTACGAAAGCGAAGGATCGGTGTACTTCGATGTGGAGAATTACAACAAGCAACACCACTACGGCAAACTCTCGGGACGCAATTTAGAGGATGTACTGCATACCACCCGCGAATTAGACGGACAGCAGGAGAAACGCAACCCGGCCGACTTTGCGCTGTGGAAATGCGCGCAACCGGAACATATCATGCGCTGGCCTTCTCCCTGGAGTCTCGGCTTCCCGGGATGGCACTGCGAATGTACGGCCATGGGACGCAAATACTTAGGTCGGCATTTCGATATCCACGGAGGAGGTATGGACCTGATATTCCCGCATCACGAATGTGAGATCGCCCAGTCGGTAGCCTCACAGGGAGACGATATGGTACACTATTGGATGCACAACAACATGGTCACGATCAACGGTACCAAGATGGGCAAATCGCTGGGCAACTTCATCACCCTGGATGAATTTTTCAACGGTACTCATCCGCTATTGACCCAAGCCTACAGCCCGATGACCATCCGCTTCTTTATCCTGCAGGCGCACTACCGTAGCACGGTAGACTTTAGTAACGAAGCCCTGCAAGCCTCGGAAAAGGGTATGCAGCGACTGATGGAAGCTGTCTCCCAATTGGAAAAGATCCTGCCCACAGACCAGTCTACAGTAGATGTGGCGGCCCTGCGCCAAAAGTGCTACGACGCGCTGAACGACGATCTTAATTCACCCATTCTGATCTCCCACCTGTTCGAAGGGGCAAAGATCGTAAACAACCTGATAGCAGGTAACGATACCGTCACACCGGAAGATCTGGAAATGCTGCAAGGTATCTTCTCTACTTTCCTGTTCGACATCCTCGGAATGAAGGAAGAGAAAAACTCCTCAGGCGACCGGGAAGAGGCTTACGGAAAGGTGGTAGATATGCTGCTGCAACAGCGTATGGAGGCCAAAGCCCGCAAAGACTGGGCTACCTCGGACAAGATCCGTGACGAGTTGGCTGCTCTGGGATTTGAGGTGAAAGATACGAAAGAAGGGTTTGAGTGGAAGCTGAATAAATAAAAGTCACCCTCTCTTCCCAACCATAGAATAAACCGGAACGATCGGCTGTCCTACTGAGTATGTTATCTGCCTGCGGCACTTAACTTATTGGGACAGCCGATCGTTTTTCCCGATTTCCTTCTCTGTTGCTCTCCGGATGCTTGCCTGCCTCGCCTTTTCTTCACCTTCTTGCCTTATCCGGACAACAGATATATCTTAGGAAAGTCTCACAGGCAAATTTATTTTATCTCCTGGGAATACTATAGGTATGTCTATGGAGAACAGATATTTTCTCACTGAAATCTTGTTCGTCCCTCGCTTGGTGCCGAAGAGCCCCTTGTGAGTGCCAATCGGCCCTCTATGGGTGCTGATGGGCACCCGCCGGAAGACAATGAAAGTTTCATTGAAAAAATACGTTTTCTCCACTGGCTACACATCCGGCTTCCTTTTTCTTTAAATAAAGTTCCTGCAAACAGACTATTTTCTACCGTGTGGGTAACGTTATATTAACGTTTCGTTCACAAAAACCCTATTCTTATCTGCCAAGAGCCTTCCCGTGAGATGATTGATCGGAGTACAGCTCGTTTTTTGTTAACCGAGCTATGTATTCATACTCAAGACATTAACCAAACCCTAACCATCCGATAACTAAGAACTGCCTCCAACTGCCTTATCTTTGTCATATCCAAACGAAACAACCGTATAAAATATAAATCATAAAAAATAAACGTCATGAAAGCAAATGTATTCTTCAAAGCAGTATGTGTAGCAGTAGTTGTGGCAGCAACAACAGCTATGGCAAAAGCAAATAACTGGTACGTAACCAACGATGATACTTTCCCAACCATACTCCTTTCCACACATATCTATAGCCAGATAAAAATGACTTTCTCGGACTTTCTACTCAGTCCCCTTACCATAATAAATCAAACTATTTTCCACACTTATTATAAGCCGGCTAATACAGGAATATTATCTTCATCTATTAGCTGAAAATCACAGGTCATGATCTACCAAACTTTTATATAAGAAATTATATTCTTCCTTCTCGAATCGGGACAGAGAAAACATCATAAGTCTCTTCCATCAATTTCCCTATTCGTGTTATCCTATTTTTATGATCAAATCCAAACCGATCAAAAACGTCTCTAGTCCATTCACAAATTTCTAATGCCAGTTCGTCACTTGCTTCAACGAGATAGTAACCACCTTTAAAATTTCCTATAACAGGCGTACCATGATAATTCCTGATTAAATAATCATAATGCTCGGGACGTAATAAATACAACATACTCTAAATTTTTATAGTTACGCATATAAGGGATTTCATAAAAACCGTATCAACTATAGGTAAAATGAACCGTAAAGGTTCTGGTTTTATAGCTATCAAACTTATACAAAGTCTACATTCTCCCCTTATTATTAAACTGATATAAAGAGATGATAATATAAAAAAGGATTACTACTTATTCTTTTATACATAGGAACTGTAAGGATTATTGTTAATAAATGTTTCATAAAAAATGATTGTATTTAATTATCCAATAGGCAAATCAAACATCTTTTGCATTCCGAAAAAGGATTTTTCAGATCTAAAGACATTTGATTATTAATTAGATTATTGTGTTGAAATGCTCCAAAATATAACCCAGCCTATTCTGATCATACAGCAAAAATGAATACCCACTTTCACTTTCCTTATTATGGACAGTAATCAAAAAGTCCAAGCCTTTTTTCCTTCCTGACTTATAAATGTTCTGTCTACATTTTATTACGTTAAGGTCTCTTAT
>JAJBTC010000031.1 GCA_020861095.1 Bacteroides sp.
GTTATCATCCTAATTAAGACATATATGCATCCTTTCAGCAAAGAGACATCTGATCATACGGGACGTACGGCAACGGAAATTTCTCCGGTAAAGCCGTCATTGTCCGAAGAATCTATCCGGCGTTTTGCCGGGGGTATACGTATTCCAACAGTAAGTACGGAGGTCTATGAAGAGACCGATTTTGCTCCGTTCGAGGCTTTTAAGGCCTATTTACCTGAGGTATATCCGGCAGTCTACGCGGCAATGGATACGCTGACGGTCAATACCTACGGGCTGGTGTTTCACTGGAAAGGAAAAGATCCGTCACGCAAGCCGATCCTCTTCCTCTCCCATTACGATGTGGTGCCGGTGCTGGGACATGATCCGGTGACACAGGAGTCTGTCGGTGAAGAGATCTTCCGTCCGGGCGATCCGGCGAAGGGGCCGGTTACCGCATATTCTACTCAGTGGGACTATCCTCCTTTCTCCGGAGCTGTAGCGGATGGAAGAGTGTATGGTCGGGGTACGTTGGATATGAAAGGAATGTTGTTTGCCTTGTTGGAAGCGGCGGATGCTCTGATAGCGGAAGGGTTTGTTCCGGAGCAGGATATCTGGTTTGCTTTCGGACAGGATGAGGAGGTAAGTGGCCGGCAGGGGGCTATACACATAGCCCAATATTTCAAGGAACAGGGACTGACTTTCGACGCGGTATACGACGAAGGGGGCATTATTGCCGCTCCGGAGTCGATCCTTAAAGAAGTAGATCAGCCTATGGCCCTGATAGGAGTGGGAGAGAAAGGGTTCCTCACGATTCGTATCAAGGTGAAAGGGCAGGGAGGACACTCTTCTATCCCTCCGCAACGGAGTACCCTGGTGATGGCTGCTGAGATCATTGAAAAACTCAATACCAATCAGATGCCTGAGCATTTGATCCCGCCGGTAGAGCACTTCCTGGATAACATAGGCGGAAAAATGAACTTTATGGCCCGTGTAGCTATTGCCAACCAATGGTTGCTGGAAAGAGAACTGCTCCGTACACTGGCCAATAATCCATCTTCCAACGCCTTGATCCGTACCACCACCGCGATCACGATGGCCAAAGGCAGTGATGCGGCAAATGTGCTTTCATCGGTAGCAGAGGTAACGGTGAATTTCCGTATTCTGCCGGGAGAATCCGTAGCTGATGTCATAGAACATGTGCAACAGCAATGCAAAGGATATGATGTGGAGATCGAACAGGTATCGGCCCGTGAACCTTCCGGCATCTCTCCGGAAGATACCCGTGGATTCCAGGTGATCGGCGAAGTGATCGGGAAACTGTATCCCGGTACCATCGTGACTCCTTATATTACAGTCGCTGGAACGGATGCCTACAAATACCAACTCGTAAGCGATCGTATCTATCGGTTGATGCCGGTCTATGTCAATGATTATGAAGTGAAGACCCTCCATAACGAAAATGAACATATCGAACTGGAAAACTGGGCACGGATGATCTGGTACTTCAAAGAGGTAATGAAAACTTTTTAGAGGTACGGTGTAGGGATGCTACGAACCAACGGTCCACGAAGTTAATTACGGTTGCGGCAGGAGCTCTGGTTTGCACCTGGCAAATGACTTGTTTGCCAGGTGCAAATCGCCGTTTGCCAGGTGCAAATGGGTCATTTGCCAGGTGCAAACCAACCGTTTGCCAGGTGCAAACAGACACTCTTTTCCCTCTTTGAGCCATTTTTATAGGCTGCAAAAAAATAGCTCGTACCTCGTTATTTGCTTACAGTGTTTTGTGCCGGGGCAGTACCAGTATAAACTCACTGTATTCTCCTTCAATACTGCGCAGGATCACATGCCCTCCGTGAGCGAGGACCACATTATGGACATAGTTGAGCCCCAGTCTCAATCCTTTGGCGCGGTCTTTGCGTCCGGCTGCTGAGGCACGTTCGAATTTATTGAATATTTTTTTCTGGTCTTTGAAAGGAATACCAAAGCCATTGTCCTGTATACTGATGTGATCGTGGCCTTCGTGCACAGTGCGTTTGATATCTATACGAACACTTTCTCCCGAATATTTAATGGCATTTTCGATCCGGTTGCTGATGGCTTCTTTCAGGTACTCTCCATCGGCATAGACGATATCTTCGGAATTTACTCTGATCTCGAATTGTACGGGTTTCCCGGCTTTGGAGGCCGACTTCTCTGCCAGGTCGCCGACAATGGGTTTGAGCAGGATCTGTTGCTTGTGCAGGATCAGACTATCCTGTTCCAACCTGGCCAGGATGAGTATCTTATCTGCCGGGCTGAGCAGACGCTGGCATTCTTCGGAAGCAATGCGGAAGTAGTTGTCCCGCTTTTCGGGCTTGTCAAAAAGTTTTTCGGAGTGGAGCATATTCAGACCTACCACAATGATGTTGATCGGACTCTTCATGTCATGGATCATGGCATGCGAAAAGTCTTCGCGGGTGTGGGCGATCCTGCTTCGTGGAATTGCTGTCCGTATGGTTGCCCATTTCCCATTGGATCGCCTGCAGAAATGCAAAATTGATTTTTTCTTTTAGTTCTCTGCGGTGTAGAGTATATATGTTATGAAGCCATAAGAACTATAGGATTAGTACAGAGGTCAGCCCGATCCCTGTGATCAGTTTAATAGAAATAGTCTTCATGGATATTCTTTTTGCACAGATAAAAACACTGTGTCAAAGAGGGAGAAATCACAAAAAGAATTTGTTCTTTTCTGAGGGGTTTATGTAACCATACACAGGGTTAGAAAAAAGAAAGAATATCTCTTCCTGGGAATATAAGAGAGAGGATAGAATCCATGTACGTTGCATAAATAAAAAATCCCCTGTTGATCCCTTAAGAAAAGAGATCAACAGGGGCAAATCATCTGTTACCGGCTACTGTCCGGAACACTCAGGATTTCTGTGTCCCGTCGATAGGTTCGTAGAAAGTCACATCTTCCGAAATGGCTACGTCTCCGTCCATCATATCATCCAGATAAGGATCGGGTACTTTGGTTTCTTCGGAAAGCTCTTTGTGACCCTCCAGTTTCTCTTCGATCGCATCTTTGATCATCTGTACTTTTTCGTCGATATAATCCGTTGCCGATCTGTACATTTTCTGTACTTTTACACGGTTTTTTCTGGTGTTACAGGCATGGTAAAGTGCTGCGCCAGCCAATACACCTAAAAGAAATCTTCCCATAATGCTAATGTATTTTATATAAAATAGAAAATAGTTTCGTTGTAGTTACAACGGAATTTAGGGAGAGATAGTTTTTCAGGAAGGGAGAAAAGTGATACTAAATAATCTAATTTATGGAAATATACTTATACCCCAGATTAAACGTTCTTCTGTTATAGAGGAGAAATCATATAATTTTGCATCATATGAAGAAAGATACTGACCGGTTTTTATATTTTGTATCATAAATTTATCTCCTTCTCCTATAAAATATATTTTCCACATCTGTGAGGAATTATTGCTTATTGTTGAGAAATATACTTCACTATCTAAATAGAGATTATTAAGTTTAATTTTATAATAGGAGTTCTGTCTAATAGGTTCTAATATAAAATTTGAACGGAAAGGATCGACATAGGGAGCAAGACCAATTTTCATTTCTGTAAGATTGTTAACTCCTAACATGTATGTTCTATTATTAATATCTGAAGTGTTTTTCGTAAGCCATATCATTCTAGGATTATTTTCTTTTTCAATCAGTGCGTATTCTACTTCTTTTTTTGTAATAGGATTATCAATGAACTCGCTAATTAAAAATATTTCTGTATCTGGGCTGCCCACACCAATTAATGATTCAGACTCTCTATTTACACTATTTAACCAATCATCATATTTAAGTGAAACATTATCTAATAAACCATTGGTAGACTGAACTATATTAATAGTTATAGGTTTTGTGCCTCCTTGAGTTTTCA
>JAJBTC010000041.1 GCA_020861095.1 Bacteroides sp.
ATTCAATAATATTTATACTCAGCTTCCTATTTAACTACACTTTACAATTGAATTTTACAATCAAAATCTTTAATAATAGTTTCTTTTTACACTGAAACAATATATAAGGTACTCAATTTTAGATAAAAGTTCTTTTGTAAAAAACGATTTATTTACCAAACCTCGCCCACCAGCCCGCAACGCTGGGAACTCGATATGCGTTGCACGTTTGTAACCATCCCCGGATATATGACAGCCGGTCTATATTCGTCCTTTCTCACCTGTAAACCAGCTCATACTTTTGAGCATGGGAACGATCAAAGGTATTCAGGCAATTCAATGGGCAAAAGAGATATCCAAACTGCCCGAAGGAACATTTACAATTGCTTTTTATCCTTACTCCAGACAGTGCGGAGTAGCTTCCAACGAGCTTACCATTAAGCATGGATGTAAGTTCCGTCCGCAATTACCAGACGAACGGTTCTCGATCGACAGGGACAACCTGTTCCTGTTCACCGACGGCGATGGTAATCCCCGGATGTGCTACCGGATCCTGATGCGCTTTATCGGATTCCCCAATGATAACTTCAACCTCCATAATATAGAATGGCTATGAGCAGTATGCAGATGGTAGGTAACATTGGCTATTACCTGGACGATAATAACTCCTTTTCCTTCCAGTTAGGATCAACTCCGCAATCCATACACAATGACCCTGGCTTTGATAACCCCTTCACGGGTCCTGTTGGCCCGGTGCAATGGATGCACGTAAAAGGATATAAAGTGGCAGGCCGTGGCCCATATAACCGGTACTGTATAGAGCTGGAGAGCGATATCAAAAATAACCGCCTGTTGCCCCGGCTGATCACTAAGCAGATCAATATGCTTTACGGATCCGGATCAGTAGTCTATAAAGTAGGTATCCGGGATGGTAAAAAGACCAGGGAACTGGTAGAGCAGCCCCTTATCGAAAACTGGCTGGAGAGCTGGGAAGAAAACGGCATGGAGATGTCGCATATCGACTTCTCCAAAGCCATGATTAAGAATTACTATTACTTCCGCGACTACTTTGTTAAGTGGCGGATGAGCCAGGGCAAACAGATCGGTCGCCTGCCCATCGCCGGGTTAGAGATCCTGGAGAACAAAGAATGCCTGCTCGCCACCAATAAACAGGATGTGGCAGGCGAAAACGTCCACTATAAAGACTTCCGGTACATCGTATCAGGTAACTGGCAATATGGAGCTGCCAAATTCAGCGTATATCCGAAGTTCAACATCCGGGAAGTAGAAAACTACCGTTTTGCCGCTATCTCACACCACCGCGACTACTCCGTAGGCGACTTCTACGGCTGTAATGAAACCCACCAGGGAACCCGCGGTTATATCCAGGGCTCCAACCAAACTCCGGAATATATTAACTCCTTCCTCAGGAACTCCCTGGCGGCGAAAGTACATATCATTATCCCCAACGCCTGGATCGAGTCCAAGCGCCAACAGATCAAAGCTATCTGCGATGAGAACAAAACCCGCAAAAAAGAAGGTGCCAGCCTGCTACTCTATAATAAAATAGAAGTCGGCACTACCTTTAAAGAATCTTCCCTGATCCAGTATGTGCAAACAGAGCTCCGGAAACTATCTGCTTACCTGAGTGGAACCGGTAACCAGGGAAAAGCCTATTCCTCGATCAGTTTCCGCACCGGTAATAATGAAGAACAACGCTGGAAGATAGAAATGGTCGACCTTAAATACAAAGAATACATCAGCTCCCTGATCGAATACGATAAACGGGCCGACGAAGTACTTACATCCGCAGTCGGGATGGATGCTGCCGTATCCGGGATTACCAAAGACGGTATTATCTCCAAATCCGGCTCAGATGCCTATTACCAATACCTGATCTACCTGATGTCGCTCACGCCGGAAGACGAAAAATGCTCCGAACCCTTTAATATGGCGCTTCGGGTAAACTTCCCACAGCTCTACCAACAAGGCTTCCGGATCGGCTACTACCGGCAGGTACCCAGTCGCCAGGAAGAAGTATCCGCCAAAGACAGACTACCAAACCAACCAGCCTCATGAAACTTATATTAGAACAACTATTTCCCACCTTCCGCGACTTCCAGGAGAGCATTCCCGGTATCGATGCCAACCTGGATTTCACCCAACTGAACGCTTCAGCCGAAACCGCCCGGAAGGAGATTGTTAATATTATCACCTTACCCGTCTGTAAAAAGATCCTGCAGGAAGAAAAAGGAGAAGCCAGGCATTATCTGCAAATAGCCTTGGGCAACCTTACCATGGCCAAAGAGCTCCCTTTCGACATTATCCGCCGCAGAAAGAGTGATATCGATATCTATAAAAACGAAGCCGATGCCATGATCCGTTCCTATACCGACAACTACTATAACGCGATGGACTCCCTGATCTGTACGTTGGAGAGTGAAAGCCAGGGCCCGGATACATACCAATGGAAGGAAACACCCCATTACAAAGTACGTTCCCGGCTCCGGATCCCGACCACGGAAGAGTTCAACCTCTATTACCCGATCGACAATTCCTACCTGTTCTTTTTCCGTACTATTCCACTACAGTTGGAGATATTGGCCGAAGAGCTAACAGATCTCTTCGGCCGGACAACCGAAAAAGAAGAATTAACCGACCGGCTGAAACGGGCACTATCCCATCTGACTGTCGCCATGGCCATCGACCGGTTCGACCTGCAGGAGCTACCGGCAACGATCCGGAACCACTATTCCGAATCCAGCCTGCAACGTCATGTCTCCAATGAACAGGCCTATCTCAAGCAATTAGCCGCCGACCTGGTAAATAAAGCAACCGATACCATCCGTAGCATTGAAACGGCACTTTCCGAACCGGCCTCCGGAAACGTACCTACCCAAACCTCCTTTAACCGTCCGGACGACAAAATATACCTGATGGGATGAAACGCGAATTCACAATCACGCACAACGACCAGGTATACACCATACCAAACACCTGGGAAGCCCTGAGCCAGCAGCAGTTTGAACGGCTATTGGTAGATATCGCCCGGATGGCCGCCGGCGAACTTTCTGCCGGCATGGTGAAAGCCAACTACCTGTGTGACCTGATGCAGTGGGATATCACTAAAATAGACGACGAGGGACTGGCCAACCTGGTGATGCTGGCCGAGCAGATCAGCTTTATCTTTAACATCACCTATCCGGATGGCAACGCCGCTCTGGAGAAACTCGATCCCGAAGCCCGGAAGCTGTTCTCCAAAACTCCTCCGGAGCAAGTAACCGGCCACACTATCGCCCGGTACCTGTCGCGCCTGGAATACACCTATACGCTTGATGCTTGTTTTTGTGCCCAGTTAGTCCCCACTGTAACGATCGGAAAAAATACCTGGCACGGATACCAGCTCAATACCTCATTTGGAACGCTTACCTGCTCACTTATCGCTCTGCAATTTATCGAGGCCCGCGAGCTGATGGGAGCAGACACCGACCGGCTTCCTCTATTGGCAGCCATCCTCTATTATCCTGGTGTTTATAATTCCGCCGGAGCGCATGAATTGGCAGAAACCTTCCGGCAGCTTCCGGAGATCACTCTGCAGGCCATCTCTCTAAATTTCCTGGCAGTAGTCAATTACCTGTTTACCCGTACAGAGTTCAGTATCCTAACTGCAGCTAAGGTAGAACATACCTCTGGCATTACTACCGGTGCATTAGAATCACTCTATAATCTCTCTGCCGACGGCATTGGCGATATCACCACCGTAGAGCAGATGAACCTCATACAATACCTCATACTCCTACGGAAGAAACTGATCGAAGCCGTCCGTAGCCTGGCCGGTAGCGATATGGACCGCATGGAGATCGCCGACCGCACCGGCTTACCATTACCCATTATCAATTCCATACTCAAATGATACTCGACCTATTTAAATATTACGCGTCTTTTCCCGCCATTGAAGGCGTTAAATCCATCTTCTCCAATGGCCGGAGCACAAACCCATTATACGCATCCCTGCAAAAAGAGATCGAACAGTTACCTACTCACAGCCGGATCCCGGAGATCAACCATTATGTGTTTGGCCAGTCATACGATGCCGTAAAGTCCCGGATCGATACACTCGACGGTATTTACCTGTTCCTCGAATTCGGAGAACTGAGCTCCGGACGCGACAATAAAAACAGTATCCAGGACACCTTCCGGATCGCCGTCACCATTGCCGGCAAAACCACCAACACCACCGACCTGGTAGAACAGGCACTCCTGACCGACCATACCCTCCGGCTGATCCACCAGCTCCGGGTACTCCAGTTCAGCGACCAGGCACAACACCCCTGGCTCAAAGAAATATCCAACCGCCACACCATCGAACCATTCGTCTATAAAGAATTCAGTTCCCTGGGCTGGACGATCCTGTACAACCGCGAAGGAACCGACATACTCGGACTCAAAGATGACCTCAGAAAACTTAAATAAATAATTGAAATGGACCTGAATATTCTACTCACTATCGTGACCACTTTCGGCGGTCTGGAAGGTGTCAAATGGCTGGTACAATACCTGGCCAACCGCAAAACCAACAAGCGCAAAGAAGAAGCCGACGCTACCGGCATGGAGATTGCCAACAAACAAAAACAGGTCGACTGGCTCGAATCCCGTCTGCTGGAGCGTGATAAAAAAGTAGATTCCCTCTATATCGAACTCCGTCAGGAGCAGGAAAAAACAATGCAGCAAACCGACCAGATCAATAAACTCAACCTGGCTCTGATGGAAGCCGGTATCAAACGATGCGATATCCGGGGATGCGATAGGAGGCAGCCCCCAAGTGAATACTAACTAAAAATTAAAACCTATGCAACTAAGTAAAAACTTTAAACTGGAAGAATTCACCCGTTCCGAAACAGCCGCCCAAAAGGGCATTAAAAACGAACCGAACCCCGGCCAGATCGAAAAGATCTGCCGGCTGGTAGTCCGTGTCCTGCAACCTTTGCGTGATAAACACGGCTCACCCCTTACCATAACCAGCGGCTTCCGGTGCCCGGAGCTTAACAAGGCCGTCAGCGGTGTCCCAACCTCCCAGCACACCACAGGCGAAGCCGCCGACGTAAAGTGCCCTGATCCCCGCAAACTACTGGCCGACCTCCTGGCATCAGGCATCTTCTTCGACCAGGCTATCCTGTACCCAACCTTCCTACATATCTCGTACCGTACAGAGAATAACCGCAAGCAGGTACTATATGCAAAAGGAGTAAAACCATGAAACAACTCCTTCTCCTTACCCTGATCTGCTGCCTGCCGGGTTGTAAAACCCACCGGCAGACAGAACTGGACATCCGGCAACAAAACCAGTACATCGCCACCTATCTGGCCACCCAGATGAAAAGCCTGCAGGTGGAAAGTAATGTCCGGGAAAACCTTAACCAGGAACTATCCGGCCATATCACCTTCTTCTCTCCACCCGATAGCTCCGGAAACCAACATAAAGTGGCAGAGATGGATTTCAATACCAATACTACCCAGGAGAAACAATCCCAAACCCAGCTACAGGAAGAGAACGCGACAATCATTCAGGATAGCCTGCAACTAACAACAAACACCGATATCCGGTACCACGAAGAAAAAATAACGGAACCCGCGTCGTTCCCTTTTCAGAAAATTGGATGGATTATTTTGGGCTGTTTACTGGTCGGAGGGGTGATAAATTATATTTTACAACATAAAGGGCCACCTTAATGCCTAAATAATTTGTTTGTAAAAAGAAAGAAATTTATCTTTGAGACAAATAAAAATTATAATTAAGGTTTTGGTAAAAAGAAGCGTTTGGTCAGTGATGACTAAACGCTTTTCTTAAAGAAAAAATATAAAATAGCTTGGAGAAGTAGGAAGGTGAGAGTTCTTACTAAAAGGGTTCCGAATACGGAGCCCTTTTTTGCGTTTTTATTAAATTATTCTCTTTAAAAACTTGTATAATAACCCAAAGGTTATTATATTTGTCATGTCGTAAAAACAGACGTTCTTTCTTATGTCTGATGAAGAAGAGCTAAAGGCTCGGAAAGAAGCAGCCGAAAAGGATTTAGGCTTCTTTTCTCTCTATGAAGATCAGCTTCTAACAGAAAAATGGCTGACTCCGGAGGAGCTTGAGGATTCGATTAACGATGCGTTAGACGACTTGATCGACACAAAAAATCAAGCTGAATGAAAGGTAACCCCTTCGGGGGTTACTCTTTTATTTAGTTTAAAATACGGGTAACTATGGATGTAAAAAAGGAATTGGATAAATGGATGGAGGAATACCGGCAGTGTAATACTCCGGAAGAGTCTGCCAGCCACCAGGAAAGATTTAATGCTTTCATAAATTCCCTGAACCAGGAAGACGGACGGGCATTTGCATTGGAGTTCGCTGCCCGGCGTAAGAAAACTATCCGGGAAGTTCGGGAAATAAATGAGACATTATTAAAACAGCAGTTGGAGAATGTAAAAGATATGATCTCTCTGGCTTATATAGCGAAGCACTATTTTGGAAAGTCCAAACAGTGGCTATATCAACGAATTAATGGCAACAGTATAAATGGAAAACCGGTATCACTCACATCGGATGAACTTTTAACACTGAAAAATGCTTTATTAGATATTAGTGGCAAGCTCCAGGATACTTCACGGTCATTAGCTTGATCGCATTTTTACGACGACAAGAGAGGGTTCCCCATTTGGTGGAACCCTTTTTTATTATCTCAATTTCTTCCACAATATCGGATATTAACCTATTAGGCGAGAATTGCACTCTTATCTTAAATATGTTGTAAAGCATATAAATATTTATATTATTTATTAGATTGGTATAAATATTTATACTATCTTTGTCATATCAAGTTAAGGGAAATACTAACAATAAATGCTAATAAATTATGAAAACAAATTCTTTTAGAAAAATTAATTTTGAAGTTTCAAGAGGCAATGGTTATGGTCAATATGTTATTAATGCAACCTATAAGGGTAAATTAATTTCAACACATACAACCGATAGTGAAATTTGGGATTGGATAGATGACGATTCTAATAAAGAAAAATATAATGATGCCCGGCGTCATTGTTACAGAGAAATAGTAGAAGAGTATAATAGATTATATAATTAATATGGATAGAAAAGAATCAATAAGGAATGTAATGGGTGAACGGCTCAAGGAATTCCGTGAATCAAGAGGCTTATCTGCTTATCGCGTAGCCCAAAAAGGTGATATTCAAATAGGGCAAGTAAATGCCATCGAATCGGGTTCGTCCAATTATACGATAGATGTTTTTTTAGGCTACATACATGGATGCAATTTATATATGTATTTTGCTGAAAAAGAGAATCAAGGAAACGATCATGAGTTTGAGGAATTGAATAAAAAAGGAGTCGATAATCATCCTGACAATATCTAACTTTTCCCATTTGGAAAGCTCTCTACTTTTTAAGAAGGGAGCTTTGTTTTATGGCACGAGTAGTAGGTTATACCTGCATCTGTTATCATAAAGCTGGGTATTGATTTCAAAAGCTAAACTTAGCTAAATGGCTAATAATTAGGGATATGAAACTTGTATGTGCATATTGTTTATGTTACCTTAGAGGTATAATAATAAACAGTAAATCAAAAGGTTATGGAAATAAGTGTATCACAGTTGTTGAATATTAAAATTCAAGGGAATGTTGACTATGATTTTTTAATCGATAATATTGAAGGAAATACAGAGTATGATGTTTGGTATTGGACTGAATTCTACATAGAAGTAGTATATAGGTGGGCTTCTGACGGTAAAAGAAATAGAATAGATATATATGGAAAAACTATAAATGAAATTATTAAAGAAATACACAATTTGTAAGAAGGGTTAAAACATAGGCTTATTCGATCAGGAATGCCTACTCAAAAATAAGTAGGCATTCCATCTTAAATGGCACGAGTAGTAGGTTATACCTGCATCTGTTACCGTAAAGCTGGTAAAAGATTCCAAAAGCTAAACTAAGCTAAACACTTAATAACTAACCAGATATGACTTGCGTGTTTCTGACTTTGATGTTATCTTAGAGGTATAATAAAGAACAGAAAATCAAAAGGTTATGGAAGCACAAGTTAGAAACATTTTAGCACAACAAACAACAAAAACTCACAAAATCCAACAACTCCACTTACTGGGTGTACCCAAAAGAAGAATTGCTGAATTGGTAACAAATGGAAATTACGGACAGGTTTGGAATGCAATAGCAAGAATGAATCTTCAGAGCCAACCAATAGCTACTTTACCGATTACTGTAGACTACACATTCAACCGTAAATTTGGGGTTGAAATTGAAGCATATAATTGTTCTAAAACAACCATAGTGAGAGTTCTAAGAGAAGAAGGGATTGAAGTTGTAAGCGAAAGTTACAATCATGATACACGCCCTCACTGGAAAATTGTTAGTGATAGTACTATTCGGGGAAATAGTACTTTCGAACTGGTAAGTCCTGTATTACAGGGAGAGGCAGGACTTAAAGAATTAAAAAAAGTATGCCTGATACTGGATGCCAACGGAGTTAAAGTAAATAGTTCTTGCGGACTGCATGTTCATTTTGATGCAGCAGATTTTACCCTTGAGACATGGAAAAATGTAGCCCTTACCTATAAGAATATAGAATCCGTAATAGACAAATTTATGCCTTCTTCCAGACGGGATCAGTTCTACTGTAGGAGCTTACGAACTATAAGTAAAGTAGATATTCAGAATGCAAATAGTATACAGGAATTACAACGGAATGCGTTTGAAAACATAAGATATTTTAAAATAAACCCTCAAAGTTATACACGGCATAAAACAATAGAATTCCGGCAACACGCAGGAAGCATAAACCATGAAAAAATAACTAACTGGATTTTTTTCATTCACAGATTGGTTACCTTTGCTCAACATCAACAAATAGGCTCGCAGATCAACAATATAAACGATCTACCTTTTGTAGATGAAGACTTGAAATTCTTTTTTAGACAACGAACCAAAAAAATAAATAGATAATGAAACAGAAAAATTACACATTGCAGGATGGCGGTATAATTACCGCCTCTTGTGCTGCTGAGTTTGTAACAAACCTTCGGGAAAGTAGTCGTTTTGATAATGAATGCACCGATCAGGATTATATGTCAAATTTTGCGGAGCGCTTCAAGCAATATTCCGGCAGTGAAATTCGGACCGATACTCCTGATAATTTCCTGGAAGATTTGATTAAATTTGATTATGCTAAAGTTGTGGATTAACCTCTAATAAAAGCTAATAGTACAAAAAAGAATTATTTGTAAAATATATGGCCTGCATGCAGGTATAACCTACTACTCGTGCCATATATCTAAACATACTTTTTGATTTTTGTAGCCCTGCTGTTTTACAGCGGGGCTTTTCTGTATTATAGAGTTTGATTATTCTGAAAAGTTTCTCCATCTTTGTAATGCGAAAATTTTATCAAAATTCCCAGAGAGCGATTCTGGATCATTAATAGGTGGGCTACAAGTCCATCTATTAAATATATGTCCCCTATAGGGGGCTGCCATCCCGCTTTCATATCTCTCTGGGTATGTATGATAAAGTTTTCGCAGACTTGGGAATCGGCAGCCCTTTTATTATTCTGCTGCTTATGGGATATATTTATGTCAACTATTAACCATGACAATCCAGGTATAAATTTATTTACAGAAGCCTTTTCAAACAGGTATCGACCAGTTAGAACAATTCAGGAAGCTACTCACTTTTTTTCCACTCAAGAATTGTTCCGGGAACTAAAACAAATCAATCCCGGATTAAATATCTCCATAGACCAGGTACATGATGCGATGATAGAGGCTGGTTACATTTACCAGGCTAAACCAGGATATCAAAGTATAAAGCTCTTTTGGTTAGGAGCTGAAGTTTTGGATTAAAGACGTACCTATGTTGTGAAGCACGGAGGGGCGCAGGTGTAAACCTGTCCTTCGTGTTTCTTTTTTCCTGCTCTACTTTCGTTCCAAAACCAGAGCGAAATGATTACAGAAGATATTTTAGCGGATGCCTATATCCGCCGGATCATAGCCAGGGACGCAGACCGGATCTACACAACCGAAGCCTATCTGATCCGTTCTAACTTTACCGATTCCCGTGCCGGAAGGTTGGCCAGTTTCCTACTTACCCAGCCCTATACATCGGTCGGATCAGCCGGACACCAACGGTTCCACTTCCGGATCCTGACCCATTTACGTTTGCTGGATATTCTCCACTCACCCCGCCGGCAAAACGGTACGACCAAACGTAAACCGCTGGCTCTTTACAATAAAGTAGTTTGGGGCATTCTCTATAATAATACACTACCGGATATCCAGTACGGATTTACCAAAGATATCCGCGACTCTATCCGGGAGCAACTTCAAAAAGCCGTACAACAATAAACCAAAATCCCTATGGCCAAAAAACTTACAGAAGACGAAATAAAATGGATTGTATCTGTGGATAGCAAAGAAGCCCAGCAGGAGATACATAAACTTACCAATAAGAATAAAGAACTTAAAGAAGAGAATAAATCTAACCGGGAAGCCATGCAAAAGCTGGTTGCCCAGGGTAAAAAGAACACTCAGGAATATAACAACCACCGGAAAGCCATTCAGGAAAATAATGCTGTGATGGCCAAAAACCGGAAAACCATTGAAGAGCTAACCAACAAATTAAATCTCAATGAGCTCTCCATGTCCCAACTCCGCAAACAAGCCCGTGAGTTAAAACGACAGCTCGACCAGACAGCCCAGGGAACCCATCCAGAACAATATGCCGCTTTAGATAACCAACTGAAAGCGGTAAACCTCCGGATGCAACAACTCACCACCTCCGGACAAAAGATGAAAGCCTCTTTCTCGGCAGCAACCATAGCAAAAGGCGGATTAACTACGGCAGCCATCTTATTTCTAAATGAGATTCGCAAAGGAGTAACCACGTTAAAAGACTTTCAGAAAGCAAATTCTGATCTGGCTGCTATCCTTCAAACTACGAAGTCTGAAATTAAAGACCTGACCGACGATGCCAAACGCTTAGGAGCTGTCACCTCCTTTTCCGCTTCCCAGGTTACCCAGCTACAGACAGAGCTGGCTAAGTTAGGATTCAATAAACAGGAAATAGTAGACTCCACTGCCAGTATCCTGGCATTTGCCAATGCCGTAGAGGCTGATCTGCCGGAAGCCTTCAAACTTGCCGGGGCAGCTTTAAGGGCCTTCGGGCTGGAAGCAACAGAAATGGAACGGGTTGTTTCTGTGATGGGCGTATCCACCACCAAGTCAGCCATGGACTTCTCCTTCCTCAAAATGGCTATGGCTACGATTGCTCCGGTCGCTAAAAGTTTCGGATTCACTATTGAGGATACGGTCGCTTTGTTAGGAACCTTGGCCGATAGCGGTTTCGATGCTTCCAGTGCAGCCACAGCTACCCGTAATATCCTGTTGAACCTGACGGATAGTTCCGGTAAGTTAGCCAAGAGCCTCGGTGGCCCGGTTGCCTCTTTCGATGAGTTAATACCTGCACTGGCCGCACTTAATGACCACGGTGTAGATCTGAATACCACACTGGAGCTAACAGATAAACGTTCAGTAGCTGCCTTTAACACCTTCCTTTCCGGAACAGAGAAAGCTACGAAGTTGAAAGAATCCATAACTGATTGCGGAGATGCTCTGAAAGCCATGCAGGAAGTAAAACTGGACAACCTTGCCGGTGATGTGGCGAAAATGAAATCAGCCTGGGAAGGATTACTCCTTAAGTTTGAAGAAACCGCGGATGTGCAGAGATCCTTTATTCAGGGATTAACGGAACTTATTTATAAGATCACAGAAGCCATAGACTGGAGTAAGAAATATGGGGCTGAACTAAAAGCCATTGGCACAGTATTACTTACCTATCTTACCACCTTAAAACTCCTGAACCTACTCAAACGGCAGTATACTGTCCTCTCTGGCCAGGCAATGGCAGCCACCAAACTGGAAAATGCCACCCTGAAAATCTGGAACGGACTAATCGCCATTAAAAATACGCTGGTAGGAATACTTACCGGAAAGATTAAACTGGCCACTGCCGCCCAGATAGCGTTTAATGCAGTTAGCCCGGTGGGCTGGATGACTACCTTAATATCTGTACTGGGGGGTGTAATCTCTTACCTGACCATCTTCCGGAAGAAAACCCAGGAGAGCACCGAAGCCCAGCAGGAACTGGCCGAGGCGATTGATGAAACCAAGGCAGCCATGGACCGGATGGATGATATCCGTAGTAAAAATAAGAACCGGGACCAGATGAACGACCGGCAGCTTCAGGACTTACGTCGCCGGTCGGCTGCTGAGCTAAAAGAAAAAGAAGATGCTCTGCTGGAGGAAGAAGCTATCCTCCGAGACTCCATCAAAAGAAAACAACAAATACTGGCCGAACCCCTGCGGGATACTACCCAACAGGAACTCGAAGAGCTTTACCAGAAAGAAATGCAATACACTGAAAAGGTAAAGCAAACCAAAGCGGAACTGGCCGAACTGCATGCCATTGTCGATTCTATCCCGGAAAAAGAGATCAAAGTCAATATTGACTTATCGGGGGATGACAAATCCGATATGAACGCCGTCCGCCTGAAAAACCTCGAAGCCACCTATATCGACGAACAGAACCTGATCCGCCGGCAAGCCCAGGAGAAACAGCAAACACAGGAAGAGATAAACGAAGCCCTCCTGAAAGCAGAACAGGATTATTACACCAAACGGTTAATGCTGCTCGAAGTATTCTCCAAAACCGAAAAGAAAGCCTCCAAACGCTCCGAATACCAGAAAGAGGCTGCCGATCTTAAAACCAAACTCTACAATATCGAACTCAACCTGGAGAAACAACAGATCACCAGGCTGGAGAAGATCCGGATGGATGCCTTGGCGGATGAAGAGACCATCAATAAGTCTCTTTTGGTTACTTATACCAAACAACTGGCCGAAAAAAAGATCACCAAAGAGCAGCATGAAATGTTGCTCCTTACCCTAACCACCCAAACCAATGAAAGAAGGCTGGCCATAGAACAACAATTCCAGACAGATATCAATGGCCTGGAAGTAAAGAATGGCCAGCTCAAGGTAGAAGCCATCAAAAAGGCCAATCAGCAGGTACTTAATGCTGAGCAGCAACTGGTTAATTCCCGTGCTGCCATGCAGACCAAACTGGATGATTTGCTTAAAGACTTTAAAAACCAGTTTAAGTTATCTACCGTAGAAGAAGATCTGCAGCTCCAGCTAAAAGTACTGGAAGCAACTTACCAGGCCCGTAAAGAATTGGCCCGACAAAATAACCTGGACACACTCGAACTGGATGCCGCTTATCAACGGGCCAAAGAAAAACTGGTACAGGAAAGTGAAGAGCGCATTAACCAGGTACGCCAACAATACGGACTGCTCACTCAGAAAGAGGAATACGATCAGCAACTGAGACAGCTCCAACAACACCTGGATGATAAGTTGCTTACCGAAAAAGAGTATGAAAAAGCCGTTCAGAATCTGAAACGGGAGAGCTTTAAAAAACAATTTGATTACTACTTAAACCTATTTTCCAACGCCATCCAGGCCTTGCAACAAGCTGAGATGGATAACCTTGATGCTCAGTACGATGTACAGATCGAAGCCGCCAAAGGAAATGCAGAAGAAGTCGAACGCCTGGAGAATGAAAAAGCCCAGAAAAAACTTGACATCCAGAAAAAGTATGCTGACGTAAACTTTGCCATCCGGTGCTCCGAAATCATCTCTTCCACGGCTGCCGCCATTATGCAGGCTTACGCACAACTTGGCCCGATTGCCGGAGCCATAGCTGGAGCCCTGATGGGTGTTACCAGAGCCGCTCAATTGGCCAGTGCAGTAGCCGAACGCAACAAAGTCAAAAACATGACCCTTTCCGGCAGTAGTTCCAGCTCTACCAGTACCGGTAAACGGGTCGTAACCGGTAAGCAATCCGGCGGAAAGATCGACGTTGTCCGGGAGCAGGACGGCAAAGATTTTCCCGATGCCGATTATGCACCGGATGCCAGGGGATTTATAGATAAACCAACAGTAATCGTTGGTGAAGGCCCTGAAGGCCACTCCAAAGAATGGGTGGCCAGTAACGCCGCCGTAGAGAATCCAACGATTGCCCCCTTCCTGAACCTGCTGGACAAACACCAACAGGCCGGTGACATTGCCACGATCGATATGAACCAGATACTCCGCCAGCGGATGGCCGCCGGCTTTGTCTCCGGAGGCTCTATTTCCGGTAAGCCGGTAGCCGGTTCTGCCACCCCTTCCACAGCAGCACCCGCCACTCCATCCACGGCAGAGAATGCAGATATCAAAACACTGAACAGGCTGCTCTCCACCCTTGTATCGGACGGTGGAGTCAGAGCCTATGTGCTCTTATCCGAACTCAATAAAAAACAGGAACTAATGACTAAATTCCGTAATATCGGCAGCAAATGATACGAATTGTACATAAATCCGGCGAAGCCCTGGACCTTGCACCAGGCACACAACTCGAAATTGAACGGACCAACCCATTCTTTAACGAATATGGCGAACAATCCCTACCCATAACCTTACCCCCTACGGAAAAGAACCGGAAGCTACTGAACCATCCGGATGATCTGGCCGGGATCAGTAAGCCAACCCAGCGCACGGATGTATCTATCCAGGCAGGAGTGTTCTTTTCCAGTTGCCGGCAAGCTATCTTGACAGGCAACAGGCGGGAAGGGATTGAAACCTCCTTCTATCTGCAAACCGGGGCCTTCTACGAAAAAATACAGGATGTAAAGCTCTCCACGATCTTTGAGAATAAAGTGATCTCCTTTACCTCCGTGCAGGCCGCTATTACTTTTGTAAGGAACCTGATGGTTACCCGCGACGACCGGTTTGATTGTTTCCCGGTCATAGTAGATGATGGCACTTTAAATGCCTTAGGTGAGAATGGCACGGATGGTTATCGCCGGTTATATAATGACGAGGCCCGCACCAAAACAATCGATGATAAAACGATCTCCTTAGATCCGGGATATTATATCACCCCTTTTATCCGGGCCAACCATCTGCTGGAAGAGATCTTTGCCTGGTTTGGCTACACGATGGCTGATAATTTCTTTACAGAGACGGCTCCTTTCAAAGATATGGTGTTCCTGAACAATACGATGGATACCATCATGAAAGCAGAGATCAGATACTCTCAGATTGTTCCCGACTGTATGGTAAAAACGATCCTGGACGTATACCGGTATCTTTTTAACTGTGAGTTTATCCCCGATGAGATTAACCGGAAAATCAATATTGTGCTGTTTAATGACATCCTGAACGAAAGCCCGGAAGTTGACCTTACCGGTAGTTTAATTAAAGAGTATACGGTTGAACACCCGGAGACCTTCCGGCAGTTAAAACTAACAGCCACCCTGGCCGACTATAATCCTACCGGTAGTAGTTCAAACACCCGGAGTGGAAATATTATCCGGAATCCCTCTTCTTCCGGATCCAATGAGCAGGAAGAGACTTTCCAGTCACTGATTGACCTGTTAGCGAAATATCCTAAAGCCGAGTATAATCCCATCAACGGACAGTTTACCCGGAGTGGATTTAAAGGATTAGACCAGGTTGTGCAGCGGGTAGGATATATTACGATGGACTATATGGCGGAAGAAGAATTTGAACCGGAGACCAAAGAGGTACCTATTGTCTGGCCATTGATGAGCTCTACGGAAACAACCGGAGGAAACCGGCCGTCGGCTGCCTCCTTAACACCGGTTATTGGTAAGAGCCGCGCCTTAAACTCCATCATCGTGATGGATGCTGACACGGACGAAGATACCGATGAATCCGTGGATGAAGAAACGCTGTCTCCTATGCTCTGTTTCGTTGGAAAGGCCAGCAACTATCATTTCGGAACTATATTGAATTACAGTGCAGAGGGTAGCCGGCTTTGGAATTATACGTTATCCTTTAACGGACCGGATGGGCTGTTTGAAACCTTCTGGAGAAAATATGACCTGTTGCTCCGGAACTCTTTTATGGGCATACAGGCTGATTTACTTTTGTCGGAATCCCAAAAGGCAACGCTCTCCGGATACCGGAAAATCCTGTTAAAAGGCCAGCAGCTACTACCCGACAAAATAAAATACATTCCCGGTGAGCGTTCCATTATGGAGGCCACCTTCCTGACCACGAAACTCTATCAGCCTGTTTCGGAGGCCCGCTCGGAGGCCGACCGGATTGCCGGGTATTCATCTGCTTACTACTGGGAAGTTAACTATGAGCGTTCAAACTCCAATTATACCCGCTATGCTTTCGATGAAGAGCCGTCTACTATTTTTTACGATCCTCCTACGGCCGCCCAATACCTGCTTGGCGGAAAATACCACCAGCGAACCTATAAGGTACAATTCTATACGACTTCCAGTTCCAGTGGCCCGCGTGATCCGGTTCCGGGGACACTTACTGTCTGGTTAGAGCCACGCCGTAAATAGTTGTCCTTTTCAAGCAGAGCCACCAGCTTTTTCTTTGCTGAAAAATGAATGTATGGCCGCAGTTGTAATCAAACCGGATGCTCTTAACCTGTCGGGGAATATGAATAATTTCGTATTAACCGGTAGTTCATTAGTATCCTTTGTACTCAAAAAAGGCTCTGCTATCCTCTTAAACCAAACCTATGAACCAGGGCCGGACAGGAAAATCACCATTGATGTAAAGGATATTGTAGAGCACGAACTTACTTTCACATTAGACGGCTCAAACGGAGCCTACACCCAGGCTGCTATATGTGCCGACTTTACGGCAGAGATCGACGGAGTGTCCTACCCATTCCGTGTGATCCGCGGTGGTGTTGCCAACCTGGCCGACACCGCCGCCAACTGGCTGAAGCTCCATTTCCTGACCTGGCAACCCAAAATGAAAGAGGTAACCTACTATTCCCCGGAATGGCTGACCTACTATGCCGTACAGGATTGCAGCATTGTGCTCAAAGCTACCTTTGAAGACTACTCTACCTATTCCACCGCCATTGCCGGTTGTGCCGCAGGAAAAGCAACTACCTGCAATATGCAGTATGCCTATATCTCCGGCCTCCTGAACAAACGTTACCCCATCATGTATGAAGTGTGGGCGGAATCGGGGACCACTAAACTCACCGAATCACAGTACTACCTGTTTTCAGATGTACAGAGTGAGGATGAACAATGGTTCCTTTTCGAGAACAGCCTGGGTGGTATCGACACCTTCAGGGCCTACGGAGTAAAAAGCCTCCAGGCAGAGCATGAACACAACATCGCGATGATCGGCGATGAACAGTTGGAATACCAGGTCGACACAGAGCGGAAGTATGTCAAAAACACCGGTTTCCTGGACGACTATTCCCGCCGGTGGCTGCTCGACTTTTTTCCCAGCCAGGAAAAATATATCTATGAAGCCGGTGCGATCCGGAAGATCATCGTTACCGAAAGTGAGGTTAACTATGATTCAAACGATTTACCCAGCAACTACAGTTTTACCTATCAATTCGCTAAACGCCAGCCATACCTTAACTTAATCCGGAATGAGTCCGAGATCCCGGCTAATTTAACCATACCTACACCCGAAAAGCCGGATTTTATTTTACCCCCTCGGTTAGCTGAGCTTCCCCGGCAAGAGCTCTCTGAGGGGGTACTCATTCCTGCCATGGATCCGCACTGGCCATTGGCCACAGTCACCACCTACGGGGCCATCCATAAGAACATCTATGAAAACGTTATGGGCGACGTGGCAGCCATCCTGGCCGACTTCTTTCTCTCCATTGGCGACGGCGGGTCCGGATCCGGAGGCGGTGGTGGGGGCGATGGCTTTTACCATATCCGCTCCATCGACACCACCGAACCAACCGACGAAAATGCTTTCACAGCACTCAGGACACTGATCGAGATCGAAAAAAACAATGACTATCTCGATAACCGCTATATCCGGAAAGATATAGATGATTATGCCCAGGGAAATATCAACTTCCGCCGGAACATCTTTGTCCAGTATGAAGCCACTTTAACGAACGCCTATATATTAAATGCCATCTACACCCATGATCTGGCAGACAATTACAACAATCCCGGCTTCCATATAGATGCCGAATCCGGAATTGCCTGGCTGGAAAAACTCCGAGTAAAGAAAGGATCAATCTTTGCCGGCGAGTTATCCTCGCCCACGTTCGTTTCCGGATTCCCTAACGGATACGGCTAGATGCTGGCTCCTTACGATAGGATCAATGCCGCAGGTGTGGTGGAGAAAAAATACAAGCTGGAGATCGATGACCTTACTGTCCGGGGCAACCTCCGTGTATTTGAGTTTATCATCTCCCAGCTCAGGGGTGAAAATGATAATGTAATCTTTGCCGGCCAGATGAAAGTTGTGGCTATCGATACCGGTACGAATACCATTTATCTCGATACGGAAGAAGGAATTGTTTACAACTCTTTCAGGGAAGGCGATATTCTGATGGTACAGCAATACCAGGGAATGCCAACCCCCGAAAACGACTACTATATAACCAAACAATATGAATTAGTAGTCACTGAGGCCGGGGTGGGAAATCTGGCAGATGAACAGAACCGGGTCGATTACATCCGGTTTAAGAATTTTGTCGGTGATCTTTCCCAGGTCAAAGCCGGTGATGTACTTACCCGTGTAGATAGTTTAACCAACTCTACCCGCAAAGGGATTATGAAGATCACCACGATCGACGAGTTCGGAGCCCCTTACCAGGATGTGATCTACGGACTTAAAACCGATCCGGAGAATGCAACTAAAGTGCGGATGGGTAACCTGGGTGGCCTGGTTACTCCCTACTGGGGACGGCTGGATGGTTGGGGATTTATGGCATCCAATGCCTACCTGAAAGGCCGGTTCATGCTCCAGAACGGAGACGATGTACTAACTCGGTTCGAAATCACCGAAGGACTGATCCGCTCGGAGATCTCCGCCTTGCGTACCGAAATACTCGACCAGTATAATTACCTGCAGAACGCCTCTTTCTCAGCTAATACGGATTATTGGCAGACAAATTCAGACATCCGCCTGTTTACTGTGTCGGCCCGCTTCCTGTACTTCAACGACAACTTCTATGCCGATAAACGTAGTGTGGCAGCCATTGTAGTGGAAGGAGACCGCCGGGCACTGAGGATTAAAAAGACCAGTGTAAAACAGGTAAATGACGACCTGGCCAAATGTCCGAAGGAACCACTGGAAACCATCGAGGGTGAAGTATGGCCAACATTTTATGTCTCTTTCAAATATAAATGTGTCAAAAGAGGTACGTTAAAAATCGGCTTTCCCGGCCAGGAGTTTTATTTCACAGAAGAGATCGAACCGACAGATACTTTCCGGACAAAAGAGTTTTTTGCTCCCTGGGACGGAACCGGCGACTTTGTAATTGACTTTACCGGCGATATCTTTATCTACTCCCTTGCCTTATCCGACGACAAACTGGAGAATTACTGGATCCAGACCAAAACCAGGTTCTATCAGACAGAATCAAAGATCGGCCTGATGGCTGAGAATATCAATAATATAGAGCAAACAATTACCCTCTTGGGTATTGATATCGATGCTTTAGAGGAACGGCTCCTGATCTATGTCAATAAATTAGACGAGCTGAATAGCACGGTGCTGGATATGGGGATAGAATTGAATGCCCAGTCGCAGAAACTTTCCCTCTATGTAAATAAAACCAATACCCTGGAAGGCACAATCACCCAGATCGGCATCGACCTGAGTGCTATGGAGAAAAGCCTTACTTTATATGTAAAAGATGGCGACCTGACCGGTAGAGAAGTGATTTCCCGGATCAACCTTACCCCTGGTGGTGCCCTGATAGAAGCCAGGAATATAAACCTGGTCGGTGCTGTTACTTTCAATAGTTTTGATACCAGCCTCCAGTCACTAATGAATAATAAAGCCAATATCAGTTCACTGGGGGATCTGGCCTATCAGCAGACTGTGATGGATGCCATGGAAGGTGAGACGCTGATTATAGGAGGATATTTGAATACGCAATTAATTAAAGTGGGACGGATTGATGCCACCGAAGGCTATATCGGAGGATTTAGCCTGAAAAATAATAACCTGCTATGGACACAGCTCGATTATTTTGGTAGTGGTTCGCGGAGCATTAAACTTGGATTGGCAGATGATGAAGATGGAGCTGTAGATATTTCTTTTAGTGCTGCCACACCCGGTGCCTACGGAATTAAGACTGTTGGAACAGCACTCGGAGGAGCAGCAGTGTATGCATCGACAACAGCAAATGGCAGTAAACCTTTTATCTATTCTACTTATGCCGGCTGGTTCCATGGCGGAGTACATGTGGAAGGAAGTATTTATTCCAATATGTGCCTTAGCTATAAGTTTGGAACGATTAGTAAATATGAAAGCGGACAATACTACTATTATGGCGGTGTTTCCTTCGGGCCGGAGTACGACCTGGACAATGTGCGCTTTACCGTTAAAAGCAGGATCATTGTGGCTCTACATAAAGATAATGGTTCAATTATAATGCAGGGATAGAAATAATTCATTCACTTAAAAAAGAAAAGTTATGAAAGTAAATTTTAATGTACCGTTAAATCAACCGGATGGAACTCCATCCAAGAAAACAGCAGCGAATGCTATTACAGAGTGTCTATACGCAGCAGGATCTCTTCCCGGCCAGAATAATATGTCCAGAGAGGATAAATACGCGGCTTACCTGCTTATGGAGAAAATCCGGAACGCCAAGGAAGAAGTTGAAATCTCTGTGGAAGAAGCTGCTATGATTAAAGATAATGCCTCTATCGGGTTATATGCCGGAGCGTACGGTCAAATTCATGATATCCTGGAAAAGGGTAAATAAAAATGGAAATTACCCAGGAACTTGTACAAGAGCTGGCCCGGCAGGTAAAAATACTTCTTGCTAATGAAGCCCAGGGAGTGGGCGAGATCACAGTCGTCCCTTCCCTGGATGGGATTAACTCCCTGCCTGCCTTAAAAATGGTAGGAGATGATGAGTATGTGGTCGAAGCCCCGCTTTCCCTTTTGAAAGTGCATCTAAGGGCTACCGATAACGAGATCCAGTGGCGGCTGGGGGATGAGGCAGACTGGGTGACCCTTACTACCTTTCCCGATATCACGGATATCCCGGAATTCAGAACCAACTCGGAAGGTATCCAGTGGAAATATGCAAAAGAAGATGACACCGCCTGGCGAGAGCTGATCTCCATCGAGTTGCTTAAACTAAAGTTTACAGACCTTACTGCAGAACAAATCGACCAGCTCAAGCTCCATTTTTCCGACCTTACCGAGGAAGATATTACCCTACTTCAGCAGCCGGCACTGGAAGCCGCCCAGGAAACCCGTGAACAACACGCCCGGCTGGAAGAAGCAGAAAGTATCAGGCAACAAAATGAGGATCTTCGGAAACACTCCGAATCCGAACGCGAAGAAGTGGAACATGCACGTAACCATGCGGAAAGCAACCGGGATGCTGCGGAAGAGGAGCGGACCATAAATGAGGAAGCCCGTAAAGTAAACAAAGCTATACGTAGAGAATCTGAAGAGCAGCGGATTACCTCGGAACAACTCCGTAATAAAGCAGAAACAGCCCGTCAGGAAAATGAAAAGGTCAGGCAAACCAATACTGCAGAAGCTATTCAAAACGTAGAAGCAGCTACTGACCGGCTAAATGACTTATCCGATAACCGTGAATATATTGGCGAAGATGGTTTCTAGTACCGTTGGAATGAGGAGACGAAGGAATTTGAGAATACCGGGAAAACTTCAAAGGGAAACCTGATGTATGCCACTTTCGCTTACCGGGATGGCAGGATCATTATGTGGACGGATCCGGAATATACCGGGCCGAAATTCAAAATTATTAATGGACGAATGAAAGTATTAATATGAGTACAGTACAGGAAACAGACATTGGAAGGGTTGGAATAGTGCCTATACGGGAAGTCCGGGAAGCATATGACTTGTTGGACATTATTGCAAGGAATGGCCGGTGCTACCTCTCTTTAAAAGAAAGAAACAGTGCCGTTGTAGAAGATCCGGAAAGCTGGATGCAGCTCACAGAGAATAACTATGACATGGCAGTCCGCCTTGGTTTATTCGAGGGTACGGAAGAGGAATGGATCCCCTCCCTTTCTGCTGCCAGTAAGGAAGCAGCCCAGCTTGCTACAGAACAGATCCGGGAATGTAAAGAAGCAACAGAAGCTGCTATTGAGGTGACAGGGAAAGCAGCCGGGGCCACTGAGCGGTTAAATACGCTCTCCGATAACCGGGATAAGATCATAGATGGTATCTGGCACCGGTATAATGAAGAGACCAAAGAGTATGAGAATACTGGGGAAGTAGCCAATGGCAATGTGCTTTTTGCCGTCTTTGGTATTGACAGGGAAACCGGACTTCTTTCTATGGAAACGCCTCGTCAATACACAGGCCCTGATTTTGGAATGAATGAAAAAGGAGAATTAATACTATTAATATAATATGGATAAAAAAATAACAGTTCTTGGAAAAGTAAAGCCCACACCAAGGGGCATGTATGATCCGGAAGCAGTGTATACTGAACTTGACATTATTGGGTATGAAGGGAGTTCATTTATTGTACGGGAACCATTCCAGGGAATTACCCCTACCGATGGAAATGGATATGTCTCGCTTTTAGCCGCCAAAGGAGATAAAGGAGATCCTTTACCCTTTGACGAATTTACTGCCGAGCAAAAAGAAGCGCTCCGCGGAGAACCAGGGGCGGGCCTTCAAATTATAGCCGGCTTTGAAACCCTGGAAAAGTTAAAGGAGGCAGTACCATCACCAGAGCCGGAACACGCCTATGGAGTTGAGGACCCGGAAGATCCTTCCACTTATAATGTTCACATCTACGACTGGATACTGGGTGACTGGCGAAACTATGGCCGTGTGGTAGGAGTTCCGGGTAAGTCCGCCTACGAGCAGTACCTGGAAGGGGGTGGTACTTTATCCCTTACGGAGTTTATAGCTGCACTCTCTTTGGTTGGAAACAAAGTAGACAAGGAAGAAGGCAAAGGGCTATCTTCCAATGACTATACCACCGGGGAGAAAGAGAAACTGGCAGGTATTGAAAACGAAGCCAATCGCTATATCCATCCGGATGATGAAAACATCCGGCATGTAACAGACGGAGAGAAAGCCACCTGGAATGGTAAAGCTGAAGGGAACCATACCCATGATGATCTCTACCAGCCCCTTGGTGATTATGCTACCGGTGACCACGCCCATGATGGAGTATACCAGCCGTCCGGATCTTATGCGGCTGCCGGTCATGACCACGATGATGTATACCAGGCAAAAGGTAATTACCAACCTGCCGGTAGTTATGCTGCGGCAGATCATAACCATAGCGGGACGTACTAGCCCGTAGGGGATTATGCCGTTAGTGGCCACAACCACGACGGAACTTATCAAAAAGTGGAAGCTGGCAAAGGGTTATCGGCCAATGACTTTACAGCCGCTTATAAAACCCGTCTGGACAGTGCAGTTGTACCAACGGTAGATGTTCATACTGTTACCTCCTTGGCCAGCCTTCCGGTAAATAAGTACAACATCAAATGCACCTATTCCAGCAGTACGCCGACTGCAATCAGCTTTGCCAGTACGCCGGCTGAGGGGTTTGAGTGTATCCTTTCGATCCTTAACAGCACATCGGCCGATATCACCCAGGCCATCCCGAACGCTACCGGGTGGCAGTCGGAGGAAGATAGCATTACACTACCGGCGGGTGAAGTGACAGAGATCTCGATCAGGTATATCCACGGAAAATATATTGTCAGGACATGAGGCAGCGGTATTTAGGAAATAACGATAAAGATTATATAGTTATCAATGGATTAAAATGGGATAAAAACAATGTTATAGGTTCCCATGATCCCAGTAATGGAATTTATGTTGTAGATGAGAAAACATATTTTGACTACAACGCAGCTATAAACACGGCAAAAGAGAAGAATAAAAGGTGTCCTACTGTAGAGGATTGGAATTCACTATTAAGTTTAGGGCATACTTATGATACCGGCTTAGGAGGTATGTGGTTTGGACATGATCATTCCCTTAAATCCCAAAGTGAAAGGTCTATTTTCTTACTAGGAGCAGGATACTATTGGCCGGGTATTAATGGGGTTTACCAAGGTTCATTTGGGCATTATTGTTGTGGTGATATGAGTAGTCAAACACAGGCGTATTTTCTTTACTTCTATAATAATAAGGCCAGTATTTTAAATACCTGGACTATAACAAATGGATTTTCATTAAGGCTTGTCAAAGGTTAATAATTAAAACTATGCAATACATTCAAAAAAACATAGGCTTCTATGAAAGTGGGGAGCTGGGAGATAACTACAAGGTAGGCACTACCCTTGAAGAGTATCAAAACGGGGCTTACATCCCCTTAAGTAAAAAACAGATAAAGTTCCGCAAAGACAATCCCGGAGCCTCCCCGGTGGAAGTCCTCAGTATGGAATTAAACCCAGTACCGGAACGAACACTGGAAGAGATGATCCAGGCAAAGGTCATGGAAATTGACCAGTATGATTCCAGTGAAGCAGTGAACAGTTTCCTGGTTAATGGTGTTTCTGCCTGGTTAACTCCTGATATCCGTTCCAATTACAAAAACAGTATTGAATCTGCCGAATTGCTTGGTGAAACAGAAATTACCATCTCAATTGCCGGCATGGTTGCCAATCTCTCCCTTCAGGAAGCAAAGATCATGCTGGCCCGGATCCAACGATACGCAGACAAAGCCACCATCGTAACCGAAATGCACAAACTAAATGTTTCCCGCCTGGAGACAAGTGAGGCAGTGACCAGTTATGATCACACCCTGGGCTATCTGGAACAATTAAAATTCACTTTAACACCGACAGAATTATGAAAACCGAATTGTTAATAAAAGTTAGCGGGGGGGGGGTAACCTCCTTATAAATCAGGAAATTAACCCACTTCTGAAAGGAGTTGGGTTATGAGAAGCAGGTTCATGGGATAGAAAAAAAGCCTGTATGTGGCAGTCGGAAATACGGGTTATATTATAACTTCCCCTGATGGAATTACATGGACAAATGTAGATACTCCTGTTACTATAAAACTGCAAAGTGTAGTGTGTAATCATAATTTGTTTGTTGCGGTAGGAGAGAATGGAGTTATTCTTACTTCTTCGGATGGACAAATATGGACAAGACAATCATCCCCAATTACCACTAATCTATTAGCGGTAACTTATGGTAATGGATTATTTATTGCAGCTGGTGTTTTTGGTACTGTTATTACTTCGTCAGATGGAATAACATGGAGTGTAGAATCATCGGGAATAAATCTTACTTTTACTGATATAGTTTATGGGAATAATCAATTTGTAGGAGTTGGAGGTGGAATTTTCACCTCTGCTAACGGATGTAATTGGGAAATTGCGACCTCTTCTTATTCTTTTTTTAATATAGAATATCGGAATAATTTATTTGTCGCTGTAGGCTATTATGGAAATATATTTACTTCATCAGATGGAATTAATTGGGTACATAGGGATACTAATCTATCAACAAATATTCGTGATGTGACTTATGGGAAGGGCCTATTTGTTGCAGTATTAGATAATGGATCAGCTTTAACATCTCCTGATGGAGTTATCTGGACCCAAAGATCTACAGGTATATCAAGTGCAATTTTTGGAATTACCTATGGAGATGGTAAATTCGTCGCAATAGGTGGTACTTTTTCAATTATAACATCCTTTGATGGAGTAACCTGGACGATTGAAAAAGCACCAGTGACAGTAGCTTTTAATGATATTATTTATAGAAAGTAGGTACTTAAAAGTATGCCTCTGAAAAGAAATAAATTTAATATAAATAATTGATTTACAATGAGAATGTATTAAATATTTGGACTCCCATTTTTCTATCTTGATCCAGGACATGTGCATACACTAAAGTCTGTTTTATGTTTGAATGCCCCATAATATCTTTGAGGGCATTCAAATCTTTTGTTTTACGTAAGAATATAGTAGCGAAAGTATGCCTGCCAACCTTGGCAGATAATTTTTTTTCGATCCCAGCCAATTCAGCAATCGTTTTAAGATGTTTATTAATTTTCTGATCGGAAAGAATCTCATCCCACAAAAGTCCACTTTTTCGATTCCCTTTTTGTTTATCGATTAATATTCTAAGTGGTTCAGATATAGGAACACGCACCACTCTTGGACGAATATTTAACATTTTTGCTCGTATATATGAAAACTCTTTTTCACCAATCTGCGATATATCTAAGGCTTTGGCATCTGCAATATGGAGGGAACTAAAACACAAAAAGAGGAAAAACTCTAGGGATTTATATTGAGAACCATAAAGAGATCCTGTTTTATACAACTCTACCAAACGGTTTAATTCTTCTTCTTCTAAAGCAACGGCAGTGGTCTCCTGGCATCCTCGTAATCTTAATCCATGGATAGGATTTTCTTTTATAAGTTCTTTTCTAACCGCCTCATTTAAATATATAGAAATGATGCCTATGGTTTTTATTGTGACTTCTGCATTCCCCCGGCGATTTCTTAAATAAAGAACAAAACGGCGAAAAAACTCAGGAGTTAGTTCATCAAAGTAAATAATTTCTTTGAAATCCCGGAGATTCCCCAGACAGGCCTTATGTTTTTTTTGAGTAGAGACGGTTATCTCCTGAAATCTTAATCGTTGATAAGCCAAACAAAAATCAAAGAAACTTTTATATTGCCTGGGATTACGATATTCCTGCCAGAAAGTTGTCACAGATATAGATTCATTCCGAAGTCTATATCTTACCAAAATATCATTTATCGCAGATTTAATATTAGATATAATAAGATTCTTATCCTTGGCAAATTCACAAGATAGTTTTATCACTTCTTTTTCTTTATCAAAATCACTGGGGGAAATACTAATTTTAGTAGGAACTTCGACCTTTTCTCTATTAATATAAAAACTGATATAAATAGGAGCTTCCCCTTTTTTATTGATTGCTTTTTGAAATACCCTATACGTTGCCATTTTTTTCCCTACAAATAGTTATTACCTACATTCAATCTTTAAAAAGATTTAAAATCTTCTCAGCAATAAAAAATTAAAAGCGTTGATATTGCTACAAAACAGGAAAGGGTGCATCCTGTGGGATGCACCCTTAATTCTAAATATCTGTTAACAAGTGGAGAATACCGGACTCGAACCGGTCACCTTTAGACTGCCAGTCTAACGCTC
>JAJBTC010000051.1 GCA_020861095.1 Bacteroides sp.
ATTTCTTTGCCCATAGGTTTTTTCGTCTTAAGTGGGATTGTATGGGCTTATAACAAGGACACGCCAAAGAAAATGAGCAAATAAAAACCGGCTGTCTTCGCTGTGTGTGATGAAGATGGCAGTGATGCTCCATCAAAAAGGCAGACCAAGAATAATCCTGGTCTGCTAACAATCTTCTTTCCTTCGTTATAATTATTTTTTACGTCCAAAGTTTTTGAGCCACTCAAGTGTGTTTTTATCTTGTTGCCATGAAGCAAGTTCAGGCACAGGAGAATCTGAAATTTTCTCCATAGCACGCTTCTTTTTTGCGAGACTGGATCTGGCGTAGATACTTGTGGTTTTAATATCTGCATGACCAAGAAAATCACGTACATCGATTAGATCATCGACAGCCTCATACAAATGCATTGCTTTGGTATGCCTAATACGGTGCGGATTCAAACTTTCCGGAATTGATCCATCAACCTCGTGAGCCATTCTGACATACTTGTTCAAAATATATCTAATACCTGAACGGGTAAATGCTTCACCATCTCGGTTTAGAAAAAGTGGCATATGATAGCATTCAGACCTAAGCCGATGTGTTTCAATGAGGTAGCTTTTTAGGTTTTTTGCTGTCTCTGGCAAAATAGGAACTGTGCGGACTTTCATTCCTTTCCCGGTTATACGGATATGTGGTGGATTCTCAAACCGCACATCTTCGATGCGAAGACTGCAAATTTCCGACACCCTAGCAGCGGTATCATACAACACGCATAAAATGGTGGCATCTCGTCTTCCTTTTAATGTAGATGTATCCGGCTGACGAAGTAGGATACCGACTGCTTCTTTTGAAAGAGGCTGAACGGTTTTCTGGGGTGCTTTCTTCGTTGGAATTGCCAGTATCTGCTGAAAATTAAGCAGTTGCTTTGGCTCTCTGGGTTGTAAATACCTGACAAAAGAATGGATTGTAGCTAGCCGATTATTGCGAGTTGCTATGCTGTTTCCCTGGCTTTCTTCCATCCACCGGAGATATCTTTCAACAAGTCCGGCATTGAGATCACTCACCGACATTTTCTCTATCTTGATGGACTCCACATCTTGACAGTAGGTCAGAAAAAAGCGAAAAGTGTCGCTGTAGGTTGCCAGAGTGCTCTCGCTGGCATTTTTTAATTCGGGCAAATAATGTTCAAGGAATTCTGTTAAATACTTTGAAAAATTCGGTGATTTCATTCTGGAACCTCCCATGTGGGTATTGTATCGCCAAGGTAAGCCTGCTGCTTTTCAACCAATTCCGGAAACGCATCAGCAACAAGGTGCAAATAATACTGAGTCTTATTCATGTTACAGTGACCCAGGTAAATGGACAAATAAGGAAGTGCGATAAGGTTGCTTCCCTTTTCATTCCGGATTTTCTGCATGGATCGAACCGCAAAAGTGTGGCGGAGATCATGAACTCTGGGACCGTAACCACGCCCTCTATACGGAATTCCGCAGTGCCATAAGGCCTCCCTGAACCTACTCTGGAGGACATTGGTGTGGTGACAGTTGCCCCGTGCATTCGGGAAGAAATAATCTTCGGTGTCACTATCTACATGGAGCTTCTTATAGTATTCTGCATACTTGAGACGCATTCCCTCGGAGACAGGGATCCGGCGGCTTTTCCCATGCTTGGCATTTCTGATTGTAAGGATTCCGTTTTTAACATCTACATCCTTCACTTTTAGCGTAGAAGCTTCGCCGGCTCGTAGCCCACAACATATAAGTGTGAGAAATAACATGGGAATGACTATATGTCCATTTGGATATTGCCTGCTCGGTTCCATACTATTGAAGTACGCTATAATATCACCGATTTCCTTATTGGTGAAAATATATGGTACAAAGCATTTATCGTCACTGGATGAAATTTTGTACTCCGGATAATACGCCTCATACTGATGAAGTAGAAGGTATGATACGAAACGCTTGGTAAAGTTTAATCGCCAACGCTGATTTTTACGTTTCTCATTCGGACGCTTACTTACCCACTTTTCAACAGTATTCTGTGAGAGGACAGGGGTTACCACTCCTTCTGCAACAAGAAACCTGTCCATTTCATAGAAAACTTTGGCCTCTTTCTCATATTTGCAGCCAAGAGCGCGTTTTTCATCAATGAAGGACTGTATTTGCGAGGATAAACCGCTAGTATATTTATAAACACGGCTCATATAAACTCACCATCCTCAAAGGTAAGCGCACAATGGCGAAGATGCTCAATATCCATACGGATATAGTTGTGAAGAGACTCTCGATCCGAATGCCCTAAGATGGAAACAATGTCATCAGGGGAAACGCCCATCTCCAGAAGCCTGGTCGCAACAGTGGCGCGGAGAGAATGGAGATTATGATGCGCATCTGCTGGAACGGTAACCCCAGAGCGCTTCACATACTTGTCAAACGCTGTATTAAAGGACTTCATTTTACCATACGGAGGGTTCATATTCACAAACAAATATTCGCAGTCGGTATCGGGCCTTACTCTTAGATAGTCAATGATTGCCCTGCCAGTTTTCTCGTTGAGTGGGAGTGGATTCGCTTTTCCTGTTTTGCTCTGACTAAATGATACAGAACAAGCTTCCCAGTCAAAGTCTGACAGTTTAAGGTCAGCAATATCCTTGCTGCGCATTCCTAGTTCCGATGCGATAGTGATATAGGCAGCATCCCGTAACCCCTTAGGATTTGAACGATCCACGGTATCCAAAACTTTGTCTATCTCAGCCGATTCCCAGATCTTCACCTTGCTTTGGGGCTGACCAAGACTATACGTTGGGACAAAGGCAGAAAGATCTTCTTGAGTGTATTCCAGCAGATACGCATTATGCAAAATCTGCCTGATTCGGCTAAGTTCTCCACGTACTGTGCTTTTTGCGTGCCCCAGTAGGGAGGCTGCGTATGCAGAAATGCTGTCGGCAGTTATATCTGTAAACTGACAAATTCCATTCTCTTGAAAATAGTTCAGTACAACATATGATTGTTTACGAATGGTTTCACGGGAAGCCTCTGAATAGTGACGTTTTTCCAAAGAAATATCCTGTGAAGAAATAAAGCCAGAGAATTCTTCCGAAAGATTAGGTTTAGGGTTCAATGCGCCCTTCTCCCAGGTTCCATTTCTGGAATAAAGATCAAGCATTTTTAGATTGCCTTCCTTGCGCTTAATGGTCCTCTGCTTGAAAGGTGGCGTACAGGAGGAAAGACTCTGAATAAAGCTTTCCCTGCATTCAGGGAGATACGACTTAAAACCTTTGGACTCACAGTACTCACTGAACTGACGCCATGTCCCACTGATGTAACTCACCTCGCGCTCACAATAGTCCCCTCGGGATTGAAGAAATGCAGTGGCTTCTTCTACAAGGGACGCTACCAAAACTGTGCCCGGATTGTTGATTGCACTCATTTGAAACTCTTCGCTTATACTTTTACGCATAGTGCCTTACCTCCACGACTGTAATTCGTGTGCCACTGGTACACGTTCTATTATACACAGCAGTCGTGGAAAAGTAAGGTCTTACTTTTGAGCATATTACTGCTATGATAGAAGGTTGTACCATGCGGTTTTTATCGGCTCAAAAATTAATAAAAATCGCTCTCTGCCGCCCATTTGATGCCACTTAAGACGAAAAAACCTATGGGCAAAGAAATCCCGTTTCCCCACAATTTATACTCTGCGGAATCGGAATACGGATCAGACAGCCACTTGCGCACCTGTTTCTCGGTTTTCGGTTTGGACGCATGCGACACAACTTTCCGGTGGGTTTCCCACACCTCCATCCAGAAAGCGACCTCTTCATCGGTCGGATTCGGATTGCCAAGGTCGCGGCACCACCAGTCCGGGAA
>JAJBTC010000170.1 GCA_020861095.1 Bacteroides sp.
TATTATACATCAGAGATCTATTTTCATCCCGTTATAACAAAATAAAGGAGCCGGAAGTATATAACTCTTAAAAATGAAAGATTTTGACTAAAAATAAAGATTGTTGGGGTTATTTAGATTCTGTTCAGAGGATGTGCGTTTCTTTATTAACTTCACCGACAGCCCGGCCGACTATACGGATCTGCGGTTGACCAACGTCTGCCCGGCATCCCATAGCCACCGATCCCTATGAACGGTAGCAGGTTATTCTATGATAAACTCAGCATACAACTCCACACTCTCCTCTCCTGTATAGATCTGCTTTTTCACCCGGTATCTACCGGCTTCATAATCTACCTGATCCGGGAAAAGACTGATAGCATAAGATCCGGACTCACCCGCGGGCAACATATACATAATAGATATAACCGCTACATGATCAAAAAAATCCATATGCTGCCACTCCTCTGCTTCCGGATCATACTTCTCCACCTGATAGCCCGCCCCATACTCCAGTACAGACGTGGTATGGTTGGTTATCAACAGATGGATCTGACCGGGCACCCCGGAATAGCTTTGCGGAACAATTTCCAGGGTGATATTTGTATTCTCCGTAAGATCATTGATCGCAGTTTCCGCTTCTTTACGATCCATATCCTTCCCGGTAGTCTGCCCGGAAGAGCACGACAAACCCATACATACTGTGAATAAACCCAGACAATATTTCATCCTTCTATTTTTGAGTAAAAGTAATATTATTTTTCATTTCCCCTCTCCCTCTCTGCTAAAAAATACCTGTGATCTCTTTCCACTCCATCACTCTTTGGTAGCAATCTTCTTACACATACACATGATGTGTTTGTGTAAACAACACTTTCTTTGGAAAGTTTGCTGTTTCACGGGATCAGACCATTTTGGGTAACCAACGCGAAAAGATGCGATCCAGATTACCGACGCATCTATCTATGCGATAAAGAATTTCAGTCCGAACAGACAAAAGAGGAATGAGAATGCAGATTCAAAGAGAAAGAAGAAAAGTAGCAGATACAAGATCCGGAGAATAACGAACAAGGAATGCAAGTCTTTGCCAACAGCGTAAAACAATTGTATAACAAAGAGACTGTCTCCTCATAAGATCCGTCTGAGAGATAGACTTTTTTCATGTGGAGACAGCCTCTTTACTGATTACCTATCAACGGATATATTTCACCTTTTCCGCATTTCTCTCTTTGGCATCCGGTCTTTCTGCTTTATGTCCCAGGCATATCCCTACAACCACTTCATAGTTTTCGGGAAGTCCCAGACTTTCGACAATTTCCTTTCCTTCGGGTTGCTCAAAAACACTTACAACCGAGCCGACAACTACCGTACCCAGATCCATGGATTCGGCAGACAGCAATATATTCTGTGTCAGCAACCCACAATCGAAATCACTGAATCTGTTGGTATTGTCCTTAGCAATGAAAATCACTGTCGGAGCATTGTAGATCGTTTTTTCATTGATGGCTCTGATCTTACCCAGGATCTCCTGATCCTGTACCACACGCACCTCCCAGGGCTGACGATTCATCGCACTCGGAGCGTTGATCGCACATTTCATCAGTGTTTCCAACTGTTCCGGGCTCACCTGCTGATCGGTGTAATTACGTACACTGCGACGAGCCAGAATGTTTTCGACTACCACTTCTTCTTTGTTCACTTCCGCCGGTGCAGCAGCTTCCTGCCGGGGACTACAAGCATACAGCGTTGCGCAGGCAACCGCCCATACTACCCATTTCTTCATACCTTACTCTTTTTTAAAATGTGAATAAACAATTTTAGGAAAGGTAAAATTAATACAATCCCGTAAAAGGGAAAAGGGTTTTCCCTTTTTTTTCAGACTCCGGACCTGAACTCACAGAAAAGAGAGTCATACCGGCACGATCACCCCCCTTCTCAGATCCCTTTCTATGTATACATGTAGATACAAACAGGTAACCCAAAAACTATTTCAGCAATCTATCGCTTTTATCCGTGATATATATTTATCTTTGTTCTTCATCCATCCCGTACTGTCAGGATCACATCCGAAACACTGCTATCCGACATACGCCATGCCCTGCAAGAGCATACCGAAGAATGTATGTCCGAGTCAAAGAAGAAGTATTTCAGAGAAGAGGTAAACAGGTAGGATGTAAGTATCTCCGCTGTTCGCTGCCTCAGTAAAGAGTTTATCCACGGAGTATAGGATGAGAACAAAGAAAGATGTATGCGGACAAGACTGCGTATTTCACCTACGGAAAAAGATAAAAAACAAAAAAGAATAAGGTATCCATCCAAATCAAGTACACATGTCAGATAACAAGATCCATATCCAATTTTACTCCTCGCCTTGCGGAGAAATGATCCTGGGGTCGTACCACAACAAACTTTGTCTGTGCGACTGGCAAAACGAGAAACGCAGGTTACAGATCGATGCACGGATCCGGAAAGGATTACAGGCAGAGTATGTCGAAAGTAGCTCCGATGTGCTCACCCAAGCGATCACTCAACTGGAGGAATATTTCGATAACAAAAGAACTGCGTTCGACATTCCTCTGCTTTTTGTCGGTACAGACTTTCAGCAGGCGGTATGGAGAGAATTACTCAACATTCCGTACGGACAAACAGCATCCTACGCAGAGCTCTCGCAGCGGATGAACCGTCCCAAAGCCATACGTGCCATAGCAGCAGCCAACGGTGCGAACGCGATCTCTGTTTTCGTTCCCTGCCACCGCATCATCGGTAGCAATCAGCAACTGATCGGATACGCGGGCGGACTTCCCGCCAAACAACTCCTGCTCGATCTGGAATCACCTATGAACCGGTTGTTCAGACCCTGATGGCTACCTACAGCCCAACCGGGCAAATCATAGCTTCTCCCTCGGTCTGAGATAGCACACTGGCATCAAAGAACCCACCTCCGGAAAAGAAAGAGATACAACTAACTATCCATCACCAGACAAACCCTGAATCTCTGACGATGTAACAGAGCATGCCCGGCCATCGTTAGTTAACAAATTGCAATTCAGCAAAATAAAAATTACACGTACAAACCTTAGCTACCTTTACAAGGTTCTTCTATACACCTGTATACCTATTACGGATAAAATACAGGTCTATTTCCGGAACGTATGTAAAGAATAACCATATGAAGAAAGTATCTCATTCTCAAGACATAGCCAGAATCCTGTTAGGCACCTTCCTGACTTTTGCCGGTACCAGCCATCTGACTTTCGCCCGTGACGATTTCCAGGCACAGGTACCCGACTGGGTACCCCTGAACAAAGACCTGACCGTTTTATTATCCGGCGGAGCAGAGATCTCTCTGGGATTGGCTTTGATGTTTCTCGCCCGGAAACGGAAATATACCGGACTGGCCGCAGCCCTTTTCTTCGTCGCGGTATTTCCGGGCAACATTTCCCAATATACCCATCACAGAGATGCGTTCGGACTGGACACTGATCAGAAGCGATTGGTCCGTCTGTTTTTTCAGCCCACGCTCATTGCATGGGCATTGTACGGTTCGGGAATAGGGAATAAAAAGACCAGAACTAAAAAATAACAGGCTTTGCATAACAGTATAAATAAAATAAAGTAAGATGAAGAAGATCATAGTTTCGGCCGCCCTGTTAGGTGCCACTTGTCTGATAGCCAAAAAGGTAAGAAAAGTTATACTCAAAAAACGGAACAAAGGGAAAAAGATCCTGTTCGTGGTGACCAGTCACGGCAAACTGGGAGATACAGACCAGCATACAGGCTATTTCCTGTCCGAAGTGGCCCATCCGTGGAAAATACTCTCCGGAGCAGGGTATGAAATTGATTTCGTCAGTCCCCACGGAGGTAC
>JAJBTC010000180.1 GCA_020861095.1 Bacteroides sp.
TTCTTAGACCTCCTCCCCTATATTTGCAATCGATAATTAAGAGGTTTTTTCATAATATTTATTTAAGGTTAGAATTAGGTTAACATGAATCTTATTATTTCTCGCAGATGGCTCGGGAGAGTTGTTTGCGAAGAAATAATAAACCTTTGAAGAATCCTCCTTCCTCTGTTTCTCTGCTGAAAGAAGAAACACACAGTAATAAAAAAGATCACATAACAACAAAAAATATAAATTATTAACCCAACAAGAATTCACCAACGGATGAACACACTTTTAAAAAACATCTTATTGCTGGGAACGATCTGTACCCTTATATTCTTCGGAAACTGCGGAAATGTGCAGGCACAATCCACAAGCAGTTCCATAGACGAATCGGTCTATACCAACATACCCTTCGATATGCCCCGGGTAACACAACCCGCCTTTGCAGACTATTCCGTATCTATTGCCGACTTCGGAGCCGTAAGTGACGGGGTCACCCTCAATACAGAAGCGATCAACAAAGCCATCGCTCATGTCCATGAAAAAGGGGGCGGAAAAGTTATTATTCCCGCCGGACTCTGGTACACCGGTCCGATACAGATCCTGAGCAATGTGAATCTTTATACAGAACCAAACTCACTGATACTCTTTACCGACGATTTCAATGCGTATCCTATCATCGAGACCTCTTTTGAAGGGCTCAACACCCGTCGCTGCCAGTCTCCCTTGTGGGCCAGTAACGCGGAAAACATAGCCATCACCGGGTATGGAGTGTTCGACGGCGCAGGTGACAGCTGGCGTCCGGTAAAGAAAAACAAAATGACAAACTCGCAGTGGAGCAAATTAGTGAAGTCGGGGGGTGTGGTAGACAATGACATCTGGTATCCGACTCCCGGTGCGCTGAAAGGTGCGCTGGCAACCAAAGACTTCAACAATCCGGAAGGTATAGAGACCGACGAAGAATGGGCAGAGATCCGTCCGTGGCTGCGTCCGGTACTGCTCAGCTTTATCAATTGCAAAAAAGTACTGCTCGAAGGAGCTACCTTCAAGAACTCACCCAGCTGGTGTCTGCACCCGCTGATGTGTGAAGACATTACACTGAACGACGTGAAAGTGTTTAACCCCTGGTATTCACAGAACGGTGATGCCCTGGATCTGGAATCCTGCAGGAACGCGTTAGTGATCAATTGTCTTTTCGATGCCGGAGACGATGCCATCTGTATCAAATCGGGTAAAGACAAAGACGGCCGCGAACGAGGTATCCCCTGTGAAAATGTGATCGCACGCAACAATGTCGTACTGCACGGACACGGTGGTTTCGTGGTAGGTAGCGAAATGTCGGGCGGTGTCAGGAATATATATGTAGCCGATTGTACCTTCCTGGGAACAGACGTAGGTCTGCGCTTCAAGAGTACCCGCGGACGTGGCAGTGTAGTAGAGGGTATCTACATCGAGAACATACAGATGATCGACATTCCCAACGAACCCCTGCTCTTTGACCTTTTCTACGGAGGCAAAGCCCCCGATGAAGTGACCGATGACGAAAAAGATGCCCAGGAACAGCCAGCCATCCCGGTAACGGAAGAGACTCCGGCATTCCGCGATATTCATATCTCCAATGTCAACTGCAAAGGATCGGGACGCGCCATGTTCTTCAACGGTCTGCCCGAAATGCCCATCACCAACGTAACTGTAAAAGACGTAGTGATCTCCGACGCGGCAGAAGGAGTAGTGATCAGTCAGGCAGAAGGTGTGGTACTGGAAAACATCCGGATCGAGACCCAAAAAGGTGGACCGGAACTCCGTGTCAGAAGCTCGAAAAACATCCGGATAGACGGCAACTCCTACGAAACGATCGACAGCAAAGGAACAACGATGAATTTTTGATTTACAGATGTAGTGAAAATGCAACCAGGCACCTATACCGGATGGTGCTACAGATACATATGTAATTCCAATCGTAATAACGGAGTATAGCTCCGCATACTCACAGGTATGAAAAGATACATAACCATACTCACCCTGTGCTTCTTCCTGACGGAAGTCGCATGGGGTGTTTCCCTTTCAGTGACCGACCTGCGTACCGAACAACTCACCAACCCGCTGGGCATAGATACCACCACACCCCGGCTGAGCTGGCGCATCACCGGGACCGGACGAGGTATTGTGCAAACCTCCTACCACATACAAGTAGCTTCCAGTCCGGAAAAGCTGAACAGCGATCAGATCGACATCTGGGATTCCGGAGAAGTAAATTCCTCCCAATCGGTATGGGTTGCTTACGCAGGGGCTGATCTACAGCCCAATCAACGCTATTACTGGAGAGTAAAAATAACGACCAACCAGGGAAATAGTTCCTGGAGCGAAGCAGCTTTCTGGGGAACGGGTCCTCTGGGAGAGATCCGGTGGAAGGGACGCTGGATCGGACTCGATAAAGCCATGCCGTGGGACGAAGAGTCGCAGTATTCCCGCCTGTCGGCCCGCTACCTGCGCAAAGAATTTCCCATCGGAAAAGAGATCCGTCAGGCAACGGTCCATATCTGCGGACTCGGCCTCTACGAAATGTACCTCAACGGTCAGCGGGTGGGCGATCTGGTACTTGCTCCCGCACCAACCAATTACCTGCGGTCGCAACTGTACAACAGCTACGATGTTACCGATCTCCTACGTACAGGAGAAAACAACGCGATAGGTATCATCCTGGGCAACGGACGTTACTATACCATGCGCCAGTACTACAAACAATACAAGATCAACACATACGGCTATCCCAAAGTACGTATGAACCTGATCATTGAATACACCGACGGCACCCGGGAGACTGTAGCAACCCATACAGACTGGAAAATGACAGCCGATGGTCCGATCCGCAGCAACAACGAATACGACGGAGAGGAGTACGACGCGCGCAAAGAACTCACCGGATGGACAGAACCCGAGTACGACGATAGTCACTGGATGGATGCCATCCGTTCCAATCCTCCCACCGGCTCCCTACGGGCACAGATGATGCCCGGTATGCGGGTAGTAGATCGCATCAAACCCGTAGCTACCAACCGCCTCGAAGATGGCAGACACATTCTGGATATGGGGCAGAACATGGTAGGCTGGATACGCTTCCGCGTACAAGGCCATGCAGGTAATACCGTCCGGCTTAGATTTGCCGAACTGCTTCAGGAGAACGGGGAACTTTCTCTGGAAAACCTGCGCGAAGCGCTGGTGACCGACCGTTATATCCTCAAAGGAGAAGGGATAGAGGAGTGGGCTCCCCGATTCACCTATCACGGCTTCCGGTATGTAGAAGTCAGCGGCTATCCCGGAACATTCGATCCGGAACATTTCACCGGCGAAGTAGTGAGTGACGATATGCCTCTGACCGGCACGTTCGAATCGGACAACGTCATACTCAATCAGGTACTGAAAAATGCCTGGTGGGGCATACGTGGCAATTACAAAGGAATGCCGGTTGACTGTCCGCAACGCGACGAGCGACAACCCTGGACCGGCGACCGGGGGATGGGGGTACTCGGAGAAACCTTCTTGATGGAGTGTGGCCCTCTGTATGCCAAATGGATGGATGACATCCGCGAATCACAGCGCGACGACGGAGCACTTCCCGATGTGGCACCGGTATATTGGAATTACTACAGCGACAATATGACCTGGCCCGCCAGCCTGCCGATCATCTGTGACATCCTGTATGAGCAATACGGCAACCTGCGCCCCATCGAGAAGAACTACGAAGCCATGAAGCGATGGATGCGGCACATGCGTGAAGAATATATGAACAAAGAGTATATCCTCACACGCGACCGTTACGGAGACTGGTGCATGCCACCGGAGTCTCCGGAACTGATCCATGCCAAAGATTCTTCCCGCATTACAGATGGCACACTGATCGCTACCGCCTATTACTATAAGATGCTGAAATACCTGAGTAAATTTGCCCGCCTGCAATCCCTGGAACACGAAGCTACTGAGTTTGACCTGCTGGCCGAAAAAGTAAAAGAGAGTTTTCACCAGAACTTCTGGAACCGGGAAACTCAGTACTACGGTAACAATACAGTAACTTCTAACCTGTTGCCTTTAGCCTTCGATATGGTCCCGGAAGAACATATCGAACGTACACGGAAAAATATCATCGGCAAGACGGTAGGCTACAGCGAGGTGACGATCTCCTCCGGGATCATCGGTATGCAATGGCTCATGCGCGAACTGGCACGGATGGGATGCTCTGATGTCGCTTATGTACTGGCACACCATACCAACTACCCTGGCTGGGGATACATGGTTGCCCAGGGAGCCACTACCATCTGGGAACTCTGGAACGGAGATACGGCAGACCGATGGATGAACAGTTGCAACCACGTAATGCAACTGGGAGATCTGATCTCTTTCTGTTACGAAAACCTGGCAGGGATACGCAGTGCCGCCCCCGGTTTCGCCCAACTACACATGCGACCGGCTTTTGAAGTGAAAGAGATCGGATACATACGCGCCTCACACCTTACACCTTATGGAGAAGTACATAGTCACTGGACACAGGACGCAAACCGCTACCACTGGCAAGTGACTTTGCCACCTAACTCTTCGGCCATTCTATGGCTGCCCAACCGACACACCGATCGTATTCTGGAAAATGGCAATTCCCTCATGCGGGCCGAAGGGGTAGAGATCCTGCAAAACAGAGAAGGATATACCCTTTGCCGGATCGGATCGGGAAATTATGACTTTATCATTCCCAAAGAAATGGATCTTGGTAAAGACCGCCGGGGCATTGTAGCCGATGAGTTTATTTTCTCCCAGACCTCTTTCCCTGAAAGCCATGCCTCTACCCTTGCGGAGACATCCGAAGGACTGATCGCCGCCTGGTTCGGAGGCACCAAAGAGAAGAATCCCGATTGCTGTATCTGGACAAGTCGCCGGATCGGTGGAGAGTGGAGTGCACCGGTCAGGGTGGCCGATGGCATAGTGAACGGTGAAAAATTTGCCTGCTGGAATCCGGTACTGACCGTTGCTCCGGATGGAGAACTCATTCTGTTCTATAAAGTAGGGGTCGACGTATATACCTGGGAAGGATACCTGATCCGCTCCTCAGATCATGGAAAGACATGGACCACTCCCGAGAAGTTACCCGATGGGTTTCTGGGACCGATCAAGAACAAACCCATTTATATCGGCAACCGCATGATCTGTCCCAGCAGCACAGAAGGAGAAGACGGCTGGCAGATCCACTTCGAGATCACTGAAGACAACGGAAAGACCTGGAGAAAAGTGGGTCCCATCGAAGCCTCTGTCATCGAAGAGACCGATCAAATAAAACGAAGCGGAAGACGAGAGACAGTACAGTCTATCCAACCCTCGATACTGATACATACAAACGGCAGTCTGCAAGCCCTTTCACGTACACAAAATCACGGTGCCATAGCCACGACCTGGAGTTACGACAATGGGGATTCCTGGACACCCCTGGAACTGACCGGATTGCCTAACAACAACTCGGGAACAGATGCCGTAACTCTGGTCGATGGTCGGCACCTTCTCGTATACAATCACTACCGCCGGCTGGCAGGAATGCAGAAAAAACGTACTCCCATAAACATTGCCCTGAGCGAAGACGGGATACACTGGAACGCATCTGTAGTTCTGGAAGATTCTCCGATCAATCAGTATTCGTACCCGTCAGTCATTCAGGGAAGCGACGGAATGATACACATAGTCTACACCTGGAGGCGTCAGCGCATCAAGTATGTACAACTTAATCCTGCACACCTGCAAAGTATATCTTTTGAAGAAGCCGGATGGAAAGAGAATGACGGAATATTTGATAACGAGGAAAGGAACAAATGAATAGATTGACAATTTACGATTTATTCCTTCGTCGTAACCATTATTTAATTATTAACGCTAAAGAACATTGGAAACATACATACACCAATGGGGGTCATCCACCTGTAGAGACGCATATTTGCGTCTCCCTATTTGCGTCTCCCTATTTGCATCTCCCTATTTGCATCTCCCTATTTGCATCTACGCAATATCCGTATCCCTTTTGTTCTTAGGGTCTTTTGTCTATTTATAAAAAAGGAACACATACCAACAAAAGAAGAAAGAGAAAATGTGTCTAATAAAACAAAAGTTATTCCAATTGTACATCAGTAAATCGTAAATAGATTTATCATTTCTTTCCCTCTTTCCATCAAAAAAGAGAGAACAACAAACCATCAAAAGCACTATATTTACCACGAATAGAGAAATAAAGAAAACAACAAAAAACATAGAAAATGAAAAACATCATTACCCTTCTTCTTTTCGCCTGCTGCACCTGCATGTTCGCTCAACCGGCTACAGAAAAGAGCTTTACAGTAGAGGTTACCAACAACTGGAAAAAGGAAAAGACAGACGAACCCATTGTGACCTGCCTGCGAAACCTAGAAACCGGATTCCACATACAATCGGCTACCGTATGGGACGGAGATAAAGAAATACCTTCCCAACTCGACGACCTGACGGGCAATCGTCGTCCGGACGAACTGGCCTTCGTAGCTAACATCCCCGCCAACGGCAGCAAGAACTTCCGTGTAGTTCTCTCTGCTGAAAAAAGCGACAGATCATATGATCCTCGTGTCTATGCTCAGATGATGGTCAGCGACAAAAACGGAAAACACGTAAAGATAAAAGCCCTTACCATTCCCGGTACCAGTAACATCTACAACCAGTTGCATCATCACGGTCCCGCTTTTGAATCCGAACTGGTAGCCTACCGCCTCTACTTCGACCAGAAGCAGACCATAGATGCCTACGGAAAGTTCAACAAAGGTCTGGAGATCGAAGAATCCCAATTCTACCCGACTGACGAACAACTGGCCCGCGGATTCGGTGACGACGTATTGCGGGTAAGCGGCAGTTGCGGCGTAGGTACCCTGAAAGGATGGAACGGTACTAAAGCCCTCCATGTAGAACCGGTAGCTGCCCGTACGGAACGGATCCTGGCCTACGGACCTGTCAGGACAGTAGTAGAGGTGGAGGCCAACGACTGGCAATGCCAGGGATCAGAATTGAATATGATCAACCGCTATACACTCTATGCCGGACACCGGGATCTGCTGGTAGAGACCTTCTTCGAAAAGCCCTTGGCACAAGAGGTATTCTGTACCGGAGTACAGGACGTGAAAGGCTCCGTATCTTATTCGGACCATGAAGGACTGATCGGTTGCTGGGGTACTGACTGGCCGGTAAATGATACCATCAAATATGCCAAAGAAACCGTGGGACTGGCCACCTGCATCCCCGCGCGGTATGTGATCGAAGAGGTAAAAGACAAACCGAATTACCTTTATACCATCGGAGCGCCCGGCGAGACATACATCCGGTACTATACCACCTTCACCTCCATGAAAGAGACATTTGGTTACAAAACCCCGGAAGCCTGGTTCGAACACATCAAGGCATGGAAAGAAGAACTGGAGCATCCGGTACAGATCACCTTACGCGAATAGAACAGATATTACACTTATTTGCACCATTCCTACACGTCACAGGTGGGCTTTTTACCTATTTTTGCGTACAGAAAACCAAGTAAAAACAATGTTCCCATGAAAAAACTGACACAAGCGTTAGGCTTTTTCCTATTCATGACACTACCGGTCGTAGCTCAGAAAAATTACGTATCAGAAGTCTGGGTATCCGATCAGGGCGACGGTACCTATAAGAATCCCGTCCTGTATGCCGACTATTCCGATCCGGATGCCTGCCGGGTAGGTGATGATTTCTATATGACCTCCTCCAGTTTCAACTCTCTGCCCGGATTGCAGATCCTGCACTCGAAAGACTTAGTCAACTGGACCCTCATCGGAGCCGCAGTTCCTTATGCACTCCCTCCGATAGAGACTCCCGAACGTCCCGAGCATGGAAACCGGGTATGGGCACCCTGTATCCGTCATCACAACGGAGAGTTCTATATTTTCTGGGGAGACCCCGATCAGGGAGCTTTCATGGTGAAAGCTACAGCTCCGCAAGGTCCCTGGACAGAACCGGTATTGGTGAAAGCAGGCAAAGGGATCATAGATACGACCCCCTTGTGGGATGAAGATGGCCGCGTATACATGGCACACGCCTATGCCGGTAGCCGCGCCGGACTGAAAAGTGTACTGGCGATCTGCGAACTGAATGCGGAAGCCACACAGGCCATTACCCCTTCCCTTATCGTTTTTGACGGCCACGACACCCAACCGACGATCGAAGGTCCGAAATTCCACAAACGCAACGGCTACTACTATATGTTTGCCCCCGGAGGTGGAGTAGCTACGGGATGGCAGACCGTACTGCGTTCGCAGGACATCTACGGCCCCTACGAAGAAAAGATCGTAATGCGCCAGGGATCTACAACCATCAATGGCCCTCATCAGGGTGCCTGGGTGGATACTCCTACCGGAGAAGACTGGTTTCTTCATTTCCAGGATGTAGGCGCTTACGGACGTATCGTACATCTGCAACCCATGAAGTGGGTCAACGATTGGCCGGTGATCGGTAAAGATACCGGTAAAGGCTGGGGAGAACCCGTACTTACCCACAAAAAACCCGATGTAGGAAAAACATGGCCCATCTGTACGCCACAGGAGAGCGACGAATTCAATGGCTACACCCTGTCTCCGCAGTGGCAATGGCATGCCAACATCAACGAGAAGTGGGCCTATTATGCAGGTGACAAAGGATATGTACGTCTCTACTCTTACCCTGTACCCGAAGACTACAAAAGCCTGTGGGACGTGCCTAACCTGTTGTTACAGAAAACCCCAGCCGACAATTTTGTCGCCACTACAAAACTTACCTTCACTCCCGATAAGAGATACAAAGGAGAACGCACTGGATTGGTGGTAATGGGTATGGACTACGCCGGACTTATGCTGGAAAATACAGAGGAAGGCCTGGTACTCTCACAGATAGAATGTATGAAAGCCAGTCGCGGAGGTACTGAAAAATCAAATGAATCTGTGGCTCTGAAAGACAATACCGTCTATCTGAAAGTACAATTCACTGCCAACGGCGATCGCATCCGCGAAAGCGAAGGTGGTACCGACCTGCTGGTCATGTGCGAATTCAGCTACAGCGCCGACGGAAAAAATTCCATAAACTGGGCAATGCTTTCCAGACCAAAGAGGGCCAATGGATCGGTTCCAAAGTAGGTATATTCTGTACCCGGCCAGCCATCGTCACCAACGATGGTGGATGGGCAGATGTCGACTGGTTCCGCATCACCCCAAAATAAACAGACCAATCCCGGGCAATTTTCCCGGGATTTTTTATATGGGTTAATACCAGAATGCCCAAAAACAGTATCTTTGTGCGCATCAAACAATGAACAATGAAAAGACTCGTCATATTCGATCTGGATGGGACACTGCTCAATACCATTGCCGATCTGGCACAAAGCACCAACTATGCCCTCACCCAACTTGGGTATCCCACTCATCCGCAAGAGGCATATCCTCTGATGGTAGGTAACGGGATCAATAAGCTTCTGGAACGTGCCCTTCCTGAAAAGGAACGTACCGATGAGAATGTCCGGCGGATGCGAGAAGCTTTTGTTCCCTATTACGACGTTCACAATACCGAATGGAGTATACCATACCCAGGTATTCCGGAACTACTTTCCGGATTACATCGGCAGGGTACTCTCCTGGCTGTTGCCTCCAACAAATACCAGGAAGCAACCGAAAAACTGGTCAGATACTACTTCCCCGCAATACCTTTTCAAATGGTCCTCGGACAACGGAAAGGAGTCCCTGTAAAACCCGATCCGGCCATTGTACATGAAATCCTGGATCATACACAAATAGCATCTGAAGAAGTTCTATATATAGGAGACTCCGGAGTAGATATGCAAACCGCCCTGAACAGTGGAGTCACTGTCTGTGGAGTCACCTGGGGATTTCGTCCGCGTGCGGAACTGGAAAGTTTCCATCCACACCATATGGTAGAGCGTGCGGCAGACATCCTGCCTCTGACCCGCTTGTAGAAAAAACCTCGAAGTTACTCTACACTCCGGTTCAGAAATCCATTCTCCCGCAACCACTCTTCCGCAAGAGAAGGCCAGGAGCGGGTACTCCCCGGATTGTCACGCAGGGAAATGCGATGTTCCCCTTCCGGGAAAATATGCAGGCTGCTTTTTTCACTCCCTGCTCCTTCAAAGCTGTATAGTAAAGAACACTGTTCATCGAAGAGACCGCGTTGTCATTATCCGCATGTACCAGAAACGCAGGAGGAGTATCAGAGGTCACCTGCCTCTCACAGGAAAAGAGTGCAAGTAACTCTTGCGAAGGGTGGGTCCCCAGCAGATTCTCCCGGCTTCCCCGGTGTGCATACGCTCCCATAGAGATCACCGGCGAGACCAATAAGGTGAAATCGGGTCGGAAGCCGAACCTGTCCGCCTTGTCACCTCCCTGTCCCCAATCTTCTTCCAGAGTAGAAAGACAAGCCGCCACGTGCCCGCCTGCCGAACTTCCCATGACTCCTACCCGGTCAGGATCAATACCATATTCCGAAGCACGCGACCGGATCAGCCGCATGGCCCGTTGGGCATCCTGCAAAGGGGCCTGGTAGCCCACGATCACATCCGGTGATACCGGAAAACGGTGGGAAAGGACAAAAGCCGTCACTCCAAACGTATTGAACCACTTGGCCAGTTGCCAGCCACTCACCAAATGAGCCAACCTCACATAGCCCCCACCCGGAACAATAAGCACTGCCGCTCCCATATTCTCCTCTCCCGAAGGCACAAAGACATGCATACCGGGTATAGCCACCTGATGGATACGCTCGTTAAAGATACTATCTGTCAGAGACAATCTCCGGCTATTGGGCATATTATCCTGCCAGAGCGGGATAAATTCCTGAGCAACCAGTGAAACAGACAGACAGAAAAACAAAACCGTACATACAATTATTTTTTTCATCATCCTTTATATAAAATCGATACTTTAATCAACTGTTCCGAAACACCGGAATACAACTCATGCACATGAAATATAACAAATGTAGGAATTAACCCGTAGAAAGAAGTGGAAAATAGGATCTCTGAAGGAGATTTATTCTGCAAAAGTTTCCATGAATTAGAAGATTCCTTACATTGGCTTCCAACCTTAAAGATCCAAGACTTATTCCCATGAAGAAAACACCTCTTTTACAGAAAACAATGTCACCATATCACGTACGGCATCCATTTATCCTTCCTTATATGATGTAATCCAATCTCACATAATAGTACCACAAAACTTATTCCTGACGAAGATATTTATATTCTCTATATTTCCTGTCCGATATGCAATTCAGCCTCTCCAGCCACTTCGAAAAAACAATTTTTCTACCTCAAAGAAAAGTAGTAGAAACACCTTTGGAAGCCTAACTTAAGGCTGTAACAGTACCGTAAGTTACTGATTATATACTCAATTCATCACAATAACAAATTTTACGATTCTAAAAACAATTATTCCACATACGTGTGTAAACATGGATCTATTTTTGTCTTGTGGCTAAGCGTATGCCACCTATTAATCGAAGTTATTTTTAATTTATAATCATGCAAAGAATGTCTAACAAAATGAAAAACATGCGCGCCAGGCTGCTATTCCTGTTCGCGGCGATATCGCTTAGCGTATCGGCGCAAGTGATCACTGTCACCGGAACTGTGACAGACAATACGGGAGAACCGGTAATTGGTGCTTCCGTTGTAGAGAAAGGTAATACCACAAACGGTACCATTACCGATTTTGATGGTAATTTCTCCCTAAGCCTGCAACAAAACGCGACCCTGGTACTCTCCTACATTGGGATGCGTACACAGGAAGTACCCGTTCAGGGAAAAACCCGAATCAATGTAGAGTTACAAGACGATGCACAGGCACTGGACGAAGTCGTTGTAATTGGTTACGGTACTGCCAAACGTAAAGACTTAACTGGTTCTGTAGCCTCTGTAAGTGCAGATGCAATCGCATCTGTTCCTGTTGCCTCCGCAGTAGAAGCCATGGCAGGAAAACTGGCTGGGGTACAAATTACCGCTACGGAAGGTTCTCCGGATGCCGAGATGAAAATCCGTGTACGCGGAGGTGGATCTATTACAGGTGACAATACCCCATTGCTGATCGTAGATGGTTTTCCAGTAGAAACGATAAGTGATATCGCTCCCAGTGAAATCGAATCCATCGACGTATTGAAAGATGCTTCTTCCACAGCGATTTACGGTTCGCGGGGTGCTAACGGGGTAATTGTCGTAACGACCAAATCCGGAAAAGAAGGTAAAGTCAGTGTAAACTATAATGCGTATGTAAGTTGGAAAAAAATCGCAAAAACATTGGATGTACTCTCTCCGGCAGACTATGTTAAATGGCAATATGAATATACCGGTATACGCGATAACAGAGATACGTACTACACTCCTTATTTTGGTAATTACCAGGACATGGATCTGTATGATGATATTCCGTACAACGACTATCAGGACATCACTTTCGGTCGTACAGGATTTACTTTCAACCACAATCTTAGTATAACCGGCGGTACAGACAAAGCAAAATATGCGTTCAGCTACTCTATGATGGATGACAAAGCTATCATGCAGATGTCTAACTTCAGACGTGACAACCTGAGCCTGAAATTGAATACCAAACCTCACAAAAGGGTAGGACTGGATTTCTCCATACGTTATTCAAAAACAAACATCAACGGAGGAGGGATGAATGAACAGAATGAAAAATCAAGTGGAGATTCCCGTCTGAAACACGCCATTCTCTATTTTCCTTTTCCTGTAGATGGAATTACGAATCTCGATCAGGGAGATACGGACGATACTTCCAGTCTGTACCATCCGATAGTAAATCTCGCTGATAACGACCAGCAACAGAAACGTCACAATTACAATATGTCTGCCAGTTTCAATTGGGAGATTATCGATAATTTGAGACTCAGAGCTGAAGTGGGAATGGAAGACTATCGCAGAGAAAATGACCGTTTCTACGGAATGACCACATATTATGTTAAGAACCAAGTAGGTGAAGCCCAGCAAAATCAGCCAGCCGTTGTTCTCAATAGACAATCCAGACAAAGGCTTCGTAGCACCAATACGTTGAACTATGATTTCAAAGATCAACTGAAAAATAGTGGACATACTATCAATTTATTATTGGGACAGGAATATATCCTGACCAAAGAAAAAGACCTGGGAACTACCATTGCCGGTTTCCCGACCACCTTTAATGCTTCAGACGCTTTCCGTCTGACGACTCAGGGATCTCCTATCTCTACAGACAATTATGCCTATCCAGACGATATCCTGTTGTCATATTTCTCACGTCTGAATTATGACTATAAAAGTAAATATATCCTTAGTGCTACGTTCCGTGCAGACGGTTCCAGCAAATTCGGTGATGGCAATAAATGGGGCTTTTTCCCGTCTGCTGCCGCAGCATGGCGTATTTCTTCAGAACCGTTTATGGAACGTACCGAAAATTGGTTAGATGACTTGAAACTCCGTTTCAGCTATGGTACAGCAGGTAACAACAATATCCCCTCGGGACAAATTGAAAGATACTATGAATCCGGTACTACCGTATGGATCAATGATCGGGAAAACTACTGGGCAGCTTCTAAATACATGCCTAATCCGGACCTGAAATGGGAGACTACACATACCCGCAACCTGGGATTGGACATCACCACTTTTGGAGGACGCCTAAGTGCAACTGCTGAAATATATTTGAATACAACCAACGATTTGCTGATCGAGTTCCCTATAGCAGGAAGTGGCTATACAGCACAATACCGCAATATGGGTAAAACCCAGAACAAAGGATTGGAGCTTTCTTTGAACTGGACAGCCATTGACAAAAGGAATTATGGCCTGAGTTTCAGTGGTAATATCAACTTCAACCGAAATAAGATCAAGTCACTGGGAGATATGGAAGACTTTACACAATCATCCACCTGGCATTCAGACATTACCCAGGACTTCATCGTAGCTGTAGGTGGACGGGTAGGCCAGATGTATGGATATGTGACAGAAGGACGCTACGGACTAGATGATTTTAACTGGAATGAAGACGGTACCGTAGGAGCTTTAAGAGAGGGTGTTGTAGATGCATCCGGTGTAACCGGAGTATTATTCCCGGGAGCTTTGAAGCTGAAGGACCTGGATGGTGATGGTACTCCTGATATGACTATTATCGGAGATGCTAATCCCAAACATACCGGCGGTCTCACTATCAACGGACGTATCTACAATTTTGATCTGTCAGCATCCTTTACGTGGAGCTATGGAAATGACATTTATAATGCCAACAAGATCGAATATACATCCACCAATAAATACTATTTCAGGAACATGACTTCTGAAATGAAGGATGGCAAACGCTGGACCTTCCTCAATAGCGATGGAAGCATAGCGGAAACACGTGCCGAAATGGAAGCCTTAAATGCCAATACCACCATGTGGTCACCTTATGTGGGCAAATTCATGCTTCATTCCTGGGCAGTGGAAGATGGTTCGTTCTTACGTCTCAACACACTGACATTGGGATATACATTCCCGAAATCCGTACTTTCTAAAGTCCATATACAGAACCTGCGATTATATGCAACCGGTTATAATCTCTTCTGCTGGACGAATTACAGCGGAATGGACCCCGAAGTATCAACCCGTCGTAAGACAACTTTGACACCAGGCGTTGACTATTCGGCCTATCCTAAAAGCCGCCAGTTTGTACTGGGTTTAAATCTTACCTTCTAATTATATAAATATCAAACAATGAAAAAGATACTATATACGCTGATATTCACGCTTGTCTGTGGAGCATTTTACTCCTGCGATGACATGCTGACAGCAGATGTAAAATCGTCTATTGACGACGAAATACTTTTTACGACGCCCAGATTGGCAGAAGGTGCCCTGTACGGGATCATCAACAGTTTTATGGAGACAAACTCTTACAGAGGCCGTTATATTCCACTATACGGAACAAATACAGATACGGAACTCTATATCTACAGCAGTCTGACCGACCGTCGTACTACCCTTGCGGGCTATGCCCCTGAAACGACAAATACAGATATGAATACGGAAAATGGTTCATGGGCCATGATGTACCAGGCCATTGAGCGAGCCAATCTGATGATTGAAGGGATGCGAACCTATTCCGATCTGGAAAATAATTCTGAACTTGCACAGATCTACGGTGAGGCATTGGCTCTCAGAGCTTTGTTCTATGCCGACCTGCTAAAGGCCTGGGGAGATATACCTGCACGCTTTGAACCGATCACTAACGAAACAATGTACATAGCTAAATCTGACCGGGATGTGATATATAAACAAATTATTGCAGATCTGGAAGAGGCTGCTGAGTATGTTGCCTGGCCCAATGAAACAACTGTCACTTCTACGGTAGAGCGCATGAATAAAGCGTTTGTAAAAGCTCTTCGTGCCCGTCTGTGTCTTGCGGCAGCAGGATATGGTCAGCGCCCCGACGGTACTATCCGCAGAAGCACCGATCCTGATCTTACAGTAGAAAAGATGTATACGATCGCCCGTGATGAATGCCTGGATATTATCAATAGCAATACTTGTACATTAGGAGGGTTTGAAGAAACATTCAAAGAACTCTGTGAAGAAGTAAAATCAGCAGGTAGAGAATCTCTCTATGAAATTCCTTTCGCTGCAGGTCGGGGGCGTGTAGCCTATACATATGCCATCCGCCACAGAGTGACCAATATGTATACCAACATAGCACAAGGTGGAGTACACGGTCCAATGCCATCATTCTATTATGACTATGACCCGCAGGATATCCGTCGGAACATCACTTGTATCCCTTACCAGTGGAATAGCAACAGTTCATTAGATATCGGCGTTTCCCAGGAAGTACTGAATATAGATACCTGGTATTTTGGTAAATACCGCTATGAATGGATGTCCCGTGTAGCTTCCGGAGACAGTGATGATGGTCTGAATTGGCTCTACATACGTTATGCAGATGTTTATCTGATGGCGGCTGAAGCAATCAATGAACTTTCCGGACCTGCCGCTGCTGTCGAATATTTCTATCCGGTACGTGCCCGTGCATTCTCAAATGCAGATCAGGCAGAAAAAGTAGATCAATACATTGCTGATATTTCTGTAAGTAAAGAAAGGTTTTTCGAAGCTATTGTAGATGAACGCGCCTTTGAATTCACCGGAGAAATGGTACGTAAACAAGACTTGATCCGTTGGGGAAAACTGGGAGAAAAAATTGGAGAAGCCAAAGAAAAGATGGGACGTCTTGCTGTACGTGAGGCTCCTTATGAAGATCTTCCCAATTACCTGTACTACAAAATTGCAGATGAAAATACAGGTGAAATCGATATCTACGGTCTGGAAATAGGCGATACCGATACTGAGGGAGAAGAACTGGTAACAGATCAAGGCTATACCAGAGCTTCCAGCCAGAGATTTACATCAAACGATGAACCTCGTATCGATTCCGATAAAATTCTCTCTATTGCTTTGAATGATCCGGATGAATATCAGTTCTGGCCTATATTTGAGGTATTTATCAACAACAGTAATGGTATGCTGGTAAATGATTACAATTATTAATTCCTGATAAACACATAATATGAAGAAGATATTAACATATATAACCTATACATTGGGACTTGTTGTGGCACTATTTGTCACAGGTTGTTCCGATGCGCCGGAGGAGATCACGGAAGTAGACTATGACCGGTTGTTCTCCGTACACGAAGATAATATGACAGTGAATGTTATAAATCGTACTACGCTGCGATTGACGTGGTCAGAAATCAATGGTGCTGAAGCATATGTTATCGAACTTTTTGCCGATGATGAAAATATGAACTTTGAAGGTACAGCATCTCGTACAGTAGAAACCGAATATCAGTCTCCCTTACTTATCGAAGGATTACAAGGAGAAACGACTTATTCCGGCCGGATCAAAGCCGTTGCTTCAGATATCGCGGATTCTAAGTGGGTAGAATTCAGTTTCAAGACTGATGCGGAAAACATCTTTAACTCTCTTTCCAGTGAAACATTAGGAGCGACTTTTGTAACTTTAAGTTGGTCACCGGAAATAGGAGGTACAGATCTTTCTACCATAACTCTTATTGCCACAGAAAGCAATCAAAGTATCATCCATACAATTACATCCAGTGAAATGGTAGCCGGAGAAGTAACCATTGATGGATTGACCGGATTCACGACGTATACAGCTACCATGCTCAGTGAAGATGGTACCCGGACAAGAGGTTTACTGACTTTTACAACCAACTACGATGGAATTTCTGTTGCGCCAGGAGAAAGTATTAAAGACGCTATCACAGGAGCTTCAGATGGAGATATCATTGCTTTGTTACCAGGAGAACATGAGGTAAATACAAGTATTGATATTGATAAATCCATATCATTAATTTCAGCAACAACTACAGGGGAAAAACCTGTTATATACGGAATCTCTTTCAACCTGTTGAACAGTAGCCATATTACAATAAATAACTTAGTGCTTAATGGGAATGGAGATAGCAGATTATTCTTAATACCTGATAAGGATATACGTTTCGGAGATATTACGCTGGAAGGTTGTGAACTCACCAATTATACTTCTCAAATTATTTATAACAATTACGCGTCTTCGGTAAATTCAATTACAATAGAGGACTGCATGGTTTATAATATGGATGGAACAGGAGGAGATATGATTGATTTCCGAAATGGTCCTTGCTATACCATTACAGTAACAAACAGTACTTTTGCCAATATTCCCGGAGGGCGTGACTTCATTCGTATGGACAATAATAACAGCGCTACATTAGGAAATGGAGGAACTACTGTAATAGAAAACTGTACATTCTATAAATGTTTCTCAGGAGGAACAGATTTTGCTTCCGGGTATGGAATATTTTACTTACGCTACAGTGGTAACTCCGTCAGATTTACTAAAAATATTATAGCCAATACATCAGCAACTTTTGCAAGAAATGCGAATACAAATGTCGTTAACGCAACAAACAATAATATTTTTGAGACAGAATATATTACAACAACTCAACTACCAGGAAGTTTAGAATTAGACCCGGAGTTTGTAGATCCCGATAATAATAATTTAAGTGTACGAAACGAAACATTATTCTATGGAGGTTATGGAGACCCCAGATGGACTGTTTCTTTGGAAGACAACGATTAATAATTATAAGTAATTTATTGCAAACACTCCTTAACAAATAAGGAAAAGAGGCTGTTCGATTGGACAGCCTCTTTAGTTTATAAACCCAGCAGAGTAGAAAAGATAAACTCATTATTCATGAACTAAGATAAAAACTATTATCATAAGAATTACATCTACGACTTCGAATCTTCCAACACTGTGCCTAAGGTAAACTTTCTATTTTATATCTTCTTCCTTGTATATTATTATCTGACATAGAAAACATACAATACAACCTTACACTAAACCAATCTGAGATAAAGACTAAACTGGTTATTATATTACTGTTGTTATATCATTCAGATGAAAAGTAAATTTCACGGTTTCAATTTTCCCCTTTATCTATATTTAGAATAAAAATACAAATCCTCAAAACTGAAAAATCCGACCTCACCCAAGTGGATTTTTGTACTAAAAATGAGTACAAACAAACCGCTTAATTTCCTTATCCCAATAAAAACGGGTGGATTTTTTGACTTTGTATTGTTTATGTTAAAGGCCAAGATAATTTTACAATAACACATTTTAATGTCTTGAAAATCTTACTATATATTATTAGTGCTATACCCAAAAATATTTCAATTTTCTTTTTATTATATTCTACACCATACCTTCATCGCAACCTATCAGGTATAAACACTTTATAGACAAAACAAATTCCACATCAAGATAAGCATCTCAGGTAACTACCTGAAATAAAATTAGATATAATATAAACCTTTAATCAATAAGAATTATACAATTAAACTCTTCTTTACTTATGTCCTTAAACTTTATAAGTCAAAAAGAGATCTGATTTACATTTCACTGGCCTAAATTGTTTATATAATAACACACCTTCTTATATCCTATAGAAATCGACCGGATTTTCCACCTTAACACCAGCAAGATTTTGCATTTTCATCTTGTTTTTATACGAAAATCTCACAGATTTGCTATAACAAAAAATACGCCCCTTTAATCAATTATTCCACAACATATATTTTACATACAAATACATTTGCACAAAACATTTAACATTTATAAGCGAAAACTAACACTGTGCTCAAGCACAAATCATTATTTATCTTTTATTAATTTAAATTTCCGTAGAATGTCTAACAAAATGAAAAACATGCGCATCTTGCTACTTGCACTCTGTGCGGCTTTTACGCTGAGCGTATCCGCGCAAAACATTACCGTAACAGGTAATGTGGTTGACAGTACAGGAGAACCGGTAATTGGTGCTTCTATCGTGCAAAAAGGGAATGCCAGCAACGGTACAATTACCGACTTCGATGGCAACTTTTCTATCAATGTTCCTTCCAATGCTACCTTAACTGTATCTTACATTGGTATGAGAAATCTGGATGTAAGTGTAGGAGGTAAAACGATTCACAGCATTACTCTGCAGGACGATGCTCAGGCCTTGGATGAAGTAGTAGTAATCGGATATGGTACTGCTAAAAAGAAAGACCTTACCGGATCGGTCTCTTCCATTGGAGGAGAAACATTGGCAAAAGTACCGGTAGCCAGTGCCGCTCAAGCTCTGACCGGACGTCTGGCCGGTGTACAGATCACCACTGCCGACGGTTCGCCGGACGCTGAGATGATCATCCGCGTACGTGGTGGAGGTTCTGTAACAGGGGACAACTCTCCCCTATACATTGTAGATGGTTTTCCGGTATCCAGTATCGGTGACATACCACCGGGAGATATCCAGACCATCGACGTACTGAAAGATGCCTCCTCGACCGCTATCTATGGTGCTCAGGGAGCAAATGGGGTAGTAATTATTACTACTAAAAGTGCAAGATCAGGAAAAACCCAGATCTCGTACAATGGCTATGTACAGAATAAAAAATTCCGTAACAAAGCCAAAGTACTGGATCCGTATGAATTTGCGTTGTTCAACTATGAAAGAGCACGAATCATCAGTGACAGTGAAGTCAGTAAATTCGAAAAGAACTTTGGTGTATTTGAAGACCTCGAATTGTATAAATACATAGACGGTACTGACTGGCAGGAAGATATGTTCGGAGCTGACGTACTGTCTCATTCTCACAACCTGAGTATCAGCGGTGGTAGTGAAAAAACACGTTTTACATTGAGTGGTACTTTTAATAAAGACGCAGGTCTGATGGCAAATAATGATTACCAGCGTGTCAATCTGAATTTCAAACTTGCCCACGAGATATCCAATCGTCTCAAACTGGAATTTGCCGTACGTTTCAACGATACGGAAGCCAATGGTTTGGGTTCCTCCGGAGGTACTTATAAAGTAAGAACGTACGATGCTGTAAGCAAAGCACCGGTAGAGACACTGCAAGCAGGGATTGATGTAGATACTTCATCAATGACTGAAGATGAATACAACGAATATATAAAAAGCAAGATGACCCTTGCAGAACAGGCTGCCGAATATTGGAAAAGAAAAAAATACCCGTGGCCTAAACTTCAACGGTGCGGTCAACTGGGATATCATCGACGGACTGACGTATCGTGTAGAAGCAGGTTATGATTATGGTTTCAACGAAGAAAAAAACTATTGGGGGCCTACTACCAGCGTAGCTGGTAACGAAGGCCAAAACTTGCCTGTGGTAGACTGGAAAAAGACCAATACCACCAAATACCGCGTAGCGAATACATTGACTTACCGTTTTAAGGTAGCCCAAAAACATGATTTCAATGTATTGATCGGACAAGAGATCGTATCTGCCGGCGATAATAATAACTATATGAAAGCTAAATATTTCAGTAGAGACCTGAGTCCGGAAAAAATATTTGCTAATATGGGACTGAACTCCGGTGAACTGGGTTCTTCTACTGTAACATCGTATGTAAAGCCAGACAACAATATGGCTTCATTCTTCGGACGGCTGGGATACAATTTCGACGATCGTTACCTGTTTACTTTCACTTTCCGCGCAGACGGTTCGAGTAAATTTGCTCCGGGTAATCAATGGGGTTATTTCCCTGCCGCCGCATTCGCATGGAGAATGTCAGAAGAATCCTTTATGGAAAACACAAGAGATTGGTTGTCCAGCCTGAAATTCCGTCTGAGCTACGGTTCGGTAGGTAATAACCGTATTGCGGATTCTCTATACAAACTTGACTATAAGATCTCTACCAGCAAACCATATGGTGTAGGTGAGATTAGTAATCCCTATTACGAAGCTACAAACTCCATCATGGCAAATCCCAAATTGAAATGGGAAACAACTATCACCCGTAATTTAGGTCTTGACTTCGGTATATTCAATGAAAGATTCACCGGGAATATGGACCTCTACTGGAATACCACCAAAGACCTGTTGATCACCAGTGCCGTAGTAGCACCCGGATATGAGACTCAACAACGAAATGTGGGCCAGACTTCTAACCGTGGAGTAGAACTTACATTGAATGCATATATCATTGAAAAGAAGAACTATTCCCTTTCCGCCAATTTCAACATTGGTATCAACAAATCCAAGGTAGATAAACTGGCAGATGGAATATTGGAACAGGAATATAGATCGGACTGGGCAAGTTCAGACCTCACAGGTCGTGATGATTACCGCGTGATTGTAGGACAACCCATTGGACTGATCTATGGATTTGTGACAGATGGCTACTATACAACAGACGACTTCGCCGGCTATGAAAACGGAGAATACATTCTTAAAACCGGTGCTGACGGTAAACCGGTAGCTCCGGAAACCAGTGTAGCTACAGGAAGAATCGGTGTACGTCCGGGAGCTATTAAATTCAAAGACCTGGATGGTGACGATAAGATCACTCTGGAAGACCGTAAGATAATTGGTAAGACTACTCCGAAGCACACTGGTGGATTCGGTCTGAACGGTACCGTATATGGATTTGATATGTCTGTGATGTTCAACTGGGTGTATGGTAATAAGATCTATAATGCAAACAAGATCGCTTCTTCTCAGGAATACCGTACGACCAATCCCAACTTGCTTGGTTTCATGAAACAGAGCAACCGATATTCTTATATCGATGAAAACGGAAAACTACTGACCTCCCTGGCCGATCTGGCTGCATACAATGAAGGAGCCAATGCGAAGCAGTATTGGTCGCCCCTTTCTTTCGGTAGTGCCAATGTAGTACCTTATTCCTGGGCAATTGAAGATGGCTCTTTCCTGCGTCTGCAAAACATCACAGTAGGATACACTATTCCAAAAAAATATACACGTCAGTTTGCCTGTGAACTGTTGAGAGTATATTGCACATTGAACAATGTATATTGCTGGACCAATTATACAGGATATGACCCTGAAGTAAGTTCACCGGTACGTAATTCTTCCACCTCCGGCCTGACCCCAGGTGTTGACTTCTCTTCTTATCCGAAGAGTTTCTCCTGGACTATAGGTGCCAACATTACGTTCTAACACTAAAATAGAAAAACAATGAAAAAAATCATTTATATAATAAGCTTATTGTCAGTCATCCTATTCACAGCATGTGACGACTTCCTGACAGTAGACTCTCCTTCATCTTTTGAGAAAGATTATCTTTTCTCTAATACAGAAGATGCATATAAAATGGTATTGGGTATATATCAGTTGATGGCAAGAGACGAATATACGTCCAGAATGTCCAATGTATTTCTGCAAAATACAGACGTAGAAGCCAACGGAGTAAATGAAACACCTACCGGTGCAGACCGCAGAGATGTATGGTCTTTGCAGGCAGGATTGTGTAACAACTGGTCTGATGTGACCAATGCCTGGAACAATACGTTCAAGGCCATTGACCGCGCCAATCAATGTATAGAAGGAATAGAAGAAAGTGCTTTGTATCAGGCAGGAGACGCCACCATGAAACAACTCTATGGTGAAAGTAAATGTCTGAGAGCTTATTGGTACTGGATGGCCTGCAACTATTGGGGAGATGTACCGTTTGCCACAACTCCTTCTACTGCAGACAAAGAAAATAATACACCACGTGTAAGTACGGATTCAATTTACAGTTACCTGATTCAGGATCTTATTGACTGTGAGGAAGAGATGAAATGGGCTTCGGAAGGAATCACTGTTGAGCGTATGAGCCGTGATTTCGCTTTGGGACTGATCGTTCGTCTGTCTATGTTCCGTGCAGGCTATTCTATGCAGGAAGATGGTACAATGAAACGCCCCAGCGACTATAAAAACTACCTGGAAATAGCCATCAAATATGCGCAAAAACTGATCAACAGTGGCAAACATACCCTTAGCCCAGATTTCGCCAAGATCTTTAAAGATCAGTGTGAATTCACGGTCAACAACGATGGAGATATACTCTATGAAGTAGCCTTTGTAAAAAATGGAGGTGGCGATGTAGGTTGGTGTATCGGTCGCTCTGTAGCGGGAGGGTCTTACGGATCGGGAAGTACTTATATCTGTTTCCCTGGAAATTACTATTATTCTTTCGACCAGAGAGACCTGAGACGTGATGCTACCGTATCAATAGTTAAATATAAAACGGAATCCAAAGAAGAGCCTGCTTCTATCAATCAGATGAATCCGGTAAAATGGTGTCGTTTGTGGCTGAAAGAATCTCCGGGTTCAAGTTCGTCCAAATCAACAGGTATCAACTGGCCGATCATGCGCTATTCAGACGTATTGCTATTGTATGCAGAAGCTGAGAATGAATTGCATGGCGGACCTACCACAGAAGCAAAAAGTCTGCTCAAACAAGTACGCAGAAGAGCATTTGACGCAGCAGACCATACCAGAATGGTAGAGCAATATGTAAACAACCTATCTACGCAGGAAGATTTTCACACTGCCATCGTAAACGAACGTGCATGGGAATTCGGAGGCGAATGTCTGAGAAAATTCGACCTGGGACGCTGGAACCTGTACGGTAAAAAAATCCTAGAGACCAAAGAAGCACTTACAAATATGGGTAAAGCAGGTGTAGGGATTGAGTTGGATAATCCGGCTATGGCTCAATATGCAAATCTACCCAATGAATTGTATTATACCCTGGTAGACGGCACCTCCGCTGTAACCGGTTGGGCTACCGAAATGCTGGAATTTGCAAATGACTTGTATACCAAACTTACAGACGACCAGAAACCCGCCAATACAGTGAGTAAATACGACGATCTCAAAACAAACAGCGGTGCTTATGTAAAACTGAACTGGACATCTTCTCTGATGCAGACAGTAAAAGACGAGGAAGGAGAAGATATCAAAGATGCAGATGGAAATAAAATATATGAACCGGCAGATTATATCAACTGGACATACCGGGGTTACACAGGAACAACCGGAAATGAACCGGTACCTTATCTGCTTCCCATACCTTACTCTATTGTCGTAGCAAGTAACGGTGTACTTAGCAACGATGGATATGGTCTTGTATTACAATGATTTTAAAAAGTCAATTATGAAAAATATATTCGATATAAAACTATGGAGTGTTCTTGTCCTGGCAACTCTGACAATTACCTTCACCGCATGTGACGATGACGATAAAATGGAAGCCGATCGTCTCTTCAGACCTATTGCTTCCCTTTCCGCAACCACCTATGACGGACGGGCATTGATCACAGTAGAAATAGAAACCGGTATTGCAGAAGCAGTCCGTTATGATGTAGAACTTTATCGGGATTCTTTAGGTGCGCACGATACGAATTTTACTCCGGTTGCTACCGGTACCATAACTGAGGTAACTGCCGTTGACCCGAAACATGTATTCGGAGAAAAAGAACAACTGGCCTGGGACACCAAATACTATGTACGTATCAAAGCAGTAGGAACAAGCATGGAATCCTATTTCTATGTTCCCGGTGACATTACTACAGATGATTATCCGACTTCACTGAAAAGTATAGCAGAAAGTGAAATCACCGATGATGCTGTGCTCATCCGTTGGGAAACTACGGAAGAACCTTATACGGTACTTGATCTGACAAACTCAAAAGATAGTGTACTGCAACGCTATGATATTTCTCAGGTTACAGAGAACTACTTCATTATTGAGGATCTGGAACCGGAAACCTATTATAAACTAAAAGTGTATGTGGGGGCTATTCCTGCCGCTCCTGCAGAAGGGCAACCCTATACAGCCATGGCGGACGAAGCTTATCGCGGTAAAAAGACATTCACCACCAAAGCGACTCAGGAATATGACAACATGTACGACCTGACCCAACATCCGGATGATGAAGCAGCAGATATGATCACAACAGCCTTCCTGGACGGACTTGAGAATGAAGCAACTGTACTTGTAAAAGGTGGTCTAACTTATAACATCAATGCTGTTACAATCAACAAATCTGTGAAATTCGTATCTAAATATTCATTGGATGGATATGCCAACTTTGCTATTCAGGCAAACTTCAGATTAACTAATAATGGAGAAATTGAAAAGATCGAATTTGAAAATCTGAACATCTATACCCCAGGCGCAGATGAAAACAGTGCAAATTTCGGAGGAGGATATATCTTCAACATCAATACGACCACCAAAGTAGGAACGATTTTGCTAGAAGGATGTAACATTAGTTTCTTCCGTGGTATCGTGCGTACACAGGCTGGACCGGAAATTGAAAATCTGATCTACAACAACTGTACGATCAATTATATAGGTGGATATGCCATTGCAACTTGTGACAATGCGGATTCTAAAATATTAAATGTACAGATTACCAAATCAACTATTATGAATGTAGACCGTGCCGTGATCAGTACCCGTGGAGACGAACTGGTACAGAGCCTGACTGTAGACGAATGTACCTTCTACAATACCCCAAGTGGAAGTAATATCCTGTTTGATTTCAATACATTTACAGTAAATGCAAAGATCCAGAATTCAATCTTCGGTGCGGCCCCAGCAGCTAAGCCATTCCGCGCAGGCACTACACCGGATCTGTCAAATACCTATATCACTGGTGACTTCATTATGACAGCCAATGAGTTTGAAACAGATTTGCTTGGTGGTAAATACAGCGGAAACAGTACTGATCTGTTTAGTGATCCGGATAATGGTGACTTCACTATCATTGACAGAAGATTCGAAGGTGTGACCAGTGCCGGAGACCCAAGATGGAGATAAGATGAAACCGTATCGATAAAGATTCGATCCTATACTTAAAAGAGCTGGTTTTTTTGCCAGCTCTTTTTGTTTTATTAAATAGGTCTTGTTATAAAAAGAGAGAAGTAAAAGGCCATCTCCATACTATTTTGAAACGGCCTCTTGCTTTTCTACATCCATTCAATCACCCTATCAATTACTAAAGGCTACTGAATAACGATATTTAGCATCCTCAACGGGAGATACTGTAGCTTTATACAAATGTATATTATTGTACATTCCACCATTGTAATCAAATGTCTTATCTACCATATTACTTCCTGCCGGCAGTGGAATGATAAGTTCCATCTTCCGATCCAGTTCGCCATTATTAAACTGTAACTGTGCTTCTACGGTTATAATCAGGTTAGAAGCAACCGGTTCCGGAGTCCACGCATTAAAAGAGGCCGAAGCAAAATACACATAAGAGGCCAGATCAATGGTCAGACCCTGTATCTCAATCCCATCTTCGTCGGTCACTATATAATTGAGTTTCACTATTGCCGGATTTTCTTCTCCCTGGCTATCCTCTTTTACAGAAGCCATACATACTGTTGCCATACCAATAATAGCATAGAGGCATAGAAGCCATTTCACTTTTCTCATGATGTTTCTTTTTTAATTAATAAATGTGTTTATATAAAAGTTAACCAATTC